>JAEDEY010000045.1 GCA_016293065.1 Bacteroidales bacterium
AAGCTATGGCCTCGGGCAAGAAACAGAGTGACATTGTGAAGGAATTGGCGTTGAAAGGCGTTGACCGTGCTCAGGCAGCGAGAGTGAAGAAGCTGTATGAGGCACAGATGGGCGGTAAGGATAATGTTGCGGCTGTAGAATCGGCAGTTGCCACACGCAGAGAGCATGTGCCAAATGCAGAGTCGGCAGAGGATGTCGATCCGATGATGTCGAAGGAGGTTCAGAAAAACACAAACTCGGATGTAGTATTGCCAGAAGCATCGAATGAGGTGTATGGAAGAAATGTCTTCAGAAATACCAATCTTTCGTTTGCTCCAAGTACAAACATGCCAACACCAAAGAACTATGTGCTGGGTCCTGGTGATGAAGTCATTGTGGATATTTTCGGTGCAAATCAGAGCACGATCCGTAGCGTGATTTCTCCTGAGGGATACATCAACGTTGATGTTCTTGGTCCAATATACCTGAGCGGCAAGTCTATTGAATCGGCTAACAAGTTCCTGAAGGGTAAGCTTTCGCAGATTTATGAAGGCCTGAATGGAGGTGAGGAGCAAACTGATATCCAGCTGAGTTTGGGTCAGGTTCGCTCAATTCAGATAAGCATTATCGGAGAGGTGCCAAGCCCGGGTACATATATGGTGTCGTCGTTGAGTACGGTGTTCCATGCTATGTTCAAGGCTGGTGGCGTCAGGGAGCCGGGTACAATACGTGCCATAAAGCTGGTGAGAAACAACAAGACTATAGCTGTGATTGATATGTACGACTTCCTGGTCAACGGTTCAAGAAAGAATGACCTGCGCCTTGAGGAAGGAGATGTCATACTGGTTGAGCCTTACAAGAGCATTGTGAAGGTGAATGGCTATGTGAAGCGTCAAATGAATTTTGAGATGACGGAAGGGGAGACTCTGGCTGATCTCTTCAAATATGCCGGTGGTTTTAGCAAAACCGCTTATTCTGACAACGTGAGCGTAGTGCGCCAACAAGGTCATGATTTTGTTGTGACAACCGTTGAGGCTGCTCAATATGGCACCTTCGTGCTCAAGAATGGTGACGAAGTCGAGGTCAGAAAGATGGATGCTCGCTTTGAGAACCGAATCAGCATTTCTGGTTCTGTGATCTTGCCTGGTGTGTTTGAGCTCAAGCCAGAAGTAAATACCGTCAGAAAACTTGTCGCTAAGGCTGGCGGCTTGCTTCCGGAAGCATTTACCCAGCGTGCATTGATCCATCGCCAGAATGAAGACCGCAGTCTTGTGACTTTTGCTGTCGATCTTGAGGGTATCCTGAATGGCTCGAAGCCAGATGTGCCTCTCCAGAATAATGATGAATTGTTTGTTCATAGTGTCTTCGAACTCAATGATCCGGGTACTTTGACGATCAATGGAGAAGTGGCAATCCCCGGCACCTTCCCATTTGCAGCCAATACTACTGTCCAGGATCTGATCCTTCAGGCAGGTGGCTTGCTGAGAAGCGCTTCGGTGGTTCGTATTGATGTGGCGAGAATGGTGACTGACAACGAGAGCTTAGTGGCACAGAAGGATATCGCTACATATTTCACCTTCTCGATGGAGAATGGTTTTGCTGTAGATGGTGCCGATAAGTTCGTGCTCGAGCCATACGATATTGTTACTGTTCGTCGTAGTCCGTCTTATGTGGCAGGCAAGACTGTATCTGCTACCGGTGAGGTCAATTTCCCTGGTACATACAGCATGAGCAAGCGAGAGGAAAGAGTTTCTGACTTGATTGCAAAGGCTGGCAATATCACAGATTTCGCATACCTGAAAGGTGCGCGACTCATGAGACTGAAAACAGCGGAAGATGCTACACTCATGTCTCTTGTCACGGATGCTGTTAAGGCTGGTGGCGACAGTCTGGTTGATCTTCAGGATAGTAAGTATTATCTCGTTTCTTTTGATTTGGCTGATGCCTTGAAGAACCCTGGAGGAGAAAATGACCTGATTCTGAGAGAAGGCGATATGCTTTCGGTGCCGGTATATAAGAATACGGTAACAATATCAGGTGCAGTGCAAATGCCTACTACCGTGTCTTACAAAAAAGGTTTGAATAAATCGGATTTGATTAATGCTGCCGGTGGTTATGCGAAGCGTGCATACAAGAGAAAAGCATTTATTATCTATATGAATGGTCGTGTGTCTCGCCTGAAGAAGTTCACCACCATCGAGCCTGGAGCGCTGATCTATATCCCAAAGAAGGAAAAGAAGGAGAACCAGCTCCAGCAGTTCATGAGCATTTCTACTACTGCTGCATCTATTGGTATGATGGGTGTTTCTATTGCTAATCTTTTGAAATAATTGCTATGACTGAAAACAACTACCAATCTCCTCAGCGTGACAAGTCTGAGGTTTATGACGATGAGCCTATCGATTGGGCGAAGTATTTGAAGTTGGCAATTCAGAATTGGCGCAAGATTGCAATAGTGACTTTCTGCTTTGCTGTGCTTAGTGTAGTAATTGCGCTGTCGCAGAAACGCCAGTATTCGGTTTCTGTAACCTTAGCTCCAGAGATTCAGGGCAGTGCAAGGAGTTCTGGTTCGTTGGGAAACATAGCGAGTATGTTAGGCGTTAACTTGGGCGCTGGCTCGTCTTCGGCCGATGCGCTTAATATTACGATATTCCCTGAGATTGCCAAGAGTACTCCGTTCCTGACCCAGCTCTTCGATGTCGAGCTCAATCCGATGCCAGTCTTGCCAAAAGACAAGATAGAAGCAAGGCGTGTGCTTGAAGGCCCGCTTCCTTCGGTAAAGCTCTTCGACTTTATCACTCATCGCAATGAAGAAAAGGGCTTTGTGACAAAGCTTAAGGAGTCAATCTTTGGTGCGCCTATCGAAGATCCAGATTATCTGAAGTACGACTTGTCGCGCCTGACTCGTGAGCAGTCGATCGTGTTGCAGGCGATGCAGAAGATGATCAATGTCTCGGTAGATAAGAAGACAGCTGTTACTACTGTCTCGGTTTCTATGACAGACCCGTTGATGTGTGCCCAGCTTGCCGATACAGTCTGTCGCAGGCTCAGGGAATATGTGTATGAATACCGCACGGAGAAGGAACGCAATAACTTCGAGTATTATTCTGCATTGTGCGACAGCACGTATCAGAAGATGGTGGAGGCTCAGGCAGCCTATGCCGAGAGCATGGACAACAACCGCAGCGTAATCCTGCAGAAGGTGTCGGTGCGTAGTCAGCGCCTGGAACAGGAAGCGAGCATTGCGAGTCAGGTGTATCAGCAGATGGTGCAGCAGCGTGAATTGTCACGAGCTCATTTGCAAGAGGTTAAGCCTGTCTTCGCTGTGGTAGAACCTGCTACCTTGCCTCAGCGTCCTGTGAACAGCAGGGCTAAGACTTGCATCATAATTACATTCCTGGGTTTTGCTCTCGCCTGTGCATGGTTTGTTGTGGTATCGCCATGGATGAAAGAAAACATTCCTGATCTCATCAAAACGATTAAGGAAGAGCCAAAAAACTAGTCAATTGAATGATGAAAATGTTCAAAAAGTAAAAAATATACGGTTTTGAACAAAAAATGAAAAAAAACTTTGATTTTTTTGCCTATTATTGAAAATAATAACTATCTTTGCATTCATAGAATCGATTATTAATTTTTTTAATACTTATTTTTAATTCTTTTAGTTATGAACAAGAAAATTTATGGTTTTCTCCTTGTAGCTACTGCACTCTTTAGTGTGGGTACTTTTGAGTCTTGCAAGGACACTAACACAGATCTCTACAATGAGGTTTTGATTAAGGAAACTCAGCACTACAATGAGCTCAAGAATCGTATTGAAGCTCTTGAGAAGAGCCTTTGCTCTGTAGATTGTGAAGCTCTCCAGTCAGAGGTTGCAGCTCTTAAGGCTGAGATCGCAGCTTTGAAAGAGACAATCAATACTGCAACAGCTGAGCAACTCGATGCTGTGATCAAGCGCGTTGATGCTCTTGAGGCTAAGAATACTGATCTTCTTGCCAAGATCAATGAACTCGCATCTCAGGCAAAGGGTATCACTGTTCAGTCGGTTTATACTCCTGCATTCGGTTCGTTCAATACTCCTGTAGGTCTTTCAAGCAATGTGCTCCTCGGTTATTATGGCGAGGCTAAGACTGCTATCGACTTCAATGGTATTATCGTAGGTGGTGATATCGTAAGCGGTAACCTCGGTACTCTTTACCTTTCTGTTGATCCATTGAACGTTGATTTCTCGGGCGTTGATGTTAATCTCGTTACCAGCAAGGGTAACAAGGTGGGCGTTGCCTTGACTCCATTGCAGAAGTCTGAGCATGAGATTCTGCTTGGTTACACTCGTGCCAACAACTATCTCTATGAGACAACCGCATCTTTCACTAACAAGGATGATGTTCAGCATGTGACTATGGATATCCAGGGCTTCAAGGATGCTGTCAAGGATCTCCTTACCATCAGTGATGGTGTTGACTTCTCTAAGATCGCTGAGCTCGTATTCAAGACTGTCAACCAGCAGCTCACTGGAAATGCAGTAGAGATTAAGCAGGGTGAGAATGCTGTCATATCAAAGTATGAGATTTGCGCTGCTGCTGTTGAGCCTCTCACAATGACTACATTCGACGCTTTGTCAAACATCGACCCTTCTGTTATTACCAACAAGATCGGTTCAGGTGCCAATGCTTTGGTTAAGAGAATTCAGAACGCTCTCATCCAGAAGTTCGGTTCACAGCTGGTTTCTATCGATGTTCCTTCTATCCAGTTGGGTCTCGACAAGGATATCGTTGTTACTATCCCTGCTGGTGCTATCCAGATCAGTGTTGCTGGTACTGTTGGTTCAAACAGCGACCCAATCGACATCACTATTCCTAAGGAGGACTTCAACGAGATGTTTGATGCTGCCGCTGGCGACATTGACAAGCTTATCGTAGAAGTTCAGAACTACATCACTAAGGTTAATAATGCTTGGACTGAAATCACTACAGGTTCTTCAAGTGCAATCGTTGATAAGGCTCTTGAGTCTCTTGTCAACAAGACAATCTCTTTGGTTGAGCGTCTTTCTAAGGCTGCCAATCCTGCTGTCTATGTAGTAGATGGTAACAAGGTTAAGCGTCTCAGTACTATCGAGGCTGATCCTACTATCCTTGAGAGCGCAGAGGTTGAACTCCTTCCTACATCTAACACTCTTGAACTGATCGTTCCATTCTACAAGAAGTACATCAAGGCTGATGGCGCTTCAATCGTATTGAATGGTGCAGACGTTAACGGCGAGGTATTCGATGGCACAGTGATGAAGGTGAACATGAACGTTTCTTCAAGCAAGGTTGTCAAGCTCGTTTATGAGGTTGTCGATTATGCTGGTAAGCCTGCTCAGCGTGAGTACTATGTAAAGGTTAAGTAACCTAAATAGAGTGATTTTTTAAGTGTAAGCAATCTTTTAAGAAATAAAGAATATGAATTTCAAGAAAATATTGTTCGTAGCCGGACTTGCTGCAGCAAGCTGCTTTACAGCTTATGCACAGGAAGAGGTTGAGACTGAATATGTCTTCAATCCTCACTGGTATGTTCAGGGCCAGTTCGGTTTCCAGCATACTCTTGGAGAGATTGATTGGGCTGACCTCAATTCTCCAAACGCACAGATAGCTGTAGGATACAACTGGACATCTATTTGGGGCGCTCGTCTCGCTGTCAATGCTTGGCAGAGTAAGGGTGGTATCCAGTACAGAAATAATGTGCCAGCCAACCAGACATTCTCATATAAGTGGAACTATGTTGCTCCAACTCTCGATGTTACAATGAATGTAACTAACCTCCTCTGGGGCTTCAACCCTAAGCGTCTTGTGGATTTCTCTATCTATGCTGGTGCCGGTGTCAATGTCGGCTTCAACAACGATGACGCAGAGACATTGAACAATCAGTTCTCGCAGGATATGCCTGATCAGGCAGATTATTTCGCTTATCTCTGGACAGGTCACAAGACTCGTTTCGTGGCTCAGTGGGGCTTCAATCTCGATTTCCGTGTGAACGATCGCGTTAGCCTTGGTCTCGAGAGCAGCTACAATACTCTTTCTGACCACTACAACTCAAAGAAGGCAAGCAATACAGACTGGTACTTCAATACTCTCGCCAGCGTGAAGGTTAACCTCGGCAAGACTTATACTAAGCGTGCTAAAAAGCTAACTCCATGTGAACCTACTTACGTTGATCGTGAAGTTATCAAGGAGGTTGAGAAGATTGTATATCGTGATAAGGAAGTTGCTAAGGAAGGTCCTATCCGCCGTGATCTCTACTTTGTGATTCGTGGCTCTGAGATCTCAACTTCTGAGAAGGTTAAACTCGAGGAGGTAGTTTCTTATCTTAACCGCAATCCTCAGGCTAAGGTTACTGTGACAGGTTATGCCGATAAGGGTACGGGTAATGCCAGAATCAACATGAAGTATTCACAGGCTCGTGTTAATAAGGTGGTACGTATGCTCAAGGAGAACTACAACATCTCTGCTGATCGTATCTCAAGCGCAGCTAAGGGTGATACCGAGCAGCCATTCGCTGAAAATGACAAGAACCGTGTTACTATTCTCGTAGCAGAATAATACATTATTAATATGATATACCTACCTGCTTCTTTTCTGCAGGTAGGTATATTAATTTTTCAAAAAATAAAGCATGAATAAATTTTTACTCGTTCTTTCTTGTTTGTTCTGCAACTATGCCTTTGCTCAACTCAACGGCACTGGTTTCTATCGAGTAGTCAATGTGGCTGATTCGAGATATATCTACGTGTCTGATAATACTGGTGATGCTGATCCAAAAGCGCCAGATATGGGTGCCGTACAGCTTATCAAAGGACTTGACAAGGCTGTCAGCAATCCTTCGACTGTACTTAATTTCAGCCAGATTAAAGGTAATGAATATGATATCAAGGCACAAGGAACCAGCGTGAAGCAGATTATCGGTCATACGCCTTCTATCTACTATTCTTCGCGAGCTAATGCTTATCAGGTGTATGCCACTGTCTCTGGTGCCACTGTCTATCTTGGTTCTGAGGATGACCCTTATTATGCAAACAAAGAGGTATCGATGCTGAGTATTGGTGCCAAGGGTAACTATAATCTCTGGAAGGTTTGTCCAATTACAGAAGAAGGCGACAACTACTTCGGTATCAAGCCTACAATCGAGATTGATGGCAAGTATTATCAGCCTTTCTATGCTGACTTTGCTTTCTCGTTCTTTTCAGAGGGAATGAAAGCTTATTATATCAAGGATATATCTGGTATTGCTGCACACTTGGTGCCGATTGAGGATGAGATTATTCCGGCATCAACGCCTGTCATCATCGAATGTTCTTATTCAGAGCCAGACAAGAACCGTCTGAAGCTTCATGCTTCAGGAGGAAAGAGTATTTCTGATAACAAGTTGAAGGGTGTATATTTCAATAATCCTTTGCGTATTTACTCTAAAGATGCTGTTACGAAGTTTGATCAAAATACAATGCGTGTTTTGGGAAAGACTTCTGACGGCAAGTTAGGCTTTGTGTTGTCAACTGCCAAGAATCTTGCAGCCAATCAGGCATATCTTTCTGTCGCATCTGGTTCGGAAGAGACAATTTATGCGATGAATTCCAATGATTTTGCTTCTTTGGATGGGGTATTTGGCGATGCTGATAACGTAAAGAATGTTTATTCTATTATTGGTACTCGATGTGAAGGTTCGTTCGAGGAATTGCCTGCTGGCATCTATATTGTCAATGGCAAAAAAGTAATTAAAAAATAATATTTCAATGAGATCCGTTTTCGCTATTTTCTTTTCAGGTCTTTTGTTCCATGGTCTTAATGCTCAATCTTCTGTCTTAGACTATATCAAATCTATTGAAATAGACGAGTTGTCGGCAACGGCAAGTGTGGGAACAATGGGTTTGTCGCTCGAAGCATCATTGCCAGTCAACGACTGGGTCAATGTGCGTGCTGGAGTCTCGTTTATGCCCAAACTTTCTACATCGATGGCTTTTGGCGTTCAGGTAGGAGAGGAAGAGGAAAAGAAATATGACGAAAACGGAAATAGGGTAGAAACCAAATTCGACAAGATGGCTGCCTATCTCAAGGACATTACTGGCTATGACGTGGATGATAGGGTTGACATGGACTGTAAGGTCAGATTTGTGAATGCCAAGGTCCTGGTTGATTTCTTCCCGCTTGCCACCAATAAGGATTGGCATTTGACAGCTGGTTTTTTCTGGGGGTCAAAAACTATTGGACGTGCTTGTAACTCAATCAAGGATATGACAACGACCTTGGGTGTCGGCATATACAACACGATGTATGACAAGATTGAGAATTTCGAGCCTATCTTCGGCAACATATCTTTGCCACCTGATGTTCAGGACAAGATATACGAGGCAGGACGAATGGGTATGCATGTCGGAGACTTCAAATCGGATGGTAAGGCTTATATGATGGTTCCTGACAAGAATGGAACAGTCAGGGCTAAGGCCAAGGTGAATAGCTTCAAGCCTTATGTCGGCTTAGGATGGAACCACTCGATGAAGTCGGCTCCAGAATGGAGATATGGTTTCGAGGCCGGTGTCATCTTCTGGGGTGGTGTGCCTAATGTCACCACCCATGATGGCACAAGTCTCACTCATGATGTCAAGAATCTCGATGGACGCGTTGCCGATGTCATTTCTTTTGCAAAGAGCTTCCCTGTTTATCCTCTTCTTGAGTTCAAGATTACTCGCAAGATCTTTTAATCTTCTTGAGTGATTCGCTTTTTTGTTGCCGTTTCTTTTATCTTCTTCGGCTTCCGTAACCGATCAGATCTCTCAGCCCCTCAAGGTCAAAACCGAGAGAGACTCTAAGTGTCTGGTCGAGTGCTGAGGTTTGTGCTGTCGAGAGCACGTAGCCAGCATCGATGTGGAAGACATTGAGGACAATGCCGGCACCGAAGGTAAAGTACTTGCGGTTGCCTTTCAGCTCATTCTCATGATGATAGCCTGCACGCATGAAGAACCTGCGGTCGTAGGTGTATTCCATTCCGAGTCCCCAGTTGATTTCATGGAACTCTTCCCTGAACCCTCCAGGAGCATCGTTGAACGATTTGAACATGCCCTTGATGCCCGACATGTCGTAGTAGTCCTGTTTGGCAGCTTCATAGGCTTCCTGGTCTGTTCCGCCTTCTCCATCGTTGAACTGATAGGTCTGAGGGAAGGTGGGTACCAGGAGTTTGTTGGCATCGAAATTTACAGAAAACAGATTATAGTCATCGATAGGGAAGGTGAATGAGGTGCCTAACCTGAGATTGCAAGGCAGGAACTGAGAAGTCGCACCTCCGTCATAGCTTACCTTTGAGCCAATGTTTGAGAGATTCAGTCCCCATGACCATTGACACTCATTGATGCCAACCATAGGATATGCGGTGTAGTAGGCAGAGATGTCGGCTGCCCATGCGTTGGCTGCCTCATTGTCGCCATCGTTGTAGGTCATGTCGCTATGGATGTATCTCATCACAACACCCATCGAGAAGTTCTCTGAGAGTTGGCGCGAGTAGCCTATGTCGAA
Organism: Bacteroidales bacterium; assembly: GCA_016293065.1. GTDB lineage: Bacteria > Bacteroidota > Bacteroidia > Bacteroidales > UBA3663 > Liminaster. Next base: position 9,519 of record JAEDEY010000045.1, read on the forward strand.
TGCCATCTCAAAAGGATTGATGACCTGAATGATGTTGCCCGAAGCATCCCATGCTTCCACTTCTCCCAACGAGAAATACCGCATTGAAGACGATATAGCCTGCTGGTCATCGTAGCCGAATTTCCAATAGCCGCTGATATATGCGAGATTGATGCCGCTCACGAGCTTGCGGAGCCATGGTGTATAGTTGACAGAGATGCCTCCCCGGCTATAGGCAAAGGCATATTTGGCGGGATTCCAATACTGAGAGTTCTCGTCAGGTTCGGTTGCCGCACCTACATCACCCATTGAGCCTCCTCGCGCATCAGGAGCCACTGCCAATGAAATAGTACCTGTCTGCACAGGGTTGTATTGTTTTGCCAAATCAGTGACAGCCGAGTTGCTCTCGCCCGATGAAATCTGTGCAAAAACGGGGATTGACAGTGTCAATGCCATCAATGTCGATAATTGTTTTTTCATATTCTTTCTTATCGTGTTTCGTTAATCTTATTTGCTGACTACCAATATCTTCTTGCTTTCGGAAGCTGTATCACTCGTGCCGCTCGACAGATATACTCGGTAGAGATAAACACCAGGAACGACATTGGCTGTCCATTTGATGGCTGAGGCTCCGACAAACGATGTCTCGTCTTCCTGGTCAAGAAGCTGTATCTCTGAAGATGTGGTTGACATACTGCTGTCATAGACCTTCGTTCCTGTCTGAGCATATACCTGAAGCCTGACAGTTGTCGGTGATTCGGGCAAGTTGTGGAGTACTCTGATGGTCACAGCTTCTCCCTGAGCAACAGGAGTAGGGAAGGCCTGAACCAACACAGGGCTCTGGATGTGCTTGTCTGAGACTGTTATCCTTATTGTCGATGTCGCAGAATTGTTGAACGAATCCCAGACTTTGAATGTCAGCTCATATTCTCCGTTTGACAGTTCGGGAACAGAGAACTTGACATTGCCAGTGGTAGGGTCGCCTATTGAAGTGGCAAGATAATCATTCAGCGCATATTGCTTGACTCCAAGAATAGTGTTGCTGAGACATCTGACAGTGAGGGATATGTCGTGTCCGACATTGTTACCCGTCACGTTAAATCCGCTTTCGTCATGAACCTCCGCACAGAAATATGGGGTAGGACCAACTTCGTCTCCGCTTTTGAAGTCTGGCCAGTTCACAAAGATCTTTCGGATCTCAGGACCTATGGTGTCGGTTTTTGTCTGCGATTCACCCTGATGGATTGTCATATTCTCGAAGAAGCCGTTCCCCTCATTGTTGCTTTCGTCACAAGCATAGAGGCTGACCAATCCATCGTTGGTATGGGCAGAGGCATCGAGAGGCGTGATGAAAGAGAACTCGAAAAGTCCGTCTCGGATAATGTCGCGTCCTGAGAAGATCTTCCTTGTCCTTGTGGCAAAGCGATACACAGGTTCCTGGAACAGGCCCTTGTCGGCAGTGACTGTATCGGAAGCATCATAGATGGTAGGATAGACCAGTCCGTTGAAGCCACTTGCCGTTTCGCCAGTTTCGGGCAAGATGACACGTCCTTTCAGCGTTGTCTTTTCACCGTAGTCGATATCGGTGATCTCCATCTGGTATTCTGGATATGACAGAATCATCGATGGGTCACCCATCAGGCAGAAGTTGAGTTTGTTGTAGTCGGAGCTCAACGACTGCTTAGCTTCCATGAGGATGTCTCCAAGCCTATAGCGGGTGCCATCGGCTTTCCTTTTGAAGAGGCAACGCGCTATTGCCGTATTGAGCGAGAGGTTCTGCTGGGCATAGACAACTCTCACAGTCGAGATGAGTGCTATTGCGCCACCATTGTCGTTAAGCAAGAGAGCTTCGCCCATCGACTCGTCATCGCTGTCCCATCTTGTGATGTCGCACGAGGCAGTAATCCACAATGGAAGATTCTTCATGTTGAGCTGTGAAGCCTTGTCTGTGGTCATCAGCATCTCGTGGGTGATGGAGTTTGACGCTCCGTGTCCGGCATAGTTGACTACGAGCGAGCCTTTTTGCAAGGCTTCCATAAACTGTTTCCTTGCGTCAGGATAATCAGTGCCAGAGGCTGTTGTGGTCTGAGTATAGGCAGGCAGATAGATTTTCTGATAGACAAACTCCTTGTGGCCTTGCTGGTTTTGAAGGATATCTATCACAAGGTCGTTATGTCTCATATGCGAGTTGGGCGAATCTGTTGCCGCATCACTTATCTTGTCGTCATCGCTCAGAAACACAAGACGGTTTTTCCAGTTGCCATAATGGTAGTTGCTGCTATAGTCAATAATCTTATCTACCACGTTTTCGGCATCCTTGGCACTATGTACAGGGATACGACCGATGCCAATATCGGCAATGTCGGAAGAAATCTGGTAATAGCCATTCTGGTCTTTCTTGCCGCCCTCGTTGTCGTCGAGGAAGCCGAAATAGTCGTCACATACTGTGCTCCCTGTCTCGACCAGCGATTCTGATGTCTCGTACGAGATGAGATAGTTGGCATTGCCTTCAATCTTACGGTTGTTGTAGTGCCCATCGCCAAACATCAGAAGGTATCCGCCTTTCTTTTTGCTGCGATCTTGCTTGTCGGTAAACACCTGCTTCATCAACAGCCTGACGGCAGTGGCATCGGCAGTTCCCGATGAATACTCGTTGTAAATCTGTTGAGGTGTGACTACAACGACCTGCATCTGGTCATGTTCCTGCCTGAAAGCGGCAAGTCGCTGGGCTTGAGCCTTCAGTCCCTGGGGCGCAACAATCACCATGTCTGTCTCGCCTATGGAGTGGAGGTTTTGATTCTCGACTTCGCCAATGATAGAGACGTTGCTGAACCCTTTGCTGTTGAGGTCAACGAGTGCATATTCCTTTAGGCCTATTGAAGTAGCCACAAAACCATTCTCATCGGTGTCCTGAATCTTTGCGTTCAATGGGTCGGTGACATCCCATACTGTACATTGGTTGCCTGCCAGTCCTTCGATAGTGTATCTAACCAAAGCCTCTGCCGACCGCACGTTTCTGAACAAGAACGAACCCTGGCCTTTGGCAAGTGCTATCTTCTGCTGACCTTCGAGGCGGATATAGTTGAGATGGGCGTTTTTGACTGAGCCGTTTGGCTGATAGACAATTCTGAATGATGGTGCTGTCTCTTCTTCCAGAGAAAATTCTTCGGATAGGCTGGTTCCTATGGCATAGGTATATGCACTGCTGCTGCCTTTCACCGAGGCAGTGCCAATAACAGAATCTCCATTTTTTACAGTAAACGCAGATGCATTGGGCGACAATGCTGCAAAATTGGCAGTCAGTCTCACTGTGCCCGCCAACAAAGACTCGCTGAAACTTATCGTTTGTGACTGGTTGTGCTGGAATGATTCACCATACAGTTCTCGTCCTGTCTTGCCAATGCTGACCAATTCCTGTTCGTGAAGAAGATGTGCGTCTGAATATGCTACCTCTTCGTCGAAGTCCTCTCCACTTGCAGTCTCCTGCATCTGCAAGGCTTCCGTCTCTTTCTCGTGAATGAAGTAACATGCCTGTGTGGCGTATGTGTTCCGTGTATGTATGAACCGTTGGTCTTCGTACCTCCAGGCCACGAGACCTTGTCCGTAGAAAAGGATGCGCTTGTTGGCATGGTCGTGGTAGATGGCAATCTCTGGCAGGTCATCAATATGTCCGGTGCTGAAGTCCTCATCAAGACAGTGTCCACCAAATCCATACACTCCGACATTCTCAATATTGTTAATCCCCAAAGCTTTGATCTGACTGTATGAGATCTGGAATATCCCGTCATCTTGTCCTTCGAGAGCTATCTTGAACCATCGGCCTTTCGACAACACTGACTCTGGCGCAAAGACGTGTGAGCTTTGTGCCATGACTGCCGCTGGTAATATGAAAGCAGAGATGATGAAGAGAATGCGCTTTATCGATATCATAACAATGATATAACGCAAAAGATCGCAATTTATTATATACATTATTAATTTTAAACAAAAAAAGGACGACCCGTTTGGGTCGTCCAGATGTATTGACGTACGTCTTGGATTAGAGTTTGTTGTCTGAACCGAGCACGTTAACGATCTTGTGGATATACATCTTCTTCATGTTCTCACGAGCAGGCTTGAGGTACTGACGTGGGTCGAAGTGAGATGGGTTCTCTGCCAAGTACTTGCGGATAGCAGCAGTCATAGCGAGACGAGAGTCAGAGTCGATGTTGATCTTGCAAACAGCAGACTTGGCAGCCTTACGGAGCTGCTCCTCTGGGATACCGATAGCAGCATCGAGCTTACCGCCATACTTGTTGATAGTCTCAACCTCCTCCTGTGGAACAGAAGAAGAACCGTGGAGAACGATAGGGAAGCCAGGGAGCTTCTGCTCGATCTCAGCGAGGATATCGAATGCGAGTGGTGGTGGAACGAGAACACCGTTCACGAGAGTACACTGCTCAGGAGTGAACTTGTGAGCACCGTGTGAAGTACCGATAGAAATAGCGAGAGAGTCGCAGCCTGTGCGAGTAGCGAAGTCGATAACCTCTTCTGGCTTAGTATAGTGTGATTCTGCAGCAGAAACCTCATCCTCAACACCTGCGAGAACACCGAGCTCAGCCTCAACTGTTACGTCAAACTGGTGAGCGTACTCAACAACCTTCTTTGCAAGAGCAACGTTCTCCTCGTATGGAAGGTGTGAACCATCGATCATAACTGAAGAGAAACCATTGTCGATACACTCCTTGCAGAGTTCGAATGAATCACCGTGGTCGAGGTGAAGAACGATCTGTGGGTTCTCACAACCGAGCTCCTTAGCATATTCTACAGCACCCTTGGCAAGGTTGCGGAGAATAGTACCGTTAGCGTAGTTGCGTGCGCCCTTAGATACCTGCATGATAACTGGAGACTTTGTCTCAACAGCAGCCTGTACGATAGCCTGCATCTGCTCCATAGTGTTGAAGTTGAATGCTGGGATAGCGTAACCGCCTGCAACAGCCTTCTTGAACATCTCACGGGTGTTTACAAGGCCGAGTTCTTTGTAGTTTACCATAATTGTTACTTAATTTAGTATGATTAGTTATAGTTTTACTTGGCGTAAAAGACTTTGCAAATATAATCCAAAAAATGCAGATTTTGTCATTTTCTATCGACAAAAAGCTTGCTCTCGGTGCCAAATCGTGTAATTTGTAGTGTCTAATACGCAAATAATCGGAAAAAAGTTTGGCAGTTACAATCCTTTAACATATATTCGCATCGTCAAAAGTATTAAAACATGTGTCGTATGAACAATTTGTTTGGCCGATTTTATTATTACTATTACTTTGCTAAAGTTAGTAAGGTCGGGTAAACGTGTGCATAGGTCATTATGAAAACAGTAACAACATAAATGCAATATGAGTCCCGACAAGGTTTTGTCTGGGATTTTTTTTATTTAAGGTATATGGATAATTCTGATGAACATTGTTCGAAGATAAGAGTGGCTATTCAGGGTGAGCAGGGCTGCTACCATGAGTTGGCCGCCCGACAGTATTTCGAGGGCAAGGAGGTTGAGATAGTCCCAAGTCAGACGTTCCAGACTCTGTTTGAGGCTTTGGCTTCTGATTCGCATCTCATGGGTATCATGGCGATCGAAAATACCATCGCGGGTAACCTGCTGCAGAATCACGAGCTATTGCGCAACAGCCAGCGTGTGGTCATTGGCGAGCATCGACTGCATATCTCTCATGTCTTGTGTGCCTTGCCAGGGCAGAAGATTGAAGATATCAACGAGGTCAACAGTCATCCGATTGCACTCATGCAGTGTAAGGTGTTCCTTGATACAATGCCTGGTGTTAAGATAGTGGAAGTCGATGATACTGCTGGTGCGGCAAGAACCATAGCCAATCAGAAACTCATGGGTCATGCGGCTATATGCAGCGAATATGCTGCCAATCTCTATGGACTGGAAATCCTGGCTCGCGCCATTGAAACCAACAAGCGCAACTTCACACGATTCCTGATTCTTCAGGATAAGTTCGACGATCTGATGGTCGATCGCAACAAGGTCAACAAGGCAAGCTTGGTGTTCAGTGTCCGCCATATACATGGTAGTCTGTCAAAGGTGCTCACCATTATGAGCTTCTATGGCATCAACCTCACCAAGATACAGTCTATGCCAATCATCGGCCGTGAGTGGGAATATCGTTTCTTTGTTGATGTGACGTTCGATGATTATATCGTCTATCGTCAGGCATTGGAGGCTGTTCGTCCTTTCAGCAACGATTTTCAGGTTTTGGGCGAATATGTAGAAAACATCGAATTGAATTAAGAACATTATTATATAATCAATGAAAACTATACAACCGGCTGAGCGTATCAGCCATGTCGAAGAATACTACTTCTCTCGCAAACTCAAGCAAGTAGCAATGATGAATCAAGACGGAGGCGTGCCTGTCATCAACCTCGGTGTGGGAGGCCCTGATTTCCGTCCGTCTGACAGCACTATTGATGCTCTGATTGAAGATGTGTGTCGCTCGGATGCGCATAGCTACCAGACTTTTGCGGGACTGCCAGAGTTGCGCAAGGGATGGTCGGACTTCTATAAGCAATGGTATGGTGTGGATCTCGATCCCGCTACCGAGCTTCTGCCTCTCATAGGAAGCAAGGAAGGTATTATGCATGTGACAATGGCATTTGTCAATCCCGGTGACAAGGTGCTTGTGCCAGACCCGGGTTATCCAACCTACTCTTCGGTTAACAGACTCTGTGGAGCCGAGATGATCAAGTATGATCTGACATACGAGAACAACTGGGAGCCAGACTTCGATGCTCTCGACAATATGCCAGGCATCGATGAGGTAAAGGTGATGTGGGTCAATTATCCTCACATGCCGACTGGTCATAAGGCATCGCGCG
>JAEDEY010000046.1 GCA_016293065.1 Bacteroidales bacterium
CTGCTGTGGACGACCGTAACCGCCCTGCTGTGGACGACCGTAGCTGCCCTGCTGTGGACGAGAATACTGTGGACGAGAAGGTCCATTTGCGGCATTCATCTCCTGTGGATCATCCTGGTAACGACGATAGTCGGAATTAGGACGTTGCGGACGCTGATAAGACTGGTAACCGCCATTATTAGGGCGAGAATACTCACGTCGTGGACGAGCATATCCACCTTGATAACCGCCTTCATTTGATTGACGACTGTAGCCATAATCGTCACGGAAACGCTGTTCGCCTATGCGAGGACGACGGCGTACTTGCTGAGGTGCATCATTACCTTCATTATTTGGTTGAGATGCCTGTGGGTTCTGATTTTCTTCCATAAATAATGTAAAGCCTCACGGCCTGATTGGTTAATTAGTTCGACTTAAATATATATAAGATTAGATTGTTTACATTCCTGTATAATTGTCTGGAGAGAGAGCGTGAAGTTCAGCCTTGACAGCATCGGTGACATTGAGCGTGTCAATGAACGAAGAAATTGTCTCGGCATTCATGCCTGTATTGACACGTGTGAGAGCCTTCAATGTTTCGTATGGCTTCGGATAACCCTCGCGACGAAGGATTGTCTGAATGCCTTCTGCCACTACAGCCCAAGCATTGTCGAGATCGGCTGCTATTGCTTTCTCGTTGAGCAAAAGCTTGCGAAGACCCTTCATTGTCGAAGCTATAGCGATGAGCATGTGACCGAGAGGCACACCAACATTTCGCAATACTGTCGAGTCGGTGAGATCGCGCTGGAGACGACTGACAGGGAGTTTGACAGCAAGATGTTCGAGAATAGCATTGGCAATTCCAAGATTACCCTCAGAGTTCTCGTAATCGATAGGGTTAACCTTATGAGGCATTGCCGAACTACCGACCTCACCTGCCTTGATCTGCTGCTTGAAGTACTCCATCGAGATATACTGCCAGAAGTCCTTGTCGAGGTCAAGGATTATCACGTTGATACGGCGAAGTGCATCGAAGAGAGCCGCCAGATTGTCATAGTTGGAAATCTGAGTAGTCCACTCTTCACGCAGGATGCCTAACTTCTCGGCAAGGAAACGATTGCCGAACTCTCGCCAGTTATGTTCTGGATATGCGATGTGATGAGCATTGAAATTGCCTGTGGCACCGCCGAACTTTCCAGAAACCGGCACCTGCTTGAGGAGCTCAATCTGCTGACGCAGACGATAGACAAAGACCATGACCTCCTTGCCAAGACGTGTAGGCGAAGCAGGCTGTCCATGTGTACGTGCCAGCATAGGTATATCCTTCCACTGCTCGGCATAATCAGAAAGAAGATCTACGAGTTCGGTGACAGCAGGAAGATAAACATCATCGATGCACTCCTTTACCGACATTGGTACGCTTGTGTTGTTGATATCCTGACTGGTAAGACCAAAGTGTATGAACTCCTTGTATCTCTCGAGATGCAAGCGGTCGAACTCATCCTTGATGTAATATTCTACAGCCTTAACATCATGATTGGTAATCTTCTCGATATCTTTGATCTTCTGAGCCTCAGCTGGAGTGAAATTCTTATATACGTCACGAAGCTGCTCGAACACTTCTGCATCAATGTCTGTCAACTGTGGCAAAGGCAGTTCGCAGAGAGCTATGAAATATTCGATTTCTACTCGCACGCGATATTTTATGAGGGCATATTCAGAGAAATACTCAGAAAGGATTTCTGTTTTGCCGTGATAGCGTCCGTCAATAGGACTCACAGCTGTCAATGGAGAAAAAGCGAATTCCATGAATTATTCTATTGTTTTATTGTTATTTCTTCCAGAATCTAAAACCTACATTCAATGATATGTTTGCCTGTCGTGTATTGCATTGGTCGGCAATATGGGCAAATACACCTGGCTGATATGTAACTGAAGCCGAGAGGTGCTTGTAGTCATAGCCAACGCCAACCAAAGCTCCCAAGTCCCAACCTTTGATCTCAGATGGCGTATCGATGAGACGTGTGATATATGGACCCACGTTGAGAGTGACACGCTGATCATAGGCAATCAGGAAAGAACGGCGTAAGAGACATTGCAATTCAATACCCTGATTCTTTAGCTTCACGGTGTTCTCTTCTTTCAGTTGCGGACCTGCGCCAAGACCATTGTCATAGTAATACAGATGTTCGCCACCCTTGACTGTGTAATACAAGCCAGTCTGAATGCTCCATCTATTATATTTCTTGAAAGCGTAATCCCAAAGAAAACCGATGTTGAAAGCGTCTTTAGTATTGCAAATCTTCTCCGACTTGCCATATACGTCAGACTTAAGTGTCACAGCGCTTGGAGTAAGCCAAGAATGATTATAACCTGCAGTAAAAGTGAACATATTGCCGCAGAAATAATAATTCTCGCGAGCCTCACGGCGTGCTTGTTCTCTTTTTGTAAATTTTTGAGCAAATGATGGCGCTACAGTTACAAAACAGAAAAGTATAACAGATAATAATTTCTTTGTCATGAACGACATATATTAATACTTATATAATAAATCTCCGCAAAGATAAGAAAAATATCATCATCAAGGAAACCTTGCACATGCATTTTAGCACTTATTAAAGAAAAATATACTTTTTTGTTTATTGTGCAACACAAATTATATTAAAAAGAACATCATTCTTGATTCAAACTGCAATCAAGAATGATGTGAGCTATGCAAATTATCCTTACTACAGATTATTTGCCTCCAATCTTATCGGCAGACTTACCACCGAGGATTATGAGGATAATTCCGATAATCACAGCCAAGAGCGATGCTGCAAGAATAATATTTGCAGTACCTGCCGAAGTCAATGCTCCAGTAAAGAATGAAACGGCCAACACGATTACTGCGATCAAGATAAGGATAATACCTCCATATAATTTCAAGGTTCTCATATTATATTATGTTTTTAATTTAAGATTTCTATACGTTTTGTAAAGATTGTGGGACAAAGTAAATGATTTTTTCAATATGTTGGTCGAAAAATTTGTAAAAAGTGTACTTTTACCAAAGAAAAAGGTTATCTTTGTGCCGAAATGAAGTAAAAATTGCTAAAAATAATCTATTTTTATATGTTTGTTCTGTACTTTTTGTATCAATGGCTAATCTTCATGCCGCTGTTTATTATTGTGACAATTCTTGCTGCCATCACGACTATGGTAGGCTGCCGTTTTGGTGACAGTGATTTCTGGGGATATTACCCTGGTGTCGTATGGGCGCGTGTGACTGCTGCCATTGCCCTGTGTCCATGCAAGGTGGAAGGTCGCGAGAATCTCGATCCAAAACAGTCGTATGTCTTTGTTGCCAATCATCAGGGAGCCGCCGACATCCTGCTTTTGTTCGGGTATCTCGGACAGCCTTTCCGTTGGATGCTCCGCAAAGGCATAAAGAAGATCCCATTCATGGGCAAGGCATGTGACAAGTCAGGACAGATTTGGGTGGACGAATCGGGTGCCAAGGGTATTCTGCATACTGTGCGACAGGCTCTCAACACTCTCAAGAATGGCAAGTCAGTTGTGATTTTCCCTGAAGGTACTCGCAGCAGCGATGGTCATCTGCACCGCTTCAAGAAAGGCGCATTCACCATTGCAGCCATGCTCAGGCTACCTATCGTGCCTGTCACAATCGAAGGTCCTTACAAGGTACTTCCCAAGGGGTCTGTAATCATACACCCAAACAAGATGCGTCTCACTATTCATAAGCCTATTCCTGCTGTGACGAAAGAAGAAGGCAACGAGGCTGGCATCGACCGACTGCTCCACGAGTCACAGAAGGTCATTGCCCTGTCTCTCGGAGAGCCTGTTCAGCAGTAATCGACCTCAACAAACAGATAGATTCAGACAATAATATTTACTTCAAACATGGATATTACAGAGCGCTTGCAGCTTTTCATGCAACATGAGGGTGTCACAGCCTTCCAGATGAACAAAGAGGCTGGCTTGAGTCGTACTTTGCTCATAAAGGCAATAGAAAAGCATCAGGGGCTCAATACTGCCACTATCGAGAAAATAGTGAAGCGATACCCAAACCTCAACGTCGATTGGCTCATCACAGGACGTGGCAACATGCTCATCGATGTCGAAGCACCAAAACTATCGCAGGTAAAGACTCAAGTCTTGCCAAAAGAGCTCGAAAGCAGCCTTTATCGGCAAATAGTATGGCATCTGCTGCTTCAAGACAGTTATGCAGAGACTCATGACCGACTTGTAGAAATCATCGAAAAACTCAACACCCTTTGCGACAAGGCCACAACCCTCTCTGAACAACTCTCACGAATACGTCAGGTCGTGGAGGCTCAATACGCCATTCAGGCACAAGACCATGGTCTCTACGAGATGACTCTGCGCATTGCAGCCGGCGAAGATGGCAAATTTACGCCTTCACAATTGAAGAACGCGGAAGAAATGAATCAGAGGATTCTTAGGTACCTGGGGAGGAAATAGATGTAAAGGCGTGCGCCTTAACACCTTCACATCTTAACATCAAAAGAAAGAGGCCGCAGAAACCTGCGACCTCCTTTATTTGTATCTTAGAGAAGAAATTAGATCTCTGAGAAGTACTTGATAGTACGAACCATCTGAGAAGTGTAAGAGTTCTCATTGTCATACCAAGAAACAACCTGAACCTGGTAAGTATCGTCGTCGATCTTAGAAACCATAGTCTGAGTTGCATCGAAGAGAGAACCGAACTTCATACCGATGATGTCTGAAGAAACGATCTGATCCTCAGTGTAGCCGTAAGACTCAGTAACAGCAGCCTTCATAGCAGCGTTGATACCCTCCTTAGTTACGTTCTGACCCTTAACAACAGCAACGAGGATAGTAGTAGAACCAGTTGGAGTTGGGATACGCTGAGCAGAACCGATGAGCTTACCGTTGAGCTCTGGGATAACGAGACCGATAGCCTTAGCAGCACCAGTTGAGTTAGGAACGATGTTCTGAGCACCTGCACGTGAACGACGGAGATCGCCCTTACGCTGTGGACCGTCAAGGATCATCTGGTCGCCAGTGTAAGCGTGGATAGTTGACATGATACCTGACTGGATTGGAGCATACTCGTTGAGAGCCTTAGCCATTGGAGCGAGGCAGTTAGTTGTGCAAGATGCAGCAGAGATGATCTTATCGTCAGCTGTAAGAGTAGTGTGGTTTACATTGTAAACGATAGTTGGGAGGTCGTTACCTGCAGGAGCAGAGATAACTACCTTCTTAGCACCAGCAGCGAGGTGAGCAGATGCCTTCTCCTTAGATGTATAGAAACCAGTGCACTCGAGTACAACGTCAACGTCGTTAGCAGCCCATGGGCAGTTAGCAGCGTCCTTCTCAGCAGAGATCTTGATCTCCTTGCCGTCAACGATGATAGAGTTCTCAGTAGCCTCTACAGTGTGCTTACCCTCACCGAACTTGCCACAGAAACCACCCTGTGCAGTATCATACTTGAGGAGGTGAGCAAGCATAGCTGGGCTTGTCAAGTCGTTGATTGCAACTACCTCATAACCCTCAGCCTCGAACATCTGACGGAATGCGAGACGACCGATACGGCCGAAACCGTTAATAGCAACTTTAGTCATTTTTGATTTGATTTTTTAATGTGTTAATATTTTACAATAATGTAAATTTGTGAAATCTGTTTTCATTTGCCTTTTAAGCAGTGCAAATATACAAAAAAGATTAATACCAAGAATATGGGAGTGATATTATTATAAAAAATAACTCTATTTGTCCATTCGGTTGACAAATAGAGTTTACGTTTTAGAATATCAAAGGTAAGAATTCTTTGAGACAACGACGCCATGTAAGCCACTCGTGTCCTGTGCCCTCCGAGATGTAACGGGTGTATTTAACACCAGCTGCATCAAAGGCTGGAAGGAAGGCTGATCCAAGTCCTTCGTCGGTGCCATAACCAACAAACAGAGTCTTGACCTGACTATTGAACTTATTGACGTCCTTGAAGGCTCCACCATAAAGGTCTTCGAGTTTGGTGCCTGGCATGAAGAAGATGGCACCGCTGAACGAACCGATATAGGCGAACTTGTCAAGATTGGTGAGTGTGATGTCGAATGTCTCTTTGCCACCCCATGACAGGCCTGCCATAGCTGTGTTGTCACGACCGGTCTTCACACGGAAGGTCTTCTCGACCCAAGGCATGGTCTCAGTCAGGAGTATCTGGGTGAACGAAGCCCCGAAATCATCGCGGCTCTCGCCTTTCTTTGCGCCAAAGCTATAGCTACAATTGCCATTGTCCATCACCACTATCATCTCCTTGCACTTGCCCTGAGCAATCAGGTTGTCGATGATATTGGCCATGTGTCCCTGCTTGTGCCAGCCTGTCTCGTCTTCACCCATACCATGCTGAAGGTAGAGCACAGGGTACTTCTGCTTGAGATTCTTCTCGTAAGATGCAGGGGTATAAACATAACAGCGACGCTCTTTCTGTTCAATGCCAGAATAATAATAGCATTCGCGCACCTGACCATGTTCCACCTTATCTACTCCGAGCGAGCCTTTGGCAGTGAAGTCACTCACATAGCTGTAATAGACCGACTCCTCGACTGGTGTAGGTATCTCGATGCCACTGGCTTCGAGTCCGCAGCCATAGAATGTCTCGACGTTAGGATCGGTGACACGCACTCCATCTACAAAGAGAAAGTAATAGTGGAAGCCGACAGGAAGATTCTCGACCGAAGCTGTCCAGTCACCGTTGCCGCTCATCTGCATAGGATATTTCTTGCCACAGATATCTACTTCTACTTTGCGAGCTGTAGGAGCATTGATGCGGAATGTGGCACGTCCATTGGCATCTATCTTTGGAAAATCGGCCATAGGTACATTATACTGGGCAGGAGTGCCGTACGAGGCTTCTCGTGCCGCATATATTGCCTCCTCCACATCATCTGGGAATCCTCCTTCAGGAGTCTGGACTCCAAGGTCAGGCAAGATGGCAGCTGCATAGCGACGACCAAGCTTGCGATAGCCTGCGGCATCGAAATGCAGATGGTCGGGAGCATTGGTACAGCCAGCCGATGATATGACTTTGGCATTCTTGATCACTGTCGGGAGTTTTGCAACGAATGGATTATGTCCTGCACAGACACCTCCACGGTCGGCATTGACTACCTCGCCTGCAAGGAAAGGCATTGTCTCTTTATCGAGACCAAGGTCGGTGCAGAGGTTTTCGTAGACGCTCTGTACTTTATATATCCAGTCTTCCTGAGCAGTATTGGTCTCACCCTGATGGAAGAGTATTCCCTTAATGACACCCTGTTTCTGGGCGATGCAAGCCATATCAACCAGGCGCTGGTATGGGTTGTTGTCGTATGCAGCGAGCATTCCAACCATCCAGTTCGGGCAGTTCTTGCTATATGAGGCAATACTGTCTTTCATGAATCCTTTAATGTCTATGCCGCCAACCGAGACGTTGATTACACCAACCTTGATGTTCTCAGGGAGATTCTCGATCAAGGCACGGCCGAAATAATCTACAGGTGTGAGTCCAGTATTCTCACGGCAGAGAGGAGGAACGGCTGGATACCACTCTCCCATCTTGCGTCCCATCTTTGGCATATCTACTGCCGACATCATCTGATAGCGTGGACTTATGCCTTCCGTGTCCATCTGTTCGATTCGGGCATTTCCCTCCATGTTCGACTGACCAAAACTCAGGAAGATATAGAAATTCGGATCTGGCTGAGCGTATGCGGTGACTGCAAAGAATGCAGCGACTGCGAAAAGAAATAGCTTTCTCATATTTTATTAAATTGTATATAGTTAACTCCTATTATTCTTCAGTCTTCTGAGCCACTCCGTTGGCTGTCTGTGTAATATACTGGATTGTACCGTCTTCATTGAACTGCATCTCCTCTACACAGACACTGCGGCGTCCACCTGCTCCCTTGTATCCATTGAGCGTGAGGTTACCATTGTGATAGAAGAAATACCACTTGCCCTTATACTCCACAACACCCGGATGAATGGTGAAACTATTCTCTGCCATACCTGCTATCTCGCCCATTGGCTGCCAAGGGCCCTTGATGCTCGATGACATAGCATAAGATACTGTCTCTCGTCCTTGGCCCATCGACACATAGATGAGATAGTAGTAGTCGCCACGGCGTGTGAACCAAGGTCCCTCGACATATCGTGGCAGTGGGATTACTGTGATAGTGTCGGCGAGTTCAATCATATTATCCTTGAGTGGAGCCATGAAGCAAGTACCATTGCCCCAGCACATCCAAGTCGTACCATCGTCGTCGGTGAGCACAGTAGGATCAATGTCGTTCCACCAGCCTCGCTGTCCATTGTCGGTCATGTCATCTGAGATAAGAGGTTTGCCAATGGCATCGACAAACGGACCTGTAGGCGAATCAGACACAGCTACACCAATGCACTTGCCATTGTATTCATCTTTTCCTTGAGCCGTGAGATAAAAATAGAACTTGCCTTTTTTCTCTATACACTGAGCAGCCCAAGCTTCACCGCTTGCCCACGAGAAATCGGCAGGTGCAAAGATCTGGCCATGGTCTTTCCATGTCTGCATGTCGTCGGTCGAATAAAGAAGCCAGTTTGTCAGATTGAAGCCATATTTGCCTTCATAGCCAACGCTGTCTTCAAAGCACTCGTCGTGACCTGTATAGACATAAAGGCGATCGCCCACTACCAAAGGAGCTGGATCTGATGTGAACGCGTTTCGGAAAAGTGGGTTTCCCTGATTTTGGAACAAAGAGTCATCGGTGGCAGGTGCCTGTTTCTGACAGGATACAAACGCAGACGACAATGCAAATAAATAAACAAGATTCTTCATAATGTAATAAGGTAATGTATTTAATAGTATTTAGAATTGCGCACAAAGGTATGCATTAATTTATTAGCAAACAAGATTTATGCACAAACAAATATGCCCAATGTAACATTTGAGGTATAATTTTGTATCATAAACGCAGTTGTTTGCGAGAGTAAACGGGATTTACCGCTATCTCCCAATTAAAACCTAATAATCAGATAAGGACCGACTTCGCGCAAGGTCTCTCCCCTCAGCGAGTCGGGCACATTGAGACGATCAAGTTCTTTGTTGAGTTGCTTCATACGATCCTCTTGCATCAACAAGAGAGTATTATGCAGCTTGCCATTGGCAATGTCTTCGGCAGATATGCGAATGGGGTCTTCATGCAGGTAAGCATCCATGCCATCGACACGCGGCAGCTTATAGACGTGATAATGCTCAGTGCCAAGCTGACGATGGAGTTTCTTGGCCTGATGACAGAGGTCGCCATAAGAACCTGTATAGGAATTAGCCCAAGGAACAGCGCATCCTGCGATAAAAAGGAAGATGAGGATACCACGACCAACCCATATCATCGGCCAATGCCAGCGCACAGGCCATTGCCATTGCTTGAACTGCATGACTCCAAGATAGATAAGGAAAGGTGCGGCAGGGAGCAGATAGACATCAAGCTTGCTGCGGAAACATGAAAACATCACCACTGTGACCAGAACTACTGTCAGATAGAAGGTCTGAAGAGGCGAGGCCAAGGCATGTTTCTTATATAGTGTATAGCCGATGGCTATGATGCAGATTGGACCCCAAGGCAAGGTGTCGAGCCAAATAGTGGCAAGCAGATAGAACCAAGGACGATGATGATCGGGAGCAGCTATAGTGCCTCCCAAGGTCAGCTCTCTCAGCATCATATCAAGATACGATTCTCCTCCTTCGAGGTAAGTGCCGTAAAACCACAAGCCAAAACCTAAAGCAAGCAGACACCACACACGCCAGTTCCAGACTCTTCCCCAAAGAATTAACTTGCGCGATACAAAGAGATAGATTGTGGTGATGAGGAAAATAAGATAGAAACCTGTGGCTCCCTGAGTGAAGACGGCAAGGAAGATATAGAGCGCAAACAGACACTGATGATGATGATGAGGCTTGACCACAGGCTGAGGCTGAATGTCAAGATCATTAGGACCAAGAGGCTGATAGAGCAGTTTCCAGAAATTGTAAAGAGCAAGTATGATCCACAGGCTGAACAGCATCTCCATGCGAAGATAGATCGACATAGCGAGCTGGATGAGACAGGTGCACAGCATGAAACGGGCAAGACGGCGCGACTGACTGCCATCCTTGAGTCGCATACTGCCAAGGTCGAACTTCATAACCCAACGATTCATTACCCACAGGATGACAAGCGAAGGCACGAGCGAAAGCAAGCCTATCGACCACATGTTATGGTGGAGGAACAAGGTCTTCCACATCCTGAGTAGCCAGATGTACAATGGCTGAACATCGGCATAAGGGATATTCTGATAGGTAAATGCCAGCCAATGGTTCTGGGCAATGGCTTCGTTGGCAATACTGATGTAGCGCAACTCGTCGCTTGGCGAGAAGTCACGCAAGACAAGCGCAGGCAAAGCTGCTATCAGGAACGGTATGTATTGCTTCAGGAACTGTAGAAACTTCATGCGGTTTGTTGATGTGAAGATGTGGTGTTGTTAAGATGTGATGTTATGAAGTTGTGCATTGCGGCGAACATCATCGTCATCAATGGTGACAACCAGCAGAAGATAGCGAATGGGGCATAGACAAGCGTCGATACTCCAAGCACTGTCGATTGGGTCATGCCACAGGAGTTCCAAGGAATGAGCACCGATGTCACGGTTCCGCTATCCTCTACGGTTCTCGACAGCAGCTTCTTCTCAAGGTGTTGCTTGCCGAATGCCTCGCCATACATCTTGGCAGGGAGTATGATAGCAAGGTATTGATCGCCCGCAGCAACATTGACAAAGAGACATGAGAGACAAGTGGTGGCAACGGTCTTGAAACGTCCGCGCATCATCTTGAGCAGACTCTCGGTTATGGTGCCAAGCATTCCGCTTGCTTCCATGGCTCCACCAAAACACATCGAGCAGATGATTAGCCAGATAGTACTGAGCATTCCCGACATACCAGATGTGCCAACAAGATCATTCAGTCCTACATTGCCAGTCTCATAAGAAACCTCACCGAAGACTATGCGCATCACACATTCGAGCCCTCCAGTGAAACCCAACTTGCCAGCTCCAAGTATAGCTTCAACCAACTGAGGCTGTACAAAAGGAATCATCACAGCGGCAACTAAGGCACCGAGAAACAGCACAATGATTGCAGGCAGACCCTTATATATAAGGTAGAAGACTCCTATGGGTACGAGAAAAAGTAGTGGCGATATGGTGAATGTTTCGAGCAGATGAGTCTGCATCTGTTCCGTAGCATCCATCGTTACCTCTGCCGATGGCGTTGAGAGCAATCCCACCACGACAAACACCGTTAGCGAGATAAAGATGCTCGGGACCGTGGTTTTCATCATGTTGCGGATATGTTCAAACAAGGGTACTCCTGCCATAGATGAAGCCAGATTGGTGGTTTCGCTCAATGGAGATATCTTGTCGCCGAAATATGCGCCCGAGATGATGGCTCCTGCTACCCATCCGTCCGATATTCCCAAGGTATGACCAATGCCCATCAGTCCCACTCCTACAGTGGCTATCGTGGTCCACGACGAACCAATACATAGCGACACGAGAGAACAGATGACGCAAGCAGTGAGCAAGAACCATCGAGCCGAAATGACGCTGAGCCCATAATAGATCATAGTAGGGATAATGCCCGATTGCATCCATGTAGCACAAATCGCACCCACCATGAACAGAATGAGGCAAGCAGGCATGCTGCTGCCTATATTGCCTATCATGAAATCCTCAAAAAACGACCATTTCCTCTTGTACCCCAAAATCGATATTGCACAAATCACTCCAGTGATAAGTATCAGCACGACCTGAGACGGACCCGATAGCATTGCGTCGCCAAAGAGATAGATGCTGACCGAAAGCAATGCAATCAGGAGTACTATGGGGATGAGGCTAATCAGCAAAGATGGCTGTTTCACTATTATTGAATATTAAATATTGAATATTTTTGGCAGAGGAAGTTCAAACTTCAGATTCTCGCGTGTGACAGGATGAATGAACTGCAACAGATAGTTATGAAGCATCAGTCGTCCCTTCGGATTGGTCTTAGCGCCATATTTTCGGTCGCCAGCAATAGGGCACTTGATGTCACTGAGATGCACTCTGATCTGGTTCTTTCTGCCAGTCAGAATCTGCAGATCGACCTGCGAGTATCCTCTACTCGATTTGATGACATGATAGCGTGTCACCGCCAATTTGCCCTTTTCAGGATCGCGTGTCGAATAGACCACCATATTCTTGTTCTCCACAAGATACGAGCTGATCTCGCCTTCCGGGTCTCTCGGAGTGCCCTCTACGATGGCCATGTAACGGCGTTCGACAATATAGGTTGACCATGCCTCTCGCAATTTGCGCTGCACCGCAGGGTTCTTGGCAAAGATCAGGATACCCGATGTGAACTGGTCAAGACGATGCACGGTATAGGCATGGGTACGGCCATCACTCGCATACAAGTATTCATCGACTATCTTCTGTGCCGACTTCTCGCGCGAACGAGCTCCTACAGGCTCGCTCAGCAGCCCCGACTCTTTGGAGATGACGACAATGTGCTCATCCTCATACATAAGATTTATCATCGGGTGATTCAGTGTGGCAAACGGACGCGAAAAATTGACCACCACCTCGTCTCCTGGAGCAAGAGGTTCGTCAAACTGTCTTGTCGGTGTACCATTCAGCATCACTTGCTGATGGGCAAGCAAAGACTTGATTTCAGTGCGAGACTTCGGAGAAAGAACCTCGATGAGATAAGCCAAAAGAGTAGTTTCTGCCTCCGGATAAAATACCGAAATATTATCAGGACGATTTACACGTCGTCCTCGTTGAGGATTGTTCATTTTATTACAATAATTAACACAAAGGGCTTCAAAGCCTATATTTTTTGACGCAAAGATAAATATTTTTCATGATAAATTTGGTAATTTAATTCAAAAAACATAATTTTGCCTCAAAATTTATAGATATTTGACATGAAGAATAAAAAAATGCATAAGGAAGGGTGGTCAACTATCATTGTCGCATTGGCAATAGTAGTTATCACCGTCGTTGTTCTCTATGTCACCGGGGCACCTCATTGGCTCAGTGCTTCACTCCTCGTTCCAGAGATTGTTGTTTCTGCCATCGTCATCAATTTCTTCCGCTACCCTAACCGCACGTTCAAGGGTGACGAGCTGCACGATGTCATAGCCCCAAGCGATGGAACAATAGTGACCATCGAGGAAGTGTTCGAGCCCGACTATTTCAATGACAAGCGTCTGCAGATTTCGATTTTCATGAGTCTCACGAATGTCCATGCTCAATGGTGTCCGCTCAACGGACAGGTATTGAAGGTGCTTCATGAAGACGGACGTTTCAAGAAAGCCTATCTGCCAAAGTCGAGCAACGAGAACGAACGTTCGACCATCGTCATCAAGAGCGATGCTGGCCCTATCATCATGATGCGTCAGGTGGCTGGTGCTATGGCTCGACGTATCGTGACTTACATCAACACTGGTGACAAATCTGAGATTAACAGCGAACTTGGCTTCATCAAGTTTGGTTCTCGCATCGATCTCTTCTTGCCTCTCGACGCCAAAGTCCTTGTCAAGATGGGCGAACGAGTAAAGGGAAATGTTACACCAATTGCAAAAATCTAAAGCCATCGCTTGTATGGCTTTTTTTGTTATGAAGATTATCAATATTCCAAATATCATTACATGCTTTAATCTCATGAGTGGCTGCTTCGCCATTTATTTTGGATTAAACAGCTATATCGGTCTCGCTTGTTTTTATATTATTATAGGTGCTGTATTCGATTTTTTCGACGGAATGACAGCGCGTGCCATGGGTATCAGCAGCCCAATAGGCAAGGAACTTGACTCGCTTGCCGATGTAGTGACTTTCGGCATTGCTCCATCGGTACTGTGCTTCGACCTTGTGGTCTCTGCGGCTCCGCTCTTCACCAGTGCTGCCGAAACTATCGCCCTACTGTCGTTTGTGATGGCAGCATTCTCGGCTTTGCGTTTGGCAAAATTCAATTGCGACTCACGCCAGACTCTCACTTTCATCGGCCTCCCTACTCCAGCCAATGCGTTGTTCTGGATCGGACTGTCCAGTGTTGCAAGAATCGACACTGTCAAAGTTTTCATTTCTCAATATCCAGCCATCTATACAATCATCGTGTTTGTCCTGATGATTCTTTGCAGTCTTCTGCTCATCAGCGAGATTCCGATGTTCTCCTTCAAGTTCAAGGCTGGACACACAGGGTGGGCCGAAAATAAACTTCGCTACTCATTTCTTGCAATCTCTATAGCTCTTATTGCTATTTGCGCAGTCTTCGATACGATTGCTTCAAGCTTTGCAGCAATCATTCTTCTGTACATTGTGATTAGTTACGCTACAAGAAAATAATGTGTTACGTTGGTTGTCTTCCTCTAATTGGTCTCACCCTAATTGTGCTTGCCCTTACTCTCTTCGGACGCTCGATTGAGATGCTCGGAGCCACTGCCGTGTGGCTTTGGGAGTCGTTTCTCAATCTGTTCCGCACGATGAAGAAGGAAGTGCGCAACCCATGGACTGGCGTCAGCAACTTCGAACGCGAAGACCAGGTTCGCAACGAAAAAGAAGATGAGCAAATCAACCCATTGGAGCGCAACGAAGATGGTACGCGCCCGAAACTTTATAATGACAATGATGGCGAGTACATCGACTATACGGAAATAAAATAGTTATTATTTGGAGTTAACGGAAAAATGAACATCGCCGCAATCTCTACGCCTTCTGGCATCGGAGGCATTGCCGTGGTACGTGTGAGCGGACCGTCGGCTATCTCTATCTGTGACAAGGTCTATCGTCCTTTCAAGGCTGGCAACACCCTTGCAAGCCGTAAGTCGCATACCCTCACCTACGGACAGATTATCGACCCTGAGTCGGACGAAGTGATCGACGAGGTTGTGGCATCAGTGTTCCGCGCTCCCCACAGCTTCACTGGCGAAGACGTGGTCGAAATCTCTTGCCACGGCTCCCTCTATATCCAGCAACGCATACTCGATGTCATCCTTTCAGTCGAAGGCATCCGCCTTGCCGAACCTGGAGAGTTTACCCGACGTGCCTTCCGCAGCGGCAAGATGGATCTATCACAGGCCGAAGCGGTTGCCGACCTCATAGCAGCCACCACGGCAGCATCCCACCGTCTGGCAATGAGTCAGATGAAAGGCAGTATCAGCCGTAAGCTCGATGGACTCCGCTTGCAGCTGCTAAACATGACATCGCTCCTTGAACTCGAACTCGACTTCAGCGAAGAGGATGTGGAGTTTGCCGACCGTTCTCAGCTTCTCTCCCTGGCTCATCAGATCGACTATGAGGTGACACGTCTCGCTTCGACATTCAGCGCAGGTCAGGCCATCAAGAACGGCATCCCTGTTGCCATCATAGGTGCGCCCAACGTGGGCAAGAGCACATTGCTCAACCAGCTGCTCAAGGACGATCGCGCCATCGTCTCTCCTATCCAAGGCACCACACGCGACCTCATCGAAGATACCATCACCCTCGGAGGCTACCTCTTCCGTTTTATCGACACAGCAGGAATTCGCAATACTAGCGACCAGATAGAGGCAAT
Source organism: Bacteroidales bacterium (assembly GCA_016293065.1). GTDB lineage: Bacteria > Bacteroidota > Bacteroidia > Bacteroidales > UBA3663 > Liminaster. Next base: position 15,608 of record JAEDEY010000046.1, read on the forward strand.
GGGCATCGAACGATCATTGCGTGCAGCCGAACGCGCCCACATCATCATTCTGCTCTCAGAGCCCAAAGTGCCATTCATCGATTTTGAGCCTCGTCCCGACCAGAAGGTCATCCGCATCATCAATAAGAGCGACCTTGCTGCATCACACGATGAGACGAAGAGCCTTATGTCAGATGACAGCCCGATCATTCATCTGTCGGCACTCACAGGCGAAGGCGTTGCTGTCCTTGAGCAGCATCTCATCGAACTGGCTCGTCCTGTCGAGTCACAAGGCGACATTGTCTTGACCAACCGCCGTCATTATGAAGCCTTGAACACAGCCCACGACTATCTGCTTCGTGTGTCCGATGGCCTTACCCAACAGCTCCCAGGCGACCTCGTTGCCGAAGATCTCCGTGCCGTCATCGATTCACTCAATTCCATCCTCGGACAGTCTATCACATCGCAGGACACTCTCAACAACATCTTCAAGAACTTCTGCATCGGCAAGTAGAAATCTGCATCGAAAAGAAGTATTTTCATCTTCAACAACCCCTAGAC
>JAEDEY010000171.1 GCA_016293065.1 Bacteroidales bacterium
TCTGAGCTGAGGCCTGATCGTAAGATCTGAGCTGAGGCTTGATCGTAAAATCTGATCGAGAGGTCTGAGCTGAGCTTGCCGGAGATCTGATCGGGAGGTCTGAGCTGAGCTTGCCGGAGATCTAATCGAGAGGTCTGAGCTGAGCTTGCCGAAGATCTGATCGGGAGGTCTGAGCTGAGCTTGCCGGAGATCTGATCGGGAGGTATGAGCTGAGCTTGCCGGAGATCTGATCCAGAGGTATGAGCTGAGCTTGCCGGAGATCTGATCGGGAGTCTGACCTGGAGTCTGACCAGGAGTCTGACCTGGAGTCTGACAAGGAATCTGTCCAGGAGTCTGACCAGGACTATGTCCAGGAGTCTGACCTGGAGTCTGACCTGGAGTCTGACCAGGACTCTGTCCTGGAGTCTGACCTGGAGTCTGTACTGAGCTTAAGGTCTGAGCAAGCACGGGGACAGAGTCCCCCGTGCTTTTCTCTTGTTCAGCAAAAGTTAAGGTGTAGATTGTCCTTTATCCATTCGATATCATCTGCGGTAAGGGGTACAAGGTCAGCATGGTCTATTCGAGAAAGGATTGCATCACCTACTATTTCGTCCCAAAACGAGCCATACAGCTTTGTCGCTAAGATATTGACCCTGTTTTTCCACCCGTCTTTCATTTTTCCACTTTCGTCTATGATGAGGTAAAAACCTCTAACGACTGTCGGCACAACCTCTATGCAATCACAACCGATTGCTTTGTAGCAAGCTTCAAGAAACCCCTCAGTATCCTTAGGAAGCTCAACCTCTTCAAGTGGTAGTTTGGAGTCATCGTGATTTATTTTCAAGTAAGGCATATTATGCTCCTTTCAGCCCATTATAGGGCTTGTCTGAATTATTATGGTTTATGTATTTGTTGACATTTTTACTTGCGTATGCTATTATAATACTCGTATTGTAGTGTGTTCTTGTAGTCTTTCTCTTCGTCTTCAAGGGACACTGTCTTACTAAAGGTCAGCTTTGCCGAGCTGACTTTTTCTTTTGCGACCTTGTAAGGCACAAGCGTTACTGTGGGGTCTTTGATTCCTTTCGACTTGCGGTAAATATTGAACTTGGGCGGGTAAAGGTGCAACCTTGCTCCCTTTATGTATCTCTTGGTCTGCTTGTTGCCATTCTCGTCTGTCATCTCAACCGATTTTATGCCGTTTCCGCTTCCTACAGGGTAATTGCTCTTGTATGCTTCTTGTAACTCCATATCACCAAGATAAGCGGTCAAATACGCTCCGACATTGTCCACATTGTCGAGCTGTTTTACTGTCACAAAACCTTTCTTCCAACACTTTGAGACTATATCGTTCGGCATATACGGAGCTTTGTCCTTGAAAATTAACACTGAATGCAAATGCCAAGCACCACGAGCCTGAGGCTCTGCAGCTGTTATGTATTCGAATTCACCGAATTCTTTACGAAGACGCTTTATGCAGTTTTCGTTGTCATATCGGAGCTTGTTGGGGTCTGTCATATTCTCGGCATATGTGAAAGTAACCCATCTGCAACGGGCTGTGTCGGTTATGTTGGCATTGAGAAGATCTCGCAACCTCTTAAGAGACTTGGCAACATTAGAGATATCTTGAGCTCGGTTGTCTATGTGTTTGAACTCCAAATATTCACCCGTCCTCTTGTCGACATAGTGGTCACTGTCGAGCTTTATAATGTAACCCCCTTGTGAGCGTGTTTCGCTGTACATAATCTCGGTTATGTTTCCCATTTCCGTTAATCGGACTATTCTGTCGGGCTTAATTTCTACGGATTCGTTAAGCCGTTCTGTTTTCAATCGTTATTATCCTTTCTTCTATGTTTTTACTGAGATATTCCCTTATAATCAAGTTAATAGGTCGGGAGCGTGAGAGACCGCTTTGCGGTCACTCACACCCCTCCGTAAAGAGAAGCGCATCTGTCGTGAAAGGCAGTGATTTTGTCTTGCTCTCTTGCTTAGACCGTTCTAGCTGAACTGCTTCTCTTATCGTTTGCATAAGCTCAGGCATATTTTCGAGCATATTGTCAGCTTGTATTTTCTGTGATACGACAAAAGCAATATATGCCGATCGTGTTACATATTTCTTTCTTGCCTCTGCATCGATTTTTTCAATAAGCTCTTTTTCCAGTGTAATGTTAATTCGCATTCTAAGCACCTCATTTCAAATGATACCTATATTATACATATGCAGTACTCGTTTGTCAATGGGTTTTGTTATATTTTGTTCTATTTCTTATTACTGTACAATAAATCGTACTTTGGGCTGTGGTCTCATTTGTTGTTCGTTGCTCACCGCCTGCGGGCGGGCTTGAGGAAGCCACACAGAGCCGAGCTACTCGCTCGGCTCTGTGTGGCTTCCTTTGTTATCGGCTTCGCCGACAAGCCCACACCCGCACAATGTGCGGGCTTCGCTTCGCTCGGTCAGCTTCGCTGACTGCCCGCTTGACCCCACCCATGCGCACCGCTTCGAGCTTCGCTCTCATCGGCACGCAAGTGCAGGGTCTGGAGCTCAGCGCGTAACGGTCCGTTCATTTGCACTTTGTCAAGGCTACGAAAATTTTTTGAATTTCTCTCGGCTCAGCTTCGCTGATCCGAGACAACCGGCACGCACCGTGCGCAAGCGCAAGGTGCATGCCTATTCAAAAATTTTTCTCGACCCCTTACGGGGCAACCTTGACAAAGCACATTCTCGGCGGTACTCGCCAAGCACGGCGAGCAACTCAGGAGCAAAACAAAAACCTGAGGGGCTCTGTGTTGCTCGCCCTTGGCGATTGTACCACCGAGAAACATTCACTTCGCTTTGCTTATGACGTTAGTTTTATTTCGGCTCACAATCTAAGAGCAAAACAGAAGCCCCGCCAATCGGCGGGGCTGTGCAGTCGGGAGGTCTGAAGCGTCAGCTGAGGTCTGATCGGGAGGTCTGAAGCGTCAGCTGAGGTCTGATCGGGAGGTCTGAAGCGTCAGCTGAGATCTGATCGGGAGATCTGAAGCGTCAGCTGAGATCTGATCGGGAGGTCTGAAGCGTCAGCTGAGATCTGATCGGGAGATCTGAAGCGTCAGCTGAGATCTGATCGGGAGGTCTGAAGCGTCAGCTGAGGCCTGATCGGAAGATCTGAGCTGAGGCCTGATCGGAAGATCTGAGCTGAGGCCTGATCGGAAGATCTGAGCTGAGGCCTGATCGTAAGATCTGAGCTGAGTCTTGATCGTAAAATCTGAGCTAAGACATGATCGGGAGGTATAAAAGCACGGGGAC
>JAEDEY010000172.1 GCA_016293065.1 Bacteroidales bacterium
GAATTCAAGGAGAGCATCGGTCGCTATCAGATGAACAACAGCGGCAAGGCTATCAAGCTCCATCCGCTTGACTCATCGAAGTACATCGACGGAACAGACATCGACACATCGAAGGGTCATATCATGGTTCACGTTCCCGACCTGTATTACAAGGTAGTGGAGCAGAGCAACGGCAACTCAATTCTGTGGATGAGCGCACGTCCTATCGGAGGTCATGCCATCCACACCTCGGGCGAAGGCAACGGATCGTGGATTGGTGCATATATCGGCAGAGAGGTCGATGGTGCTCTTGTGTCAAAGCCATCTCTCAATCCTACCCGAAGCAAGACCATCAGCGCGTTCTTCGCCACTGCGCAGGTCAACGGACCGGACTTTGGTCTCAGCGACTATGAGCATCGTCAGCTCATGATGATGCTGTATCTCTCGGAGTATCACAACGAGAACTCACAGGCTTGTCTAGGCTATGGCATGAACGGAAACACCGACAACTGGGTAGCAGGAGTCCAAAACGCTCTCACTGGCGAGACTTCCTCACTCGGCGATGGTTGCGGAAGCGTAGCCTTCCACTCTGATGATGAAGCCACTGCCAATGCCTGTCATATCTCGCTCTTCGGCATCGAAGATCCTTATGGATGGTTCTGGGAGATGATTCAGGGCTGCTATTTCGGCAACTCTGGCAATGAGGCACAGACAGGCAGCGAGATGTTCGTATATAAAGGCAACCGTATGCCTACATCCGATGAGCTGACTACTCAGCCTTCAGGAGCATTCCGCCAACTCACGCGCCCGACATCAAGCGGCAATGTCTATGCACTCCAGATGGGCGATCATTTCGATGTCCTGCCTGGCAAGATGGGTAGCGGAGGCTGGAGCGATTATCATTGGGCTAATACTACTGGCCAGCTGCTGCTGTGGGGCGGTATTGCGAGCGACGGCTCGAGTTGCGGTCTCGCTTGCTCGAGCTCGGGCCACGCCTTCTCGAGCGCGGGCTCGGGCATTGCGGCGCGCCTTGCATATTATGGAGTAGCGACTGTTGTCTCTCGACCAACAGAACTGTAAGTTATAGTGTTATTTAAAATAATGTTAAACCAAATGTCTGTATAAGTGACAAGGTGATTTGTCGATAAAAAAAGCCTTCTGACTCGGAAGGTAGGTGTACTGGCTAATGCTGCTGCTGTGGGGCGGTAATGCGAACAACGGCTCGAATTGCGGTCTCGCTTACTCGAACTCGAACAACGCCTTCTCGAACGCGAACTCGAACATTGCGGCGCGCCATACTTCAACGGTTGCCAACATCGTAACCGTTTAGCGGACAAGTAGGTCGTCTTCACCGAACGTCTGCGATAGCCACGAACCTCGGAGGCGGGTAATGGTTCATCAGTGAGCCATAAGCCCGTGTCAATCCGAAACAAGTCGAACTTGCGCGTGAAGGTCAGCCGACACGCCATGGGTGTTAGTAGGTCGCGCAGGGAGCGATACAGCCTGCGAATCTCGAAAGCTCTCAACAGAATAGAAGCAAGCAGATGACAAAAAGAAAGGGATACATATACGAACGGATGGAAGACTGGAACTTCCTCGTGCAGGCTGAGAGAATCTCGGTCAAAGGCAAGGCTCGCAACAAGGGCGTAAGGATGCACCGTGAGTCTTGGATGCAGAACCGAATTGAGATCTTCGACAATGTTCTGTACCGAAGGATGAAGACATCAGAATACAAGCACGACCAGAAGGTGAGCGGACAGGGCAAGCTTCGCGACATCGCAAAGCTCTACTTTCATCCCTCTCACATCCAGCACCAGATGCTCGTCATGGCTCCCTACGAAGAGTTGGACAAGTCACTCATCACACATACCTATGCGAGCCGAATAGGCTACGGTCAGCACAAGGGCGCAATGCAGCTCAACGAGTGGGTTCAGGAGCATTACAAGGAATATCCGATATATGTGCAGTTTGACCTGACTAAGTATTATGACAGCATACCTCATATACTGATAAGGAAAGAGCTCGAACGGCGCATCAAGGACAAGATCTTTATCGATGCAATGATGGAGCCAATCAAGGTATTTGCGCCCAACGGCAAGGCAATACCGCTTGGCATACGTCCAAGCCAGACTTTCGGCAATCTTGCCCTATCTTCTCTTGACCGCTACATCAAGGAAGAGAAGAAAGTGAAGTATTATATCCGCTATCTCGACGATTTTGTCTGCCTGTGCCGCAACAAGGGCGAGGCGCACCGTCTTGTGCGCGATGTAACCAAGTTTGTCGAAGGACTTGGATTCAGGCTTCACGAGCCGAAGATAAGACCTCTGACAGAAGGCATCGACTTCCTTGGCTACGTCTGCTACCCAGTCAAGGGAATGTTCTGGCGCACATCGGACAAGAAGGCCTGGCTAAGACGAAGGGCAGGTGTCACCAATCCAAGGCGACTACGCGAGATTGACGGAAGCGCATGGGGCTATGTGAGTCACGGCAACAGACATTGCAAAATGTTGTATAAGAAGATGGGAGGAGTATCTTTCCATTCGATGGGACTTCAGCGACCGTCACAGCACGACGGCAACGGCAGGCGCATCATCGACGCGCAGATGATCAATATGCAGTCCGTCCTCGGTCGGCCAGTCATCATCAAGGATATTGTCGATGGAGTATCGACATCGCACGGCGATAACCGCATGGCTGTGCTTATCGAGTATTTCGGTCAGGAAGCCAAGCTCATCATCAACGCGCAGCCCGTCAAGGCTCACCTTCAGATGATGATGGATAAGGGCATCACACGTCACAAGACGGTCTTCATCGACCGTGGAGGCAAGCACTATGATGTTGACCTCGGTCAGACTGAGGTGCTTGAAGTCAATGGACGAGCCATCGAGGAGCGCAACGGAGCCATCGTGTTCAGCGACAATGGAGAAGTGGTACAACTGTAATTTTTCACAACTAAAACATAAGGAATCATGATTACATTCAAGATTGATGACCCGACTTACGGCAAGGCTGTGAGTGAAGGCAAGAAGAATTTCATCGTCCGTCAGGGACAGTATATTCACGTCATTTTTGACGCTGTGAAGACGATGCTCTCCATCGGTGGCAGCGGAATGGCAGAAGGTCAGGGTGAAGACATCACCGAAGAGGTGGTACAGGCTGAGAAGATTGAGATGCTTTCGCCTGGCACTCCATCCTATGCCATCCTCGTCTCGGCAATCGTCCGCTACAAGTACACGCAGGATGCAGTCGAAGCCATTCAGCTCAACGGCAATGCGG
>JAEDEY010000173.1 GCA_016293065.1 Bacteroidales bacterium
ATCGTCTGTTCGTTCATGTTTATACCTTTATTCTCGTTCATAATTGCAAACATTGCCTTACCAGAGTCACTTTTCTTGATAAATGTTCTTGTTTATGAGAAAAATTGTGTAACTTTGTGCACAGGCATAGGATATATGAGTCCTTTAGTTTGGTCACTGAAAGTTACTTGTTTCTTGCGACTTGTGCAAGGAATCCTATGCTTTTGTGTGCTTTTATTTATATGCATAAACAAACTTCCAAAACATAAACGAATAAGAAAAACAGGACATTCCTTTAGAATTATTACACAATGAAAAAACATCTCTTATTGGCAATGGTGCTCAGTACCTCAGCCTTAGGCTTGCAAGCGCAAGCACTCTTGCCCTATCAGAATGAAGCGTTGAGTCCGACACGACGAGCCAACGACCTTTTGAAGCGTCTGACCCTCGAAGAGAAAGTGGGGCTGATGATGGATCAGTCAAAGCCAGTGGAACGCCTGGGAGTGAAGCCTTATCAGTGGTGGAACGAGGCACTACATGGTGTGGCTCGCAATGGAGTGGCAACGATGTTTCCGCAAGCCATCGGTTTGGCTGCAACTTTCGATCCAGAACTCGTGCAAGAGTGCTTTGACATAGCAAGCACCGAAGCACGTGTGAAGAACCGTCTGGCACGCGAGGAGAGCAAGGATAATATCCGCCGATACCAGGGACTCACATTCTGGACCCCGAATGTAAACATCTTCCGCGACCCACGCTGGGGCCGTGGACAGGAGACCTATGGCGAGGATCCCTATCTGACCAGCCGCATGGGTGTGGCTGTAGTGAAAGGTCTGCAGGGACCCGACGGCAACAAGACACATGCCTGCGCCAAGCACTATGCCGTACACAGCGGACCAGAGTGGAACCGTCACGTCTTCAATGCCGACAACGTGTCACCTCGTGACCTCTGGGAAACTTACCTTCCGGCCTTCAAGGCACTTGTCACAGAGGCTCATGTCAAGGAGGTGATGTGTGCCTACAATCGTTATGAAAATGAGCCGTGCTGCGGTTCGAGCCGTCTGCTCACGCAGATTTTGCGCAATGACTGGGGCTTCGACGGACTCGTGACAAGCGACTGTTGGGCCATCAACGACTTCTATACCCCTGGTGCACACATGACAGAACCAGACACCGTCCATGCCGATGCCAAGGCAGTATGGAGCGGTACGGACTTGGAGTGTGGCAGTTCGTATGTAGAGTTGCCAGAGGCTGTGCGTTTAGGACTCATCACCGAAAACCGTATTGACCAGTCAGTGTTCCGTCTGCTCAAGGCTCGTTTTGAGTTGGGAGAGATGGACGATAAAACCCCTTACGATGCAATTCCTGCGTCGGTCATTGCATGTGCAGAGCATAAGGCCAAGAGTCTGCAGGCTGCTCGCGAGGGCATCGTGCTGCTTAAAAACGACCGTTCGTCCGATGGCAAGAAGGCACCGCTCTTGCCGCTCAATCCTCGTCAGACCATAGCTGTGGTGGGCCCGAATGCCAACGACAGCATCATGCTGTGGGGTAACTACAATGGTACGCCCGATGCCACCATTACCATCCTTGAAGGTATTCGTAAATATCTGAAGCCTGACAACCTTATATATTCGCAGGGCTGCGATTTGGCACAGACTTCCAGCTACAGGAGTTGGATGGGTCTGGGACGTGCTGCTGGCGAACAGGGTTGGTATGCCACTTATTATAACACTACAGACTTCACTGGTCCGGAGGTAGCTCATGCGCGATATAGAAATGCCATGAAACTCTATACCTTCGGTGGTACCGCTTTCAAGGCTGGTGTTAACCTTGAGAACTTCTCGGCAGTCTATAAGACCTCAATAAAGACTCCAGAGGCAAGCCAGATTGAGTTCGATATCAAGGCTGCATGCACAAAGATCCAACTCATCGTGAATGGCAAGGTGGTGATGGAGGCGGAGGGTCAGTTGGGCGATCGCGACAGCACAGAACCCACCTATGTGCTCGCTACCGAAGCAGGCAAGAGTTATGATCTGGAGGTTCGATATGTGGCTGGCAAGGGAATCAATGCGCTGATGTTCGATATGGGCAATACTGTCCATTTTGATGACTACCAGCTGCTGAAGCAGATTCGTCCAGCCGATGTAGTGGTCTTTGTCGGCGGCATCTCTCCTGGTCTTGAGGGCGAGGAGATGCCTGTGCAGATTGAGGGCTTCCGTGGTGGCGACCGCACAGACATACAGCTGCCGCGCGTACAACGTGACCTTATTGCCAAGATCCATAACGCAGGCAAGCGCATCGTATATATCAACTGTTCAGGATCGGCTATGGCAATGATGCCAGAGGCCGAGCACTGTGATGCGATGCTGCAAGTGTTCTACCCTGGTCAGATGGGCGGTCAGGCGGTGGCAGAGACTCTGTTTGGCGACAACAACCCTTCGGGACGTCTGCCTCTCACCTTCTATAAGGACACGCTCCAGATGCCAAGTTTCCTCGACTATAGCATGAAAGGTCGCACCTATCGTTATATGAATGAGAAGCCACAGTTCTGCTTTGGTCATGGTCTCTCATACACCACCTTTGCCTATGGTGAGGCACAGCTCGTGTCGGCTGACTATACTGCCGATGGCAAGATGAGCAAGGATAAGATCATCATCCCTGTCACCAATACCGGCACACGTGACGGCGCAGAGGTGGTTCAGCTCTATGTGCAGCGTCCTGATGACAAGGAGGGTCCCGTGAAGACACTTCGTGGCTTCAAGCGCGTCAGCATTGCCAAGGGCGAAACCGTCAATGTGGAGTTTGCCATCGATGATGAGACCTTCGCATGGTTCGACACCAAGACAGGTCAGATGATGGCTCTGAGCGGAAAGTATAACCTGCTCTATGGCGGCACCTCTGATGATGAGTGTTTGAAGAAAATCGAGGTAGTAAGACCATAACTACATATTATTCACCCAACAATTTAGGTATGTTGTGAGAAAGTCGTTGTGGAAGGCGAAGCCAAAGGCGCGACAGAAGCAACTATCAAGAACGCCAAGGCAATGATAATGAAACCAGCTGTCTTTGCAATGAGCAAGGGCAGCTGGTTTTGTAGATGTACATTGAATGTGAGATAGATGTTAAGATGTGAAGGTGTGAAGATGTTCAAGGTCTTCTGTAGTTCCTCTATTCACTGATGCAAGGATACTCAGATTTAAGAAATGTGGATAAATATTAAAACCTTATTGACATAATGACATAATGACCTAATGACAAATG
>JAEDEY010000174.1 GCA_016293065.1 Bacteroidales bacterium
AGTTGTCAAACTCATTTTCTATTACCAAAAGCACTGACATGTCAGTTTAAATTCTTGCATTTCTAAAACCCTTCGGGAAGCCGACGTTTCATAGAATACACCGACCAAATAGCGCAAGAATGCCGAATAGAATAGCGCAAGAATAAAGATTAAATTGCCACAAAAACACCGAATGCCTTGGTGAATTCAAAAAAAAATATTACCTTTGCACCCGTAAATATTAAAAGAGTTTGACACAGGGTATCAAAGTGTCAAACTCATTTTCTATTACCCAAAACACTGACATGTCAGTCTTTATTCTTGCATTTCTAAAACCTGAGTATCTTTGCATCAGTAAACAGAGGAATACAAAAATTCGGCAAAATCTTGGATTAGTGAAGTGACTGATGATGACATGAACAACAGTCACTTCAGCACATAACGGCATGTACAGAATTTGTCATCGTGCCAAACATACAAGCATGAAACAAACGTCAATGGATAGTAATTTCGTATTTTGCCTTGAATGTAGAATGAGGAGCGAGATGGTTCATGTGTTTCCTATCCTCAAAGGTGCCATTGTATCGCACTTCATCAGTGCGTCCATACCATGGTTCGATGCAAACAAAAGGAGCATTCTTTTTTGGAGGCGACCATAGACCCACGAGTGGAGATGTGAAAGCAACTGAAAGATATGGGTTGCGATCATTGTCTAACAGAGTGACAATATCTGTCTGATAATCATCCAAAATCAATGCGTCCTTATCAAATAATCTGGTAGTAATGGGAAGAACACTGTTTCTCACATCATACATACTGACCTCTGACTTGGACACGCATCCTTTCTCTTGGATAATCTGCGACTCCACAAAAGGGAAGTCGGGAGATATCAATTCAGCCAGTTTCTTATTCTTGAGGTTGAACTTGAAAAAGCCGCGAAGAGTATTGTCTGCCAATACCTTTTCCATAGCTTCTATGCCCTGATTTATCACCTCATTTGAGAGCATTGGCCAATAGAAAGCGGGATGAGCACCAATCTGAAATGCTATCTCTTCGTCGGAAGGATTCTCAACTTCCCAGCAGACATCGACCGTTGTGTCATGAAGCTTATATCCTATGCGAAGGATGAACTCGTAAGGGTACTTCTGAAGAGTCTCTTCCGAATAACGAAGCTCATACCATATCTCATCATCAGACACCGACAGCAGAGTGAAATCCATGTCACGGGCAAAGCCATGCTGACTCATCTTGTACGTCTTGCCCTTCGAGCGGAATTCACCATCCCACACGCTTCCGACAATAGGGAATAGTACTGGCGAGTGTCGTTTCCAATACTCAGGATAGGCTCCCCATAGATACTCTCGTCCTTTGCACATCAGACTGCACAGTTCCGCACCATGCTCATTTACACCAATAGTGATAATGCCATTTGTTAACGTTTTCATAAGCAATGATTGTTATTGAATTAATTAGTAACCATGACAATGCCATCTTCGGATGGAATAGTCACCTTATAAAAGCCTTTAGTCTTGACTTTGACAGGAGCAACCGTAGGGTTGTTGCCGCCCGAATAGAGCTGCACCTCCTTGCCCTTGAACATAGGAAGGTCGAGACTGAGCTTCAATGGCTCGCCGGTGGCATTGACAGCAGCAAGATACCACTTGTCGGCATTGCGACGCGCCATGACAACATACTTGCCAGGGTAGCCGTCGATAAACACAGTTTCGTCCCAAGTCGTTGGTACCTGCTTCATATAATCGACACATACGGCAGGAGCATCGGTGATATTGTCTGGTACAAGAGCGAAATTCTGGATAGGATTCTGGAAGAGCACCGTAGTAGCAAGCTCGAAGACATCGGTAGTCTTGCGATAGTTGCCCTTGTCAGACTCGCGATGAATGCGACGGCTCAGGAAGCAACCACCGAACTCCATGCAGCCAATGGCATTGCGGATGAACGGATGCAGACAGGTATTGAGAGCCTCCATGTCGCAACTGCGCTGAGTGAAATAGAGGTTCTCGCTGGCAAGCACAGCCTCGCTGCCCACATAGTTAGGGTACATACGTTCCCAACCGCGAGGGATGGTACAGCCGTGGAAGATGACCATCAAGCCGTTGTCGTTGGCATCGCTCAGGATCTCCTCATAGAGCTGAATGGTAGGCTGCTTGTCGCCGGCGAAGAAATCGACCTTGATGCCCTTGACACCCTGTTCCTTCATCCAGCGCATCTCTTTCTTGCGGACGATGCTATTGTCCATGCGGCTGATAGGACCCTGCACTATATCGTTCCAATAACCGCTTGAGCTATACCACAGGAAGACATCGACATTCTTTGAATGAGCATATTTGATGAGATCCTCCATACGCTCATGGCCGATGTTGGTGTCCCACCAGTTGTCGATGAGCACATACTCATATCCCATTGCAGCCGAGAAGTCGATATACTTGACCTGATCCTCGTAGTTGATCGAGCCATCCTGCCAAACAATCCAGCTCCAGGTGCCACGGCCAAACTGATAATCGGCAGAAGCATCGTAGAGAGGCTTCACATAGTTCCATGGCACAGTGGTCTCGACAATAGGCTTGAGAGTGTTGCCCACGGTGATGGTGCGCCAAGGAGTAGCACCAGGAAGAGCGAAAGCAGGCTCGATGGTGCCATTGCCGTTGAACTCCTCGGGCATTGGGAACTCGAGCTTGTACATGCCATTCTGGTAATCAGAGAGACGCGAGCCGCAATAGTGGCTATCGACACCAGTCTCGCTGATCAGCACCCACCCTTCGGTCGGAGCATTGACATGGAAGAGACAAGGGAAGGTATAGCCATGACCGAACTGCGACTTCTGGTCCATCGGTGCATCTATTACATAGTCTTCCTCATAGCTTGGCTTTGTGCGCTTCCAGCCAATCATGGCTTCGCTCTGAGGACAGATGAAGGTAGTGGTACCCTCTGGCAGACGGAAGCCTGTAGCCTCGTCCATAACGCGCACGCTGCCTGTTTCGCCATCTTTTGGGATGAAATAACGGAATGCCACATCATTGTCGGTCACCATAAACTCGACATGAATCTGCTGCTTTTCGGCATTCTCGAGCGACCAGACAAGATGAGTAGCCTTATAGCTCATCGAACTTGCCTTGCTGCGGTTCATGGCATAGGTATCGGCAACAGTGTCAACCTTGCAGCCAGTCACCTTCATGCCACGCGAGAAGTCTCCGAAATTGGCAACTAAGCCCAAAGGAGAGGCATC
>JAEDEY010000047.1 GCA_016293065.1 Bacteroidales bacterium
CGTACGTCGTCTGCATGATACTGGCAAGAGCGGATGGTGGATTCTTCTGAGCCTCCTTCCACTGGTTAACCTCGTGCTCCTTTATTTCTTTATCATCGACTCTACACCTGGAGAAAACGAATACGGTTCTAATCCAAAGGCATGATTCTGCAATGCCTTTTCGGTATTAGTTCGGAATATTACTGCAATATTTTTGCAAACTTAACATTTCAACCTTGGGCTTAGCACTTTGCCCAAGGTTTGTTATTTTAAATAATTTTAAATATTGAATGTCAATTAAATGGTAAATTTATTATATTCGCGCCGTGTATTATAGGTCTTACAAAGCATGATCTAATCATAAAACTATATTTTTATCTATAACAAATTTTTAATTTAATGGCAAGTTTTAAGCTCAAAAAAGGTTTGAACATCAATCTTGCAGGTGCACCTGAGGCAAAGCTCGTCAGCGTACAGGAGGACAAGACGTTCTCACTCGTTCCAGACGACTTCGTAGGCATCACCCCTAAGGTTCTTGTCAAAGTGGGCGATCCTGTGTCTGCCGGAACACCTTTGTTCCAGGATAAGAATCACCCTGAGATTAAGTTCGTCAGCGCAGTTAGCGGTACCGTCGAGGCTGTTAACCGTGGCGAGCGTCGCAAAGTGCTTAGCATCGTCGTTGCAAAAGACGGCAAGGGCACAAGTGTACAACTTCCAGCTGTTAACCCTGCAAGCGCATCTGCAGCGGACATTAAGACTGCTCTCTTGAATGCCGGCGTATGGCCATTCATCAAGCAGCGTCCTTACAATGTAGTTGCCAATCCAGAGGTTCAGCCACGCGACATCTTTGTCAGCGCTTGGGACAGTGCTCCACTCGCACCAGATTTCTCATTCGTTGTCAAGGGTCAGGAGGCTGAGCTTCAGGCAGCTATATCTGCTCTCGCAAAGCTCACAGCTGGCAAGGTTTACGTTGGTGTCAAGGCTGGTACAAGTCTCTCTCTCAAGGACTGTGAGGTGGTATCGTTCGAAGGTCCTCATCCTGCAGGAAATGTGGGTGTTCAGATCAACCACATCAAGCCTATCAACAAGGGCGAGCAGGTTTGGACAGTGAGCGCATACGACCTCATCGTGATTGGTCGTGCACTCGCAGGCAAGGTCGATTTCAGCCGCATCATCACAGTTGCAGGTTCAGAGATCGTTGCTCCTGCTTATGCAAAGGTTCTTCCTGGTTCATCAATCGCTTCTGTCGTTGCAGGCAAGGTTAAGGGTGCTGACTACACTCAGCGCTTCATCGCTGGCAACGTGCTCACAGGTCAGAACGCTGGCAAGGAAGGCACAGTAGGTTTCTATGACAACACCGTGACAGTCATTCCTGATGGCGGTGACACCGACGAGATGTTCGGCTGGATCACTCCAGGTCTCAACCGTTATTCTACAAGCCCAACAGGTCTTGCAGGTCTCTTCGGTCTGTTCAAGTCAAAGTCATGGACTCTCGATGCTCGTCTCAAGGGTGGCTCACGTGCTCTTATCGTAAGTGGTGACTGGGAGAAGGTATTCCCAATGGATATCTTCCCAGAGGAGCTTTACAAGGCTACACTGACATTCAACATCGACCGCATGGAGGCTCTCGGCATCTATGAGGTTGCTCCAGAAGACTTCGCTCTTTGTGAGTTTGTTGACGCATCTAAGACACCTGTGCAGCAGGTCATCGCAGATGGATTGGTTAAACTCCGTAAAGAAATGGAATAAGTCATGAGTAAGTTAAACGATTTTATAGAAGAAAAGATCGCCCCTCAATTTGAGAAGGGCGGCAAGTATGAGAAGTTCTGGTCAATCTATGACTCATTCCATACTTTCCTCTTCGTTCCTCGTCACACCGCAGGCAAGCGTGGCGTACAGGTTCACGACTCTGTCGATTCTAAGCGTGTCATCTCTATGGTGATCGTCGCTTTGATGCCAGCCCTGCTCTTCGGTATGTGGAACGTTGGTTATCAGCATGACCTTGCTCTCGGCATCGACGACGGCTGGTTCATGCAGTTCCTCTACGGCTTGGTAGCCTTCCTTCCAAAGGTTATTGTCAGCTATGTAGTAGGTCTTGGCATCGAAATGGCTGTTGCTGCCTACAAGCACGAAGAAGTGGCTGAAGGCTTCCTCGCATCAGGTCTCCTCATCCCAATGATCGTGCCTGTCAACACTCCTATCTGGATGATTGCCGTTGCTACAGCATTCTCAGTTATCTTCGCAAAGGAGATTTTCGGTGGTACAGGTATGAACATCTTCAACCCTGCACTCATCACACGTGCATTCCTTTTCTTTGCCTATCCAAAGGCTATGTCGGGCGACGAGGTATTCGTACGCACAGGTTCGGCTCTCTGCAACACTCCTATCGAGGGAACACAGGTTGTCGATGGTTTCTCTGGCGCTACTCCTCTCGCACAGGTTGCCTCAGGTCTGCCAATCGAGTGCACAACACTTGACGCATTCCTCGGTACTATCCCTGGCTCAATTGCCGAGACATCAACACTTGCAATCCTCATTGGTGCAGTCGTTCTCCTTGCCACTCGCGTTGCAAGCTGGCGCATCATGCTCAGTGTGTTTGTAGGTGGTGCTGTGACAAGTGCCATCATCGCTGCATTCTCTGAGACAGCTCCAACAGTTGTCCAGCAGCTCTGCCTCGGTGGTTTCGCATTCGCAGCAGTCTTCATGGCTACCGACCCTGTAACAGGTTGCCGCACCAACACTGGTAAGATCATCTATGGTCTCTTCATCGGTGTCATGGCAATCATCATCCGTATGTTCAACACTGGTTATCCAGAAGGTGCAATGATGGCAGTCCTCCTCGGTAATGCCGTTGCTCCACTCATCGACTACTATGTTGTTGACGCTAATATTAACAAGCGTGCTAAGCGCGTAAAGGCATAATCACAATGGCTAAGAAATTTAGATGCACAGTTTGTGGTTACATCCACGAAGGTGATAAGGCTCCTGCGGAATGTCCTGTATGCAAGCAGCCTTCTTCAATGTTTGAAGAGATTGCTGATGAGTCAAAGCCAGCTAAGAAAGGCCTTAACACCAACAGCAATGTTTATACTATTGTCTATGCATTGATCCTCACAGTCCTCGTTGCGGTATTGCTCACAGTCGCAGCCGTAGGTCTCGCTCCACAGCAGAAGGCCAACTCCGACAACGAGAAGAAGCAGCAGATACTCTCGGCAGTAGCTGAAAAGCTCGGCAAGGAGGTTACATTCACCAACGCTGCCGATATCTGGAGCGAACTCGACATGGACAACAATACTCTCGTAGTTGACGTCAATGGCAACACTGTCAATGCCAATGCATTCAGCATCGAGCCAAAGAGCCTCTTCAAGGGCGGTATTGTCAAGGACGATGCTCAGCTCCCTGTCTTCAAGGCAAACATCGCCGGCAATACATATTATATTATGTGTATGTACGGCTCAGGTCTCTGGGACGCTATCTGGGGCTATATCGCAGTTGAGGCCGATGGCTCTACCATCGCTGGTGCAAGCTTCGACCACAAGGGCGAGACTGCAGGTCTTGGTGCAAAGATCAAGGACGATCCTAATTTTGCCAAGGCATTCATTGGCAAGACTATCTTCACCAACGGAGAGTTCGCACCTGTCGTTGTCACAAAGAAGAACGTAGAGAACAAGGTTGATGCTATCACTGGTGCAACCAAGACTTCTGACTATGTAGGCGACATGATCCGCAACTCCCTCACTGGCTATAAGGCTTATCTCCTCTCTATCCAGGGCAGCGAACAGGCTCAGTGCAACAAGGAGCAGGAGTGCTGCGGAAAGTGCAAGAATGAAGGCGAAGGCCAGTGTGCTGGCAAGTGCAAGGACAACGCAGAAGGTTGTGGCGAAGGCCAGTGCAAGGGCGAAGGCGACTGCGGTGGCAATTGCAAAGATGTTGAATGTAATAATGTAGTTAAATAATATGGCAGCAGAAAAGAAACCTGGTGTTTTCACCGGTCCTCTCTGGACAAACAACCCTGTCGTAGTACAGGTGCTCGGTATCTGTTCGGCTTTGGCCGTAACTACCCAGATGAAGCCTGCTCTCGTAATGGGTATCTCCCTCACTTGCGTGCTCGCTTTTGCAAATGTGATTATCTCACTGTTGCGCAAGACTATTCCAAACCGTATCCGTATCATCGTACAGCTTGTGGTAGTAGCAGCGCTCGTAATCATCGTCAATCAGATTCTAAAGGCTTTTGCCTTCGAGGTAAGTAAGCAGCTATCTGTTTACGTAGGTCTCATCATCACCAACTGTATCCTCATGGGTCGTCTTGAGGCATTTGCTCTTGGCAACAAGCCATGGCCTGCTCTCATGGATGGTCTCGGAAACGGTATCGGTTATGCTCTCATCCTCCTCGCCGTTGCTACTTTCCGTGAGTTCTTCGGTGCAGGCACTCTCTTCGGAATCGATGTTATCGCTCGTTTCGTCAACGAGACTGGCTATGACGGATATCAGAACTGCGGCTTCTTCGTGATGCCTTCTGCAGCCCTTATTCTTCTCGGCTGTATCATCTGGTACCTCCGTTCTAAGAACCCAGAACTTCAGGACAAGTAATACCCACTAATAAATGTAAAGACAAATGGAATTATTGAATCTTTTCATCAAGTCAATCTTTATTGACAATATGATCTTTGCGCTGTTCCTGGGTATGTGTTCTTACCTTGCAGTGTCAAAGACTGTCAAGACCTCTGTTGGTCTTGGTGCAGCAGTGACCTTCGTGTTGATCGTGACTCTCCCAGTCAACTATCTTCTCGACAAGTATGTGCTTCAGCCAAATGCACTCATCGAGGGTGTCGATCTCTCATATCTCTCATTCATCATCTTCATTGCAGTCATCGCTGCAATCGTTCAGATCGTTGAGATGGTAGTTGAGAAGTTCTTCCCAGCTCTCTACGGTTCACTCGGTATCTTCCTCCCTCTCATCGCCGTTAACTGCGCCATCCTTGGTGGTTCGCTCTTCATGCAGCAGAAGGAGTTCGAGAGCTTTGCTGAGCCTGTTGTCTATGCACTTGGTTCAGGTATCGGCTGGTTGTTTGCCATCGCTTGCCTCGCTGCTATCCGCGAGAAGCTCGCTTACAGCCACGTGCCAGCACCTCTCAAGGGTCTCGGTATCACATTCATCGTAACTGGTCTCATGGCAATTGCGTTCCTGAGCTTCAGCGGTATTCAACTTTAATCAGAAAGGAGGACAAAACAATGTTACAAACTCTTGTACCAGCAATTCTGGTTTTCCTTGCGGTTATCCTCATTCTCGTAGTGCTTCTCCTCGTCATCAAGGCTAAGCTCGTTCCATCGGGCAACATCACCGTCGATGTAAACGGCAAGAAGCAGATTGAAACCGCTATCGGCTCTACAGCACTCGCTACTCTTCAGTCTGGAGGTATCTTCCTCTCAAGTGCCTGCGGTGGTGGCGGTAAGTGCGGTCAGTGTAAGTGTATCATCGAAGAAGGTGCGGGCGACATCCTCCCTACCGAAGTTGGCTTCTTCAACCGTAAGCAGATCAAGGCTAAGTATCGTCTTGCCTGCCAGTCGAAGATCAAGGAGAATGCCAAGATCATCGTTCCAGATGATGTATTCGGTGTTAAGGAGTGGGAATGTACTGTTATCGGCAACAAGAATGTGGCTACATTCATCAAGGAGTACAAGGTGGCTCTCCCAGCTGGCGAGCACATGCACTTCGAGCCAGGTTCTTATGCTCAGATCAAGATTCCTGCATTCGATATCGACTACGATAAGGACTTCGACAAGTCACTCATCGGCGATACTTACCTCCCTGCATGGGAGAAGTTCGGTCTCTTCCCTCTCAAGTGTCATAACTCTGAGCCTACAGTACGTGCTTACTCTATGGCTAACTACCCAGACGAGGGTGACATCATCACTCTTAACGTGCGTATCGCTACTCCTCCATTCAAGCCAAAAGATCAGGGTCCTGGCTTCATGGATGTTAACCCAGGTATCGCATCATCTTACATCTTCAGCCTCAAGCCTGGCGATAAGGTGATCATGTCTGGTCCTTACGGTGAGTTCCGTCCACAGTACGGCACAGGTCGCGAGATGATCTGGGTCGGTGGTGGTGCAGGTATGGCTCCTCTCCGTGCACAGATCATGCACCTGCTCAAGGGCAATGGCATCGCTCCAGAAGACCGTCAGCGTCCAATGCACTATTTCTATGGTGCTCGTGCGCTTGAGGAAATCCCATTCCTCGACGACTTCCTCGCTCTCGAGAAGGAATTCCCTAACTTCCACTTCCATCTTGCCCTCGACCGTCCAGATCCTAAGGCTGATGCAGCAGGTATCAAATACACTCCTGGCTTCGTAGCTCCTGTAATGGGTGACACTTATCTCAAGGCACACGAGGCACCAGAAGACTGCGAATACTATCTCTGCGGACCTCCGATGATGGCTAAGACAGTGCTCGACCTCCTCCACTCTCTCGGTGTTGAAGACGACATGATCCGCTTCGATAACTTCGGAGGCTAATATCCTTAAATATAAAGACACGGTCTTGCGAACAATTCGCAGAACCGTGTCTGAATAGGAAACACCAATATATTAAAACATACAATTATGAAAAAACTTTTAGTATCTCTCTTTGCTCTGATGTCAGTATTCACTGCAAAGGCTTTCGTTTTCGATGGTATCGACCTCAATGGTACTATTGTTCAGGTAACTCGCGAAGTTGCTCAGAAGGGTTATATCTTCGACATTGAGAAGCAGTGTCTCAAGGGTAACTGTCAGGGTACAGAGATTTATCTCTCTTTCAACACTGAAGACACTAAGGACAAGACCAAGATCGGTCAGCTCATCGTTGAAATCCCTATGGCTTCTAATGCTGCTGAGGCTGCTGCTGCTTACAAGAATGTCACTATGCTCTTCAATGTCATCTACCACCAGACTGCTAATGCTAACGGTGTAGCTACTTATTCTGTAGATGCTGACGGCACTACTCTCGACGTTACTGCAAAAGACAATAGTGTTGTTCTCACCTACAATACTCCTTCATACAAGCCAAAGAAGTAAAAAAGGCACCCGAGAAAAACAGTTAGGAACGCTTCCGGCGTTCCTTTTTTTTGCGTATAAAAAGAAAAAGGAGCGCATCAAACGCTCCCCTTCAAAACTCTTACTACAATGAAATTAAAAGGCACATATATCAATTAGTAAAGTCAAATTGAATTGTAAAAACATTAATTATCAATAATGGTTTAATTGCTTGAAAACATTTCCTAATTTTATTTCTATACCTTGTGATATATATGCCTATACGAATTATTTGTTCCAAGGATAGTCCAAATCCTTGACTGCTATTGACCTTTCGATAGTCTTGCTTACTTCCGAAGTCAATCCTTCAGTTATCAGATAGTGAAGGTTGCAATGGATAGAGTCAAATCCCGATGGAGGGAAATGCTGCCTGAGGCTCGAAATGTCGAACGAATTGAGAATTGTTCCCTCACCTGCCACCACACCATCTTTCTTACCGTGTTTGTTCAGCACAAGCGTGATGTTGATATTGCGCTCATTTTTTGGATCGAGCTCATATACAGCTGAAAGAGAAGGAACAAAATAACCGCCCGAGCCATTAGGATAGTATGTGGCATTGTAGCTGACATTCAGATATCCTCCATAAGCCCAGATGTTTTTTTCCTTCAGGCTGCTTAATGCAAAGATGCTGTCAGCCGAAAACACATTCTTGGCTATTGCCTCTTCTTTTGACATGATGTCAAAGGTCGGAATCGAATTGCCGCCAAAGACTTCTGCTTCTCTGATCACTGTGCCATTGGCATCTTGTGTCATGTTGATGTCGGCATAATTGAACTGTATGATTCCGCGTTTCGCATTGCCAAAGTTTGCAGTACCCGTGAGCTTATACACACTCTCAGGAGTCGGATAGACAATGGCTCCTCCATCAAGATACAATACTGCACCCGACGATGACGAACGTATAGAGCATGTAGATTGAACAGTGTTCATTGGCTCGTCGTCACCTCCAAGACATGATGTCAGAGTAAACAACGAACCAACAGCTGCTAATATGAAAAGTTTATTTATCATTTCTCTTTATTGCGAATAGCTTGCTTTATCAATATGCAAAGAGTGGATAGTCAGCCATGATTGCATTCACACGGCTGCGAACACTTTCTATCACAAATTCATTCTCAGGAGCATTGAGAACCTCCTCGATAAACTCAGCAATCGTCACCATCAGGTCTTCCTTGGCTCCACGTGTAGTGATGGCTGGAGTACCCAGTCTGATACCGCTGGTCTGGAATGCGCTGCGTGAGTCGAATGGCACCATGTTCTTGTTGCAAGTGATGTCTGCTGCCACAAGAGCCTTTTCAGCCACCTTGCCTGTGAGTTCTGGATACTTCGGACGAAGGTCAACCAGCATCGAGTGATTGTCAGTACCGCCACTGATAATCTTGAATCCGCGCTTCATGAGTTCCTCGGCAAGCACAGCAGCGTTCTTCTTCACCTGTGTCTGATACTCTTTGTATTCCGGAGTCAATGCCTCGCCGAAAGCCACAGCCTTGGCAGCAATGACATGCTCAAGCGGACCACCCTGAGTGCCAGGGAACACCGAACTGTCGAGACAAGCCGACATCATCTTGATCTCTCCCTTAGGAGTCTTGATACCCTTTGGATTTGGGAAGTCCTTGCCCATCATGATCACACCACCACGAGGGCCGCGCAGAGTCTTATGGGTTGTCGATGTCACGATGTCAGCATATTTCACTGGGTTATCAAGCAGACCAGCTGCAATAAGTCCAGCAGGATGTGCCATATCTATCATCAGGATAGCACCTACCATATCTGCAATCTTGCGCATACGTGCATAGTCCCACTCACGACTATAAGCCGAACCACCACCAATGATGAGCTTTGGCTTATGCTCCAATGCCAATCTCTCCATCTCGTCATAGTTGACACGTCCTGTATATTCGTCGAGGTTATATGCTACTGGATGATAAAGCAGACCCGAACTATTCACAGCCGAACCATGTGAGAGGTGACCGCCATGTGCAAGATTAAGGCCCATGAAGGTATCACCTGGCTCAAGCACAGCAGCGAGCACTGCCTGATTAGCCTGTGCGCCTGAATGAGGTTGAACGTTAGCCCAGCATGCACCATATATCTGCTTCAAACGCTCGATGGCAAGAGTTTCTACCTTATCAACTACTTCGCATCCACCGTAATAACGTTTTCCGCTATAACCTTCGGCATACTTGTTGGTGAGCACGCTACCCATAGCTTCCATAACCTGATCGCTCACGAAGTTCTCAGAAGCGATGAGTTCAATTCCTTTCATCTGTCGCTGACGTTCTTCGTCAATCAAACTGAATACAAGACTGTCTCTTAACATTTTTAATGAAGTTAAATTAATTATAATTCTGTTGTTATCTTTAATCAAATTGTATCACTTATCTTCTCCAATGATGACGGTTGTCCCAACTTCGACCAACGAGTGCAACTTCTCAAGGTCATCGTTCTTCAGTCGGATGCAGCCTTCGGTTGCTCTTGTGCCAATCGACTCAGGGTCATGCGTGCCATGTATGCCGATGCCCTTGTGTCGTCCGGTGTCAAGCCTCATGAACCATGGTCCATAGGCATGGCGGATGAATCCCTTGCCGTCGTGGAAATCATGTCCCCATTTCGAGGAGTCCTGAATCTGGCTGATACGAAACTTGCCTTCGGGAGTCCTGTAGTCTCCACTTCTCTGCTTCTGTCCCATTTTCTTGCCACAAGCTATCGGGAACTCTGCCACGACCTGTCCGTCAGAAACGAAAAGCGTGAGCATCAGTTCTTGCTTGTCGATATATATCAGAGTATCGGCTGTGATTGGTCCATATCTCACAACTATGCTGTCGTAATCGACTTTTGCCGATGCAGCCAGACTCAAGGTCAGCAGCAGAAACGAAAACAATGTACGTCGTATATTCATATCAGCAATTTCTTCATGCAAAGATACAGAAATATTTGCGTATTATCATCATAATTCTACCATTTTTTAATTATTTAGCGAAAAAATTGAGCAATTGTTTGACGATTATGTAAACTTTTCATATTTTTGCACTATGAATATAGCACAAATCAAACAAGCAGCGATTGAGGCAATGGGCTTCGATCGCTTGAATGCTATGCAGGAAGTGATGCTCGAGGAGAAGTCTTTCGGGCAGAATACGCTGTTGCTCTCTCCTACTGGTTCGGGCAAGACCATAGCATTCCTTCTACCTCTCATCAAGCATCTCTCCGACCAAAAGTCAGCTCTCGTCATCGTCCCTTCTCGCGAACTTGCCATCCAGATCCACGAGGTCTTCCGCAAGCTCAAGTCGGGTTTCCGTTCGGTGTGCTGCTATGGCGGCCATGATATTAAAAAGGAGATTGACGCTCTCGCGGGCATTGGCGACAATGTGCCTTTCCTTCTCATTGCCACCTCAGGCCGACTGAAAGACCATATCGAGCGTGGCAATGTCCCGACCAATCGAATCAGCATCGTCGTGCTCGATGAATACGACAAGAGTCTCGAATTAGGTTTCGAAGATGAAATGAAGTTCGTCGTCACTTCGCTCTCCCATGTCTCGCAGCTCATCCTCACCAGTGCCACTCATGCCATGCCTATTGCGCCTTGGCTCAACTTCAGGAACTACCGTCAGATCGACTTCCTGAAGAAGGACAATATGAGCGAAGACAGCAAATACGAGGTCATTGACAATCTCGAGATCTATCAGGTCAAGTCGCCCGTCAAGGACAAGCTCGACACCCTTCGCGACCTCTTGTGCAGCCTCGACGACGATGCTCAGGTCATTGTCTTCAGCAACTACCGCGAGAGTTCCGAGCGCATCGCCCATTACCTCTCCGACCATGGCATCGAGAGCTCGCTCTATCACGGTGGACTGGAACAGGACATGCGCGAGAAGGCTCTCGCCCGCTTCCGTGGCAATGCCATCCGCGTCCTTGTCTCGACCGATCTTGCCTCGCGCGGACTCGATATCCCTGAGGTGTCGCACATCATCCATTATCATCTCCCTGCCGACGAGGAGGCATTCGTCCACCGCAATGGCCGCACTGCACGCGCCGGTGCTTCGGGCACTGCCTATCTCATCATAGGTCCCGAGGAGTTCGTGCCTGCCTATCTCGCCAAGGAGCCAAAGTACTTCCGCATCCGACCCAATGGCACCTTCAAGCCTTCTTCCTTTGTGTCAATCTACATCGGCCGCGGCAAGAAAGACAAGATCTCGAAGGGCGATGTGCTCGGCTTCCTGACCAAGAACGGAGGCATCGACGGCAGCCAGATTGGACGCATCGACATCTACGAACGCTGTGCCTACTGTGCCGTGCGACGTGAGGTAGCAAAGAACGTGGTCGAAAAAGTGAAAGGACTGAAGATAAAAGGCGAGAAAACACATTATCTCATCGTCTCAGGCAGTTAAGTTATTTTAAGGCATGATTAGGGAGCTAACGCTCTCTGTCTAAAGTAATAATATGGAAATAAAAGACCTTGTCATGCAAAAGCCGCGCTTCAATGCGCTGGCCAAGCAGATACGCAACATAAAGTCAAAGAACAGCGAAAGGAACATCATCCAGCTCAAGGGTCTCAAGGGCTCGTCGGGTGCCACCTTCCTCTCTCCGCTCAAGAATGCCGTCGGCGGACTCTATCTCTTCATCCTCAACGATGCCGACACTGCCGGCTACTTCTATCACGACCTCTGTCAGATCACGGGCGACGACAGCGTCTCGTTTTTCCCGTCAGGCTACAAGCGCTCGATCAAATACGGACAGATCGACTCTGCCAACGAGATCCTGCGCACCGAGACCATGGGAGCTGTCAACAACTTCAAGGAGAACACCGACCCGCAGGCTTCGCTCGTCATCGTCACCTATCCCGAGGCTCTTGCCGAAAAAGTGGCACAGGCCAACGATGTCAAGGAGAAGCTCATCCATATCCAGACAGGTCAGCACATCGACAGCAAGCACCTCATCGACACCCTCAATGCCGAACATTTCCAGCGCGTCGATTATGTCTATGAGCCAGGTCAGTTTGCCGTCCGTGGCTCCATCGTCGATGTCTTCAGCTTCTCGAGCGAATATCCTTTCCGCATCGACTTCTTCGGCAACGAGATCGACTCGCTCCGTACCTTCGAGGTCGATAGCCAGCTCTCGAAAGAACGTGTCGATGAAATCACCATCGCCCCAAACTTCGATGCTGATGTCACCAAGGGCATCTCGCTTGTCGAGTTTGTGCCTGACTCCACCTTCGTGATCTGCGAAGACTATGACTGGATTGCCGAACGCATCACCGCCATCTGCCATCAGGAGATCTCCGAGCAGCTGCTCGTAAGCGAAGAGGGCGACCTCAACGCCCTCAAGAAGATCGTCGATGACGAGAAGCTCAATGCACGGCTCAAGACCTTCCACACCATCGTCATCAGCGACAGGAACCTCGGCGAGACTGAAGGCAAGTACTCGGTCATCACTTTCAATACCACACCCCAGCCAGAGTGGCACAAGAACTTCGACCTCATCTCCGAAGACCTGCGCAACTATGTGCTCAAAGGCTATACTCTCCACATCCTCAGCGACAGCCCAAAGCAGCTCGACCGTATCGAGGCAATCTTCGAAGACCGTCAGGAGACTTTCCATTTCGTGCGCATCCCCAAGGCCATCCACTCGGGCTTCGTCGATGACGACACGCGCAACTGCTATTTCACCGACCATCAGATCTTCGACCGCTACCATAAGTACAGCCTCAAGAGCGACCGTGCCCGAAGCGGCAAGATTGCCCTAAGTATCAAGGAGTTGAAGGAGTTCAACATCAACGACTATATCGTGCATGTCGATCACGGTGTGGCACGCTTCGGCGGCTTGGTGCAGATGCCTACGGGCATCAAGAACCCCGACGGCTCAGAGAAGATGCAGGAGATGGTCAAGCTCATCTACCTCAACAACGACCTTCTCTTCGTATCTATCCATCAGCTCGACAAGCTCTCGAAATACCGCAGCCGCGATGCCGAGCCTCCTTCGCTGAGCCGACTCGGTTCGGGCGCGTGGGATAAGATGAAGGAACGCACCAAGGAGAAGATGAAGGACATGGCGCGCGAACTCATCCTGCTCTATGCCGCACGCAAGGACGAAGAGGGCTTTGCCTTCTCGCCCGACTCCAACATGCAGCACGAGATGGAGGCTTCGTTCATCTACGAAGACACACCCGACCAGCTCAAGGCTACACAGGACGTGAAGCGCGACATGGAGTCGAAAAAGCCGATGGACCGACTGGTGTGCGGCGACGTGGGTTTCGGCAAGACCGAGGTGGCCATTCGCGCTGCCCTCAAGGCGTGCAACGACTGCAAGCAGGTGGCTGTGCTCGTGCCTACCACCGTCCTCGCCTTCCAGCATTTCAAGACCTTCAGCCAGCGACTCAAGGACTTCCCTGTCAGGGTCGATTACCTCACGCGAGCCCGCACTGCCAAACAGACCAAGGATATTCTGGGCAAACTCGCCGACGGCACCATCGACATCATCATCGGCACACACAAGCTCATCGGCAAGAAGGTCAAGTTCAACGACCTCGGACTGCTCATCATCGACGAGGAGCAGAAGTTTGGCGTTGCCACCAAAGAGGCACTGAAACGTCTGCGCGTCAATGTCGATACGCTCACCATGACCGCCACTCCTATCCCTCGCACCCTCCAGTTCTCGCTCATGGGCGCACGCGACCTCAGCATCATCTCCACGCCTCCTGCCAACCGCTATCCAATCCAGACCGAGGTGCATCGCGACGATGATACGGTGATCCAGGAAGCCATCAACTTCGAGCTCTCGCGCAATGGTCAGGTCTTCTACATCAACAACCGCATCTCGCAGCTGCCCGACATCGTTGCACGCATCAAGCGACTCGTGCCCGATGCTCGTGTCGCCTCTGCCCACGGACAAATGGAGCCCGAGATTGTCGAACAGCTCATCCTCGACTTTGCCGACTATGAATATGACGTGCTCGTCTGCACCACCATCATCGAAGCGGGTCTCGACATCCCGAATGCCAACACCATCATCATCAACAATGCCCACAACTTTGGCTTGTCGGAACTGCATCAGCTGCGCGGACGAGTGGGACGAACCAACAAGAAGGCGTTCTGCTACCTGCTTTCTCCTTCCTACACCCTGCTCACCCAGGATGCACGCCGTCGCCTTCAGGCCATCGAGAACTTCTCTGGTCTCGGCTCGGGCATTCATCTGGCCATGCAGGATCTCGACATTCGCGGAGCAGGCAACCTGCTCGGTGGCGAACAGTCGGGCTTCATCGCCGACCTTGGCTACGAGGCTTACCAGAAGATACTGAAACAAGCCATCAAGGAACTGAAGACCAAGGAGTTCGCACAGCTTTATCAGGAGGAGATGGAACGTTCAGAGACCGTATCGGAAGACTGTAGTCTCGAGACCGACCTCGACATCTGCTTCGGCGAGAGCTATGTACCCGACAGCGGCGAACGCATTGCCCTCTATCAGGAACTCGACAACCTCACCAAGGAGAGCGAGGTCGAAGCCTACAAGACGCGACTCATCGACCGCTTCGGAGCAATCCCTCCTCAGGGCGAAGAACTGATCCGCGTGGTGGCTCTGCGCCAGCTTGGACGCGAATTGGGCTTCGAGAAGATGATCCTGCGCGAGAACCGCCTGCGCTGTGTCTTCCTCTCAGGCAACGACGATTATTTCGAGAGCAAGGTCTTCGAACGCATCATCAACTTCTATGCTGCCCATGCCACCCGCTGCAAACTCGACGAACGTAACGGCAAGCGATACTTGGTGGTCGATAACATCAAGTCGATCAAGGATGCTGTCAACTTCCTCAAGCGAATTTGACAGACATATCATTTTCTGCTGATTATCCCGATTATTTTATCTAATAAAATCAGAATGATAGAGTTTATTGGTATTTTGTGTAACAATATTCATTTTTGTGAGCAAAATTCTTGTATCTGGATGAGAAAATAATTATCTTTGTGCGTATTATATTAATATATTCGGCAATGACTACAGAAAAAGGAAAGCTTTTGTGGTGGACAACATCATGTCGTTCCTTTCTGCTATTGACAAATAACATCAAAACCAAACAAAATAATGAAGACAAGAATTATGGGATTACTCGCGATGATCTGCAGCCTGGTGAGTTGCAATGCGCAGAACCAGGGCTTTGAAAGTCTCTCGGTCGAAGACTATGCCAAAGCCATTGAGGATACTGCTGTGGTGCGTCTTGATGTTCGCACGGCAGAAGAGTTTGCCGCAGGACATATTGCCAATGCAATAAACATCGATGTGCTGCAAGGCGATTTTGAGATCAAGGCGAAGGACACACTGCCTAAAGGCAAGACCATAGCAGTGAACTGCCGTAGCGGAAAGCGAAGCAAGAGAGCTGCTGCAATATTGGTGAAGAATGGCTTCAAGGTCATCGA
>JAEDEY010000175.1 GCA_016293065.1 Bacteroidales bacterium
CCTGGGCGGAAGTCGTGAGTGAAATGATCAACCACCTCCCTGTCGCCCTTGGCATAGCGGAATGTGACATCGTCCATGCGTATTCCGATCAGCTCACTGTCGCTGATGCTTTCGCCATTGTCCGACAGTTCTTCATCTGCCTGAGCCAACTCCTCCAGACGGTCGATGCTGGCAGTGCTGTAGATGATGGAAGGCAAAGCACCTATGAGCGTGAGTATAGGGTGCTGTATCTGCCCAACGAGCTGCAGGAACGATGTCATCACACCGAAGGTGATAGCACCAGAACGTAGTCCGTAGGCTCCCCAGACGAAGGCAAGCATATATCCCAGGCCGAAGGTGCAACCCAAGGCAAAGCGGCTTATTGCCATCACACGCGAACGGTGCATGAAGTTAGCGGTCTGACTGTCCTGCAGTTCCTCCACCTTGTCCTGCATCCACCTCTCTCCCTGCAGTGAACGCAGCACGGCATTCAGTTCGATGCTCTCCTGTATCTTTGCCAATATGCGGCTCTCATCCTCGCGTATCCTGAGCGTGATGCGTCGCAGCGTGTGCGAGAGGAACTTGCCAATGGCAATGGCTATTGGGGTGATTAGCACAAGAGCCCATGCCAAGCGGCTGTCGAACCACCGCATGAGCAGGAAGGCTCCGATGAGTCTCGCCGTGGTCTCTACCACCTGGGGCAAGGTGACTGCCAATGTCTCGCTCACCGTGTCGATATCCTTTGCCATGCGCGACGTGACATCTCCCGAATGCAGCTGGCGTTCTTCAAACAGTCGCCTGCGGAAGAGCTTGCCGAAGAGCGAGAGGCGCAATCCTGCCACCTTGAGTATCATGGCTTGGTTGGCAAGGTACTGATTGAGCTGACGCAGTCCCACACCCGTCACGACGGCGACGGCAATCATACATGCCATCATGGTCATATCGTCTGTAGTGCCGCTTGTAGCTCCGTCGATGAGTCTCTTGCTCAGCCACACTACCATTAGCGACAGTGCCGTCTGCACCAGTCCTGACAATATGCGCACTATGACATTCAGCCAGATGCCGTTGGCGTTGGCGATAAACCACCTTGCATATTTCATCTTTCGGCCACTCCTACCTTGATCCATTCATCTACGATGGCCACAACATCGCGTCGTGCTTCATCGGCCGACACGTCGTATTCGGCACACAAGGCCTGTGTCAGTGTGTCGATGTCCGATGTCTCGTCGCAATGTTCCCACAGCCATGCTGCAGTCTCGTTCAGGCTTATCAGCTTGCCGAAGTCAACGGCACCGATGCCTTCGCCCACGAGCACTTTCTCTCCGCACACGTCGCGGAGTACCCATCCTTCTTTCTTTCTCATTGTATCTTGTTTTTGTTGAATAGTCGGTATATTGCCAATATATATCGTCTCACTGGCAGCAGCCACCACCACACGGCAGAGGCTGTCTTGCGCCATGGCGAATAGAGATAGTGGCGGCAGTGGGCTTCATCCACCACATACGTGGCTATTGCCCTGACATCGCCGACTGTGCAGTATTCCCTGCCAGCTAAGTTACCATCGCCCATCAGCGTCACCCTGTCGCCCTCTACCCTCTCTATGCGGTGAAGCACATATCGCCTGTCTTCCACCCATGCCAATGCTACCAAGCCGCGCCTGAGACCAGCTGGTGGCGCAAGGATGACACTCTCGCGTCCGCCTATGATGAATGGCAACATACTGCGTCCATTTACCGGCAGTGTGACGCTGTAACCGTCGCGCACCAGTGCCACTGCCTCGTCTATCACTCTGTCTCCCTTCATATCGTGCTGCTTGTCATTCTTCCTTAATTCTGCTAAGCGATAATGTCCTGTATCTGATTCTCTTGGGTATTGTCTTGAAGACGTGCCACCAGAAAAGCGACACCGAGAAAAACTCCTCCCAAAAATAGAAGCGCATCAATCTTATGTTTCGCTTCTGATCTTCAAATATCCTATGCCAGAAACCCTGTTTCCTTCTTTTGCTATGATGGCCGAAGTTGCCTCCCTCAAGGATTTCTTCGAGCATCCATCTGCCTCGATAGGCATCTGGCTCACCTATCATGGTGTCTCGTTTCATGTCAAAGAGCTCTTCCATCAGCCACATCACTGCGCCAGCTGTCTTGTCCAACCCACATTCCGACAGATGTTCACGCGCAAAGGCTCTGTCGGCCGATGATGAGTTGCGCATCAGCATGAAGTAATCGACGATATGGCGCAGACCTATTCCGCCCGACAGGAAATGCCGCTGGATGTGCGACATCTGCATGAGCAGGGCAAAACGCATGGTAGGGGTATAGAAACCCTCGGGACAAAACTCAGAGTGCTTGATCTCGTTCTCAAGGATGTGCTGCAGTCGGCGGTTGGTGAATGGGTTATTGTTGCCCGACGACGGACGGAAATGCACTTCCACGCTTATGCCATCATTGTTTGGTGGCAGGTGGACATGATGATAAGACACCGTGGCTTTCTTGTCCATCATCCCCTCTTCGGTCAGCAGTTTCACTACGCTGTCTTTTCCGCCTTCAACCCAGATATCGATGTCACCTGGCTGACGTTCGTCGGGATGCGGATAGAGCCGTGCGTTGGCCTGTCCCTTCAGTATGGCTGTCATCCGCCCGCGCTTGCCAAACCATTCGGTGAGCCTTGCAGCCTCGGCATTCATCTTTGTGTTCAACCCTACAATAGACTCTGCCTTACATATCCATTCAAACAGCAAGGGTCGTGGCATGTTTTCATCACCACCCATGCGGTTCACCACTCCATATATCATTCCGCTCAGTGACTGGCTGCAAGCCTGCCTATAGACCGCAATCCACTCCTTTGCAGCGAGTTTCACAGGCTCTACGGCTTCGCATCCCATTGCCATTCTCAGCAGCTTTATCAGAATATGCCTTTCTGTGACGAGCTTGTATATCAAGTCCGTCTTATCGACATGCACATTTCCTTCTACTTTTTTTTCTAACGAATGTATCACTATAGGGAACTTCATAAGTTAAGCACTATGAATTTTACGGCAAAGTTAATATAAATCCATGACAATAGCAAGCGAAAGGCAACAAATAAAGACGAATTACTATCTATTATGAACCCTGAACGATACTTTTCGCTTATAAACAGT
>JAEDEY010000048.1 GCA_016293065.1 Bacteroidales bacterium
GCTATCAACCGAACATTGTCAGCAGTGAGTCCCAGCCTTGGGTCTTGACATTATGGAACATCATGCCGACTGAGCGGGCAGTCGCTCCATCGGTGTCGTCACGGTCGCCGACCATGAGGACAGAGTCGGGAGAAAGGGAGAAACGCTGCAGCAGTCGTTCGGCTGACTGTTTCGACGGCTTGAGTCCGCCGAGTTCGGGAGCAGAGACGATGGCATCGAACCATGAAGGGTCGATGTTGAGAGCCATGAGCTTTTCGGTGGCGCAGTCGTAGTCGGAATAGAGGATTACCCTGATGCCCTGTTCGTGCAGTTGCTGGAGCAACTCGGCGACACAAGGACGCGGTGTATAGTACATCGACAAGACTGCAATCTGGGCTGGCATGTAACGTCGGTGATACCAGCGGCGAGCCTTGTCGATAGTGAGGCTCTTCCTTACCTCGCACATCTTGGTGAAGAGCGCGTTGAACACTCCTGCCTCATTCTGATAGTCGATGCCCATGATGGCCTTGCGTGCCTTGCGTTCGGCAGCGAGAGTCAGGACATTGAGCGGATCGGCAAGGATGAGCCGGAGCGGCAGGCGCTTGTTATCATACAAAGTGCCGTCAAGGTCGAAGATGACGGCACTGATTTTTTCGTTATTCATTACTGTTTAGGAGTTGACTCCTTTCATCATTATACAATCATGCTTTTACAAGCTTCTTGAACTTCTCGTGGCGTTTCTCGTCCTGAAGGAGGAGATTGAGCTTGAACTGACCGTCGCGTGCGCCCTCGGCAATGCATGCGCCCTTGAAGAGTTCGAATGAGTTCTCAACGAGGCAATGACCGATTGGGTCGCCTACGCGGAAGCTCTCGCGCTTCGCCTTGTACTCGATGTTCTCTTCGCACAGGAGCTTATCGACAAGCTTGGTGAACTCATCGCACTGAGCCTGAGTAGTGCTCTGGTCGGCAAACTCATAGTAGAAATGATAGGCCGAGATGGAGAGGTCGGCAAAGCCGATGAAGAACTTGACATCGAGCGACATCTGCTTGGCTGCCTTGTTGACCGCCTCAAGGAACTGACGCTCATGAAGCTTCTCGCCCGTCATGGTCACGATGCCGTTGACCTTCTGGATCATGAACACGCGAGGAGTCTTGAAATAAGGAGTGCCCACCTCGATGAGGTCGTTCATGTTGTAGCGATAGAGGCCCGCATAGGTTGATACGAACGGACAATAGCGCTTGCCCTGCTTGAGTTCGTGGAGCTGATAGAACTTGACCTTCTTCATCGCTGCTGGGTCGTTGAGCTTATCGACATCTTCCTCAGCAATGAACTCATAATAGTGGTAATGAGGGAAGAGTGTGGTGTAGTTGGTATCGTCCATCACAAGACCGAAACGGCACTCGCTCGAGAAATAGCCGAACTCCTGGTGCAGGCAGCAGTCGGGGAAGAAGTCCTTGATCTTGTCGAGATAGACATAGGTATTGCCGCACTTCCATGTATTGAGCACCTGCAAGTTTGGCCAATAGTGCTTCGGAAGCACGCGACCATACTTCTTCTTGAGCTCGCGAAGCTCTGCCGCACGCGCTGGATTTGGCTCAATCTGTGCCTCAACCTCCTTGCGGATATCCTCTGGGATATCGAAATCGTGGCTGAGCGTACCCTTCTCGATATCGTCGCAATACTGGTCGTAGTACTTATCGACATTCTTCTGTACCTCGACCAGAGTCGAAGGATTGGCAGTGATGAAGATTGCAGCATCGACCTCGATTGAAAGTCGCATGATGGTATAGTAGCGTGCAGTATAGTCCTTGATGCCATAGACTCCTCCTGGAACGGCATAGAGCTCCTTGACGAAAGAAGGAGCGTCGCGGCGGGTAACACCCGAGACAGAGCCAGCAACTGTGCCGTCTGGAGCATAGCCCTCGACATCCTTGCTCACGATGGTCACGAGCTTGCCATAGAAAGCCTTCGGACGATTCATGATGTAGTTGTAGAGCCACACCTTGGTCATCTTGCCATAGACATTCTTGAGATAGACATCGGTGATTGGGATCCACTTTGGCTCGTTGGTAGTGCCCGATGTAGTAGCATACATGACAGGCTTGCCAGGAACGAGCACGTTAGAATCGCCATTCTTGTGGCGCTCGATGTATGGGCGATAGTCCTCGTAGTCGGACGGAGCAATCTTCTCGGCATAGCGCTTATAGAGCTCCTTGTCGTCCTTGGCTGCAAGGATGTATTCGAAATCATGCTCCTGTCCGAATTCAGTGTCCTTGCCGTAAGTGAGAATGCCGCGGAGCGTAGCCTCGCTTGCCTGCTGAGGATTCTTGCTTGCCTTGACGAGTTTGCGATAGTTGATTCCGCCTGCCACACGCAAGAGGAAGGTCGTGAGCCAAGCTGGTGTTGAAGTTTTCTTTGCCATATTTAATCTGTAATTTATTTCATTTAGTGTGCAAATATACGCAAAATTTTCTTAATATTGACAAATATTGGCAAAAATCACAGGATTGGGGTCAGAATCCTATTGGCGAGCCATCCCAAAAGACGTTTTCCGAGCGGTTTTTGGCGATAATCATCGATAGTCATCTTGTCGCTGTTGAGGCAGTCCTGCTCGAATATGGCATTGAGGCGGGCTGTCACTTCTGGGTCGAACACGAAGCACGATGCCTCATAGTCCCACTTCAGGCTGCGGCTGTTGAGATTGGCTGAACCTACCATCGAGTGAGAGCCATCGACCATCATGATCTTGCTGTGATGGAAGGCTCCGCGATAGAGGAAGACCTCTGCCCCATGGCGCAAGAGCCGCTTGGCAAAATGCATATTGCCTGCGGTGAGCAGAGCGTTGTCGCCCTCACACGAGAAGAGAATCTGAACCTTGACACCACGGTCGATAGCATTGACGAGAGCCTGGCGCACGGTATGGGTAGGCAGGAAATAAGGCGAGACGATGCGGAGAGTGTCCTGTGCGGTATTGAAAGCAGCTATGATGGCATTGCGCGTCTCGGCTTTCTTCTGCTTGCTGACACGGCTTCGTTCGAAATAGACCACCTTCCTGCACTCTGCCACGCGCAACAGCGAGTCGGGCACTGTGGCTGCCGAACGTAACTGGCGTTCGTAGTCCATGCCATGAACGCTGATGTTCCATGCATTCTCGAAATAGCCGGCAAGACCCTCGACAGCTTTGCCCACGATGCGGATATGAGTGTCGCGCCATCCGCCATAGACCTCGGGGTTGCCATTGATGTAATAGTCGGCTACATTGAGTCCGCCGATATAGCCAATCTCATGGTCGATGACCACTATCTTGCGGTGGTCGCGAAGCACATGACAGAGATACGGACGACGCCATGGGTCGAAGATCTGAACATCGATGCCCTGTTGGCGCAAGCTGTCGAGCCGAGGGCCATCGTAGCCATAGCCACGTTCATAATCCTTGTAGCCATCGATCACGAGCCTCACCTTCACCCCACGGCGTGCGGCATCGAGCAGATGAGCGATGGTACATCGTCCGATGCTGTCGTTGGCGAAAATGAAATACTCCACATCGATCGACGTCTTCGCCTGGCGGATGTCGGCAAAGAGGGCGTTGAACTTATCAGTGCCGTTGGTATAGACATCAATGTCATCGAAGGCATATTCCCTCAGTCCTTGCGTCAGCAGATACTGGAGCAAAAGACTGTCGGAACGAGTCTCGGCATGGGCAGAGACCAACCATGACAAGAGAGATATAATCAGCAGCAGGCGTTTCATTCCTTATAGTATATTCGTTTCACGCGCGTGCTGACCGTCGAGAGCACCTCGTAGCAGATGGTGCCCAAGGTGTCTGAGAGTTCGGTGACAGGCACGTTCCTGCCGAAGATCTCCACGCTGTCGCCCTCCTGAGCCTCCGGACAGTCGGTGACATCGACAAAGGTGACATCCATGCAGACATTGCCCACCGTAGGGCAACGCTTGCCGCACACCATCATCGAAGCATGGCCATTGCCCAGGCGACGGTTGTAGCCATCGGCATAGCCAATAGGAATCATGGCTATGCGCGACGTGCGCGAGAGCACACCCTTGCGGCTGTAGCCCACAGTCTCGGTGGCAGGTATCTCCTTGATCTGAAGAATGGTGGAACGAAGCGTAGCCACAGGTTCGAGATCCATCTTCACCTCTGAAGCCTCGAAGCCATAGAGTCCGATGCCAAGACGGCACATCTCCATCTGGAACTGAGGGAACTTCTCGATGCCGGCACTGTTGCAGATGTGACGAAGTATCTTATGGCTGAAAGCCGCACGAATCTTGTCGGCACAAAGGTCAAATCGGCGCTTCTGCTCATAGACAAACTCCTCCTGACCGGGACAGTCGGCAGTGGCGAAATGCGAGAACACGCTGCGCACGGTGACGGCATGCTGAGACTTCAGCACCTCGATGAGCTCGTCGATATCGGGGTACTGGAAGCCGAGGCGGTGCATTCCGCTGTCGATCTTGATATGGACAGGATAATGGGTGACGCCAAGACGGTCGGTCTCGGCAATGAAAGCACGGAGCAGACGGAAGCTGTAGATCTCGGGCTCGAGCTTATTCTCGATGATGGCGCGGAAAGCCGAGAACTCGGGGTTCATTACGATGATAGGCACACGGATGCCCTGGCGACGCAGGTCGGCACCCTCGTCGGCCACAGCCACAGCGAGATAATCGACATTCTGGTCCTGGAGAGTCTTGGCAAGCTCGTAGCTGCCGGCGCCATAGCCGAATGCCTTGACCATGCACACCATCTTGGTATCGGACGTGAGATGCTGGCGATAGCGGTTGAGGTTATGGACAATGGCATCGAGGTTGACCTCGAGGATAGTCTCGTGACGACGCAGTTCGAGACGGTCGCTGATCTTCTCAAACTGGAAGGTACGCGCACCCTTGAGCAGAATGAGCTCATTCTGGAAACGGCGCATCTCGTCGCTGCCTATGAACTCGTCGGTTGATGAATAGAAATCGGTGATGAGATGATAGTGGAGCGAAGCCAGTTCCTCGTGGAGCATAGGAGCCGTGAGCATCGACTGCTGTCCGATGCAGATGATCTTGCTGAGCTGATAGAGCTGACAGAGCTTGGCAATCTTGCGCCAGCGGTGACGGTCGTCGAGTCCTGCCTGAAGCATATCAGAGAGGATGAGCACATTACTCAGAGTCCTCGACGCGCGGCGTTTCTGGAATTCGAGAGCCATCTCGAGCGAAGTGAGGTCGGAGTTGTAGGCATCGTTGATGATGAGACAGCCACGCTTGCCCTCGACCACCTCAAGACGCATGGCAAGAGGCGCGAGACGAGCCATCCGCTTCTCGATCTCTTCGACAGGAAAGCCCATATAGAGCATGAGGGCAAGACAGTTGAGCGCATTCTCAAGACTCGCCTCATCGGTCATGTTGATGGTGAACTGAGCCGCGATGCCGAAGAAGAGATAGGTGACGGTGGTGGATGTATCGTCGCGCTTGATGTTGACCACCTCGATCTGCGCATCCTTGTGGCGGCGAGTCCAGGCCATGCTCCGCGCACCGATGCCAGCCAGTTCCATGGCATCGTTGATGCCAGGGATGTCGGCATTGTAGATGATCACGTCGCTGCCTCTGAAGAGAGTTAGCTTCTCGATCATCTTCTGCTGCTGGCTCTCGAAGCCCGCATCGTGGGCAGTGCCGATGTTGGTGAGGATACCCACCGTAGGGCGAATCACCTTCTCAAGATTCTCCATCTCGCCCGGCTGGCTTATGCCTGCTTCGAACAATGCAATGTCGGCACCCTCATGCAGCTGCCACACGCTGAGAGGCACGCCTATCTGGGAATTGTAGCTGCGAGGCGAGCGCACCACATCCTTTGTGTCGTGGATCAGTTGATATAGCCACTCCTTGACGATGGTCTTGCCATTGCTGCCCGTGATGCCCACCACAGGCAGAGAGAACTGTCGGCGGTGATGGGCAGCAAGCTGCTGGAGAGCCGCCACGGTGTCGGGCACGATGAGGAACCATGCCTCGGGACAGGTATTGCGGAACTCGTCGGCACCGACGCTCACGACAAAGGCACGCACCCCCTGCTGATAGAGCTGAGGGATATACTTGTGACCGTCGCCTTTCGACGTTACAATAGCAAAAAAAAGTGTCTGATCGGGATAGGTCAGACTGCGGCTGTCGGTCAGCAGCAGTTGCACCTTAGGTTGTGTCGAGGCGCTCGCCATGTGATTGCATTTGAGCTGAGCACCCAGGATTCGAGATATTTGTGATAGATTGTACGCCATTAAACTTTGAGATTTGATAGTCCAAAGTTACTGTATTTTTCGATAAGTTGGTCTATCTTTAAGTTTATTTGACATTTAAATGCCTGATGAGCCTCGGAATCGGGGTGAATAGGCCTGTGTTGCGACGCTTTGACAAGGGGTTCGACATCGCGAACATACTCCTGGGTCTGCTTGTCGAGGAAGTTGCGGGCGAAATATTGACGCACCAACTCGACTGCCATCGGGCTTGGATGTACGAGGTCGTCGGCATAGAAACGATAGTCGCGGAGGTCGTCGATCAGCATCTCGTAGGCAGGCACATACTCCACATTGCCGGGGAAAGCCTGGCAGAGATGATCGACAGCCAACATAAGCGCAGACTTGCTGACCTGATTGCCATGGAGCGTGTCCTTGACATGACGGATAGGACTGACCGTGAAGAGGATGTGCTTATCTCCCATCGATTCGATCAATGCCTTCCAGATCTCGACAATCTGACCGACCGACATACGGCGACGCAGGAAATTCGAGGCTGGCATCTTATGGCAGTTAGCCACGACGCAGCCATCGTGTTCATAGACCCACGACGTGCCGAAGGTGATGACGAGATGACGGGCAGCCGACAAGGCTGTGCGTGCCTTGGTGACGGTATCGTCGAGCATGAGTCTCAGCTGGTCTTTGGTCTTTGCACAAAACTTGCCATGGAAGTCGTAGCTGTACCAATAGCCATCGGGACCAACAAACATATTGTCTTCGCACAACATCTTTTCAGTATCCGGTTTCAGCAGAGTCAGCAACGACGACCCGATGCTCGCGGGATTATAGAGCACGCCGAAAGGATTGTCGCACACATCGAAACACAAGCCCTTGAGCCACGAGCCGATATTGTCGGCAAAGCAAGAGCCTAATACCATAATGCCATCGCGATAGCTGATGGGCTGTCGCGATGGCATAGCTTCTATTTCAGTGCGGAATTGCATAGGTCTTATCCTTAGGGAGTTGGCGGAAGCGGTTGTTACTCATTCCTCATTCGATCCATGTTTGCCTTGGCGAGCTGCTTCTTGGCATAATCGAGAGTCACGTTGAGAGTCTTCTTCCTGGTCGAAGGCATATCGAACATAGCGTCCATCATGATGCTCTCGGCGATAGAGCGCAGACCGCGTGCGCCGAGCTTATACTCCACAGCCTTATCGACGATATACTGATAGACATCGTCGTCGAAGGTGAGCTTGATATTGTCCATCTCGAACAGCTTGACATACTGCTTGACGATGGCATTCTTCGGCTCGGTGAGGATGCGGCGGAGTGCGCTTGCATCGAGAGGCTGGAGATAAGTGAGGATAGGCAGACGGCCAATGATCTCGGGAATAAGTCCGAAGCTCTTTAGGTCGGCTGGAGTGATGTATTGCAGGAGGTTAGAACGATCGACTTCCTTCTTTGCAGGATCGGTCGAGAAACCGACAGAACGAGTGTTCAGACGGTTGCCGATTTTGCGTTCTATACCATCGAACGCGCCACCGCAGATGAAGAGAATGTTACGAGTATCGACCTCGATCATCCTCTGTTCAGGATGCTTGCGTCCGCCCTGTGGAGGCACATTGACCTTCGAGCCTTCGAGCAGCTTGAGGAGACCCTGCTGCACACCTTCGCCACTCACGTCGCGAGTGATGCTTGGGTTGTCGCCCTTGCGTGCTATCTTGTCGATCTCGTCGATGAACACTATGCCTCGTTCGGCCTTCTTGACATCATAGTCGGAAGCCTGAAGCAGACGCGTGAGAATACTCTCGATATCCTCGCCCACATAACCTGCTTCGGTGAGCACGGTGGCATCGACGATGGCGAACGGCACGTGCAGCATCTTGGCGATGGTGCGTGCAAGAAGAGTCTTGCCCGTACCAGTAGAACCTACCATGATGATGTTGCTCTTCTCGATCTCGACATCGTTGGCATCCGATGGCTGGAGGATGCGCTTGTAGTGATTATATACCGCAACCGAGAGATTGCGCTTTGCCTCGTCCTGACCGATGACATATCCATCGAGGAACTCTTTGATGTCTTTTGGTTTGGGCAATTCCGAAAGTTCGACGTCGAGCTTCTTCGCATCCTCATCGTACTTCTTCATTGCCTCCTTCACGATCTCGTTAGCCTGATGGGCACATTCATCGCAAATGAATCCGTTGAGACCAGAGATGAGAAGGTTGACCTCCGAACGTGATCTTCCGCAGAAATTGCACTTATCTATTTTTGCCACTTTCTTTATTGTTTATTGGTTTCGAAGTAAAACTTCCATCCTTTTAGTTTGGCAATCAGAGATTCTTTGCCTTAACAAGCACCTCATCAATCATGCCATATTCCTTAGCTTCGGCTGCAGTCATCCAGTAGTCGCGGTCGCCATCCTGATAGATCTTCTCGATAGGCTGCTTTGAGTGATTGCTGATGATCTGATAGAGTTCCTGCTTGAGTTTCTTGATTTCGTTGACAGTGATCTCCATATCGCTTGCCTGACCCTGAGCGCCACCCATCGGCTGATGTATCATCACACGGCTGTGAGGCAATGCGAAACGCTTGCCTTCCTTGCCTGCTACGAGGAGGACACTCGCCATCGAAGCCGCCATGCCTGTGCATATAGTGCTGACATCGCTGGTGATGTACTGCATGGTGTCGTAGATGCCAAGTCCGGCATATACCACTCCACCAGGCGAATTGAGGTAGATAGAGATGTCCTTGCCCGAATCGGCACTGTCGAGATAGAGGAGCTGGGCCTGTACCACGTTGGCCGAATAGTCGTTGATCTCGGTGCCGAGGAAGATGATGCGGTCCATCATGAGACGGCTGAACACATCCATCGACGCAACGTTGAGAGGACGTTCCTCGATGATTGTAGGGCTGATGTACTGACCGACAGCCGGCATTGCTACTGCCGACGTGTAGTTCATATATTGGTTGAGCGCGTTGCCGCTCATGCCCATGTGTTTGGTAGCGAACTTATAAAAATCGTTGTTTACCATAATACCTTAGATTATATTATTTGAATTCTTTTGCTATTGCCTCGGCTATAGCCTTCATCTCTTCGGCTTCGAGATGCAGATGCTCCTTGCGGAAATCCATGTCGCCCTCCTGCTGCATCGGGATAAGGTGGATATGGGAATGTGGCACCTCAAGACCCATCACGCAGACGCCGACCTTGACGCAAGGGATGGCGCGGCGGATAGCTGCTGCAACACGCTTTGCAAAGACGATGTGGGCAGAGATTGCCTCATCGCTCTCGTCGAAGAAATAATCGACCTCTTCCTTTGGGATGACTAAGGTGTGACCCTTGGCAACAGGATTGATGTCGAGGAATGCATAGAACTTATCGTCTTCTGCCACCTTGTAGCTTGGAATCTCGCCAGCTACGATACGTGAAAAAATGCTTGCCATTGTTTAGTATTCTTTATCTCCTTTAACTTCTTATATTAAATAGATATCTCAAGAATCTCGAGCTGCTGAACACCAGCCGGCACACGCACCTCAACGACATCGCCTACCACATGACCGAGCAAAGCCTTGGCGATAGGAGTCTGCACAGAGATCTTGCCTTCGCGGAAATTTGCCTCAGATTCAGCTACTATGGTATATATCATCTCCTTGTTCATGCGTTTGTTGAGCAGGCGCACCTTATTCATGATCTGAACCTTGTCGCAACTGATCTTCGACTGGTCGATAATGCGTGCATTTGCCACCTGATCCTTAAGCAATGCGATGCGAGACTCCAGCTTACCCTGATTCTCTTTTGCTGCATCATACTCTGCGTTTTCCGACAAGTCGCCCTTTTCACGAGCCTCTGCAATGGCTGCCGAAGCCTTTGGACGTTCCACACTTTCCAGATAATTAATCTCCTCAAGGATTTTCTTGTAACCCTCTTCAGACATATAAGTAACTGCCATGATATTATAAATTAATAATTAATGATTGATAGTTTGACTACTTTGACAAAGGAAAACCAATAAATCAAAAACGTACATAACGTAGAACGTGAAGTCCTACGTTATGCCTATATCAAAAAAACACTAAGATTGCGTTTCCCTTATTTCAACAACTTCAATATCTCGCCTTCGAGTTTCGATTCCGTCTCTACTCTTGCAGCAACCGAGCCTTGTCGGTCGATCAGATATATCATCGGAATCTGCTGAATGTTATAGATGGCTGCCGAACGAGCATACTGAATATTGCCATTCTGATCCCACAACACATCCTTCTCGCGCACTGAAGTCCAAGGCACATTGCTTGCGCTGACCTTCCAGAAGTTCTCGTCTGGGTCGAGACATACCTGATAGATACGCAGGCCGCGGCTCTCATACTTCTCGTACATCTTGGCGAGCAGCGCATTGTGGGCTGGAGAGTTCTGCAGATAATAGGCCGTGAAATCGAGCAGAACCACATGGTCGTTGCCAATCAGTGACGAAAGGGCAACCTCCTTGTCGCGTATGTCGGTGAGGACAATCTCGAAGTTGGTGGCTACAGTGACAGGAATGTTGTTGAGCGAGTCGGATCTCTCGGCCTGCATCTTGTCGCGCTTGCGGATTATCTGACCTTCTGTTGTCACCTTCTTGAGGATCTCGACACGCGGTGAGTTCGGATAGTTGTGCATCCAGCCTGTTGCCACAGCACCGAAAGCACGGTTATCGACAGCATCGTATGGATCGAAGATCGACAGACCACGCACGCTTTCGAACAGCACATAGTAGGCTACCGGATTCGACGGGTCGTTGTAGATATACTTCTTCAGCATGGTCTCCTTGTAATTATCGACCAGGGTGGCTATGCTGTCGTAATAGACCTGATTGGTAATCTTTCGCTCGTTGAAAGCAGCATTTGCATCGAGCACTGACCTACGCAGCCTGTTGCCTTCCTGAGCCGCCTCCTTGAGCAGGGCATTGAGCTCGTTGTCGCCCACGCTGTAGTCGCTGCCGAAGCGCTTGAAGTCGGCTGTGATATGGATAGGGGTTGCCAAGGTATCGAAAGCCAAAGGTATCGACTGGTTGCCGATGCGCAGGCAGAAGAAGTCGGGGCCTCCGGTCTCGAGCTGAGGCTTGAACGAGAACTTGCCACTCTCGTTGAGCGCAATCGTATCTACCACTACCGGAGTACCAGCAGACAGATGCTCAAGAATGAGCTTCTCGCCATTGGCATTGGTGATCACACCATCAATGACTCCCGAATGATTGCTGTTGCAGCCACAGAAAATGACTGCCATCAGACATACTATATATAATGTATATTTCTTCATCTAATGT
Organism: Bacteroidales bacterium; assembly: GCA_016293065.1. Classification (GTDB taxonomy): domain Bacteria; phylum Bacteroidota; class Bacteroidia; order Bacteroidales; family UBA3663; genus Liminaster. The sequence continues at coordinate 11,499 of JAEDEY010000048.1, forward strand.
AAAAAATGCCTGTTATTTTATCAAAATGCGTTGGCAAAGGTATGTAATTTTTGATATATTACAAAAGAAATTCGTTTTTTTATACCATTTATGCAAACATTTTTGTCTTTTCGGGCGAATTATCCATATAAAATCATTATCTTTGCAGCAAATTTTGTGTGTAAATAAAAGATTTTATGGTAAACAATTTGGTTAATCCAATTAAGAAGACAATTACCCTCAGTGATGGACGTACCATCACTATCGAGACGGGTAAGCTGGCAAAGCAGGCCGATGGTGCCGTCGAGGTCCGCATGGGCGGAACTATGCTTCTTGCCACAGTTTGTACAGCGCGCACAGTGACTCCTGGCACTGACTTCATGCCGCTGACAGTAGAGTACAAAGAGAAATACGCATCTGCAGGCCGTTTCCCAGGTGGTTTCACAAAGCGCGAAGGCAAGGCGAGTGACTATGAGATCCTCACAAGCCGTCTTATCGACCGTGCCCTTCGTCCTCTTTTCCCAAGCAACTATCACGCTGAGACATTTGTCAACGTAACTCTATATTCTTCTGATAAAGAAAACCAGCCAGACGCACTTGCCGGACTTGCTGCTTCGGCTGCAATGGCTGTGAGTGGTATTCCTTTCGAGGGTCCAATCTCTGAGGTTCGCGTGGTTCGCATCAATGGCGAATATGTCATCGACCCTACTTTCGAGCAGATGAAAGAAGCCGACATGGACCTTATGGTTGGTGCTACCTACGAGAACATCATGATGGTCGAGGGTGAGATGGAAGAGGTGAGCGAGCAGGATCTGCTTGGCGCACTCAAGGCCGCTCACGATGCCATCAAGGTTCACTGTCTCGTACAGAAGGAACTCATGGAGGCTGTAGGCAAGCCAATCATGGAGTATTGCCACGAGGTCAACGACGAGGAGCTCCGTGCCGACGTCAAGGCTAAGTGCTACCAGGGCTGCTACGACATCGCCAAGTCGGGCAACAAGAACAAGCACGAGCGCGAGGCTGCATTCGAGGCTGTTCAGCAGGCTTATATCGATGCCCTTCCAGAAGAGAAGAAGGAAGACGAAGAGTGGCTCGGCATGATCGCACGCTACTTCCACGATGTAGAGCGAGAGGCAATGCGCCGCTGCGTGCTCGACGAGGGCACACGTCTCGATGGCCGTGCTCTCAATGAGGTGCGTCCTATCTGGATTGAGCCTGACTATATCCCAGGCCCTCACGGTTCGGCTATCTTCACCCGTGGCGAGACTCAGGCTCTCGTGACCTGTACTCTCGGCACAAAGCTCGACGAGAAGATGATCGACGACGTGCTCCGCAATGGTTACGACAAGTTCCTCCTCCACTATAACTTCCCTCCATTCTCAACAGGTGAAGCAAAAGCTCAGCGTGGTGTTGGCCGTCGCGAGATTGGTCACGGTCACCTTGCATGGCGTGCTGTCAAGGGTATGATTCCTGCCGACTTCCCTTACACCGTACGTGTCGTTTCTGACATCCTCGAGTCTAACGGTTCTTCATCAATGGCTTCTACTTGCGGTGCAACTCTCTCGATGCGCGATGCAGGTATCCCAATGATCCGTCCTGTTTCTGGTATTGCTATGGGTCTGATCAAGGATGAAGATGGACCAAAGTATGCAGTATTGAGCGATATCCTTGGCGATGAGGATCACCTCGGAGATATGGACTTCAAGGTAACAGGTACAGAGAAGGGTATCACAGCCACACAGATGGATATCAAGTGCAACGGTCTCTCATACGAGATTCTTGAGAAGGCACTCCAGCAGGCTAAGGAAGGTCGTCATCACATCCTCCAGTGTATGCTTGAGGCTCAGCCTGAGGCTCGTCCTGACCTCAAGGATCATGCTCCACGTCTCGTTGCTCTCGATGTTGACAAAGAGTTCATCGGTGCCATCATCGGCAAGGGCGGTGAGACTATCCAGGGCATTCAGGAAGAGACAGGCGCACAGATTACCATCGACGAGATCGACGGCAAGGGTCATGTTGTCATCGCTTCTTCAAACAAGGCTGCCATCGACGCTGCCCTCGACAAGATCAAGGCTATCGTGGCTATACCAGAGGAAGGCGAGATCTACACAGGTCCTGTCAAGAACATCCAGACCTTTGGCGCATTCGTTGAGTTCATGCCTGGCAAGGACGGTCTGCTCCACATCAGCGAGATCGACTGGAAGCGCTATGAGACAATGGAAGAGACTGGTCTGAAGGAAGGCGACATCGTGACTGTCAAGCTCATCGAGATCGACAAGAAGACTGGCAAGTTCCGTCTCTCGGCCAAGGCTCTCAAAGAGAAGCCAGAAGGATATGAGGAAGCACGTCCTCGCCGTGAGGGCAATGGCGGTCCTCGCCGTGAGTTCAACGACCGTCCTCGTCGAGATGGCAACGACCGTCCTCGTCGCGACAATCGTCCTCGTCGCGAGGGTAACGACTTCCGTGGCGGAGAAAGATAATTCAATGAGTCTAAATAATCCCTATCTTTATCACCCACATCCGCTGTGCAAGGCGGCTGTGGGTATTTTATGCTCCATACTCGACTCTCACCTCGCATGGAAAGACGAACTTGCCAAAGGAAAGATGCTGGGTGTGATGATAGTCAGGAGCAGCTCGCTCCCGCGTGTACATTATATAAATGAACAATACTCGTTTATTGCTGCCTATTCGGGCGTGATCAATCTTGAGCCTCTGTGCGTCGATGGGAATCCTGTCTTCGTGCCTCCCATCTATGACCTCAGCAACCCAAGCGACTACTACAGGAGCGAGGAACGCAACATCTCGGACATCAACCGGCAGATTGAGCAACTCGAAGTACATGCCGATGCCAACAAACCCAGGATCTCGCTACTCAAACGCGAACGCAAGGAACGGAGCAAGGCTCTGCAGGAATGGATATTCAGCCGCTTCAACTTCGTGAATCGCCATAACATCCACCGCAATATCATCGACATCTTTCAGGACGGAAAGCGAGGTCTGCCTCCTGGAGGAGCAGGAGAATGTGCTGCTCCTCGCCTGCTTCAATATACCTACATCCACCAGCTCGAGCCTATTGCCATGGCAGAGTTCTGGTATGGCATATCTCCGAAGGTAACCTACAGCAGCAGCAATGGCGTGCATCAGCTGCATCGCGTGCATCTGCAATTCTATCCGAGCTGCATCGAGAAGTGCAGCCCGATACTCAGCTATATGCTCGACACTCCTGCGCCCGAAGGAAGGGTGCCCGAACAGAAAGACATCGACATCATCTACGAAGACTCATCGTTCATCGTTGTCGGCAAACCCGAGAATGTACTGTCGGCTCCTGCCAAAGATGAGTCGTTGTTCAATGTCGAGAGCTGGCTTCTGTCGCAGCGTCCCGGACTTACGTTTATCAAGGTAGTGCATAGACTTGACCAGCCGACATCGGGACTACTCATTGCAGCCAAGGACATCGAGACATACAAGACCATGCAGGCAATGTTCAATAGCCATTTGATCAGGAAGCAATATGTGGCGTGGGTCGAAGGCCTGTTGCCCAGCGAATGCGGCGTAATCAATCTGCCTATCTGCCCCAACCCCGACGAGCGCCCCCGACAGGTAGTGAGCTGGCAGTCGGGCAAGACATCGCTGACACGCTATCGTGTGCTGAAGCGTGATGACAACCGCACGCTCATCGAACTGCATCCTTTCACAGGCCGCACCCATCAGCTGCGTCTCCACTGCGCCTCTCCTTTCGGCCTTGACCACCCTATCGTGGGCGACCGTCTCTACACCATCGCTCCTTATGTCCTCGCCTCTGGTCGTCTGATGCTACATGCACAAAACGTCACCTTCCCCCATCCATCGACGGGAAAAAAGATGACGTTTA
>JAEDEY010000049.1 GCA_016293065.1 Bacteroidales bacterium
CTCATATATTTGATCAATGCGATTTCATGCCAAACATATAACAGATAATTGCAAAAGATATGGAAGGATACATCCAGAATAAATACTCCAAACCGATTAAACGATATGTCCAGACTTTGGACTTGACAGGTATGTTCTATCTTTATGACTGATAATTTCTTACCCATAATTAGCAAAAGTCCTATATAATAGGATAATTTGCAAAAATTAAATGGGCAAAATTAGCCTATATCACAATTTTTTTTTATTTTTGCATTTCAAAGAGATTGGTTCGCCAATCCTCTTGCATTAGGCGTGAATCAAAAAAGGGAATTTTATAATCTCAGTAATAAGATCAATTTTAATACAAAACCAATAAGAAATATGTCTAAGAAAGCATTATTGCTCATCCTCGATGGTTGGGGATGTGGCGACAAAACCAAGTCAGATGTTATCTCATCAACTCCAACCCCATATTGGGACAGCCTCATAGCCAACTACCCTCACTCACAGCTCCGCACCGACGGCCTCAATGTAGGTTTGCCTGACGGACAGATGGGCAACTCTGAGGTAGGTCACATGAACATTGGCGGTGGCCGTATCGTATATCAGGATCTTGTCAAGATCAACATGGCTTGCGAGGACGGTTCGATTGCCAAGAACAAGGAGATCGTTGGCGCATTCGAGAACGCAAAGAAGGGAGGCAGCATCCACTTCATGGGTCTTACTTCTACTGGTGGCGTTCACTCTTCACTTGCTCACCTTCTCAAGCTTGTTGACCTCGCAAAGGAATATGGCCTTGAGGGTCGCACTTTCCTCCACTGCTTCATGGACGGCCGCGATACCGACCCACGTTCGGGCAAGGGCTTCATCGAGACTGTTGCCAACCACTGCAAAGAAGTTGGCTGTGGCGAGATCGCTTCAATCACAGGACGTTTCTATGCAATGGATCGAGACAAGCGTTGGGATCGTATCAAGAAGGCATACGACCAGCTCACAGCAGGTGTAGGCTCTCAGTATTCTTGCCCGGTTCAGGCAATGCAGGACAGCTACGATGCTGGCGTTACTGACGAGTTCGTTGAGCCATGCGTATTGGCAAAGGACGGTAAGGCCGTAGGTACTATCCAGCCAAACGACACAGTTATCTTCTTCAACTACCGCAACGACCGTGCCAAGGAAATCACTTCTGTACTCACTCAAGAGGATATGCCAGCTGAAGGCATGAAGACAATGCCTCTCTACTACTGCACAATGACTCCATACGATGCTAAGTTCACTGGCCTCCACATCCTCTTCCCTAAGGAGAATGTCGAGAACACCCTTGGCGAAATCGTGAGCAACGCTGGCAAGAAGCAGCTCCGTATCGCTGAGACAGAGAAGTATGCTCACGTTACTTTCTTCTTCAATGGCGGTCGCGAGGCTGAATACGAAGGAGAAGATCGCGTGCTTGTTCCTTCTCCAAAGGTTGCAACCTACGACCTTCAGCCAGAGATGAGCGCACTCATCGTCAAGGACAAGCTCGTAGAGGCAATCAAGACTCAGAAGTACGACTTCATCGCTTGTAACTTCGCAAACGGCGATATGGTTGGCCACACAGGTATCTATGCTGCCATCCAGAAGGCAGTCGAGACAATCGACATCTGCTGCCACGACGTATGCGAGGCTGCCAAGGAGAACGGCTATGAGGTAATCATCATTGCTGACCACGGTAATGCAGACTTCGCTGTCAATGCCGATGGCACTCCAAACACAGCACACTCGCTCAACCCAGTACCTTGTGTCTATGTAACCGACAACAAGAATGCAAAGGTTGCCGATGGCAAGCTCTGTGACGTTGCTCCTACTATCCTCAGCATCATGGGCATCGCTCAGCCAGCTGAGATGACAGGCAAGAATCTCATTTCTCTCTAAGAGATAATTCTAATGTCGGGTGCCAGCCTCGGCATCCGGCATTATTACCTTTCTATCTGCTCATTTTCTTACCAATATCACACATACACATTCCAACACTAATGGAAAAAATCATTACTGAAATCACCCCTCTTGAAAAGAAAGACTGCTTTTACCTCGTTGACCGCAACAAGGAAAGTTTCACCTATCCTATCCATAAGCATGAGGAAATCGAACTGAACTTTGTGGAGAACTGTTCAGGAGCACGTCGCATCGTTGGCGACTCTATTGAGATTCTTGGACAATATGACCTTGCCCTCATTGGCAGCAATCTCGAACATACTTGGGAACAGAATGTGTGTCAGGAACAGAAGGTTCGCGAGATTACCATTCAGTTTGAACCCGACCTCTTTGGCGACACTCTCTTGAGCAAAAGCCAGATGAAGAGCATACAGCAACTGCTCGAGAACTCGAAGAATGGAATTGCCTTTGGCATCGCTGCCATCATGCGCATTTACACTCGTCTCGACGAAATCACAAAGACACAACCAGGCTTCTATCGCGTCATCAAATTGCTCGAAATACTATACGAACTGTCTATCGACAACGACTACCGAAAGTTGGCAAGCAGCTCGTTTGCCAATGTGCAGGTTTCTACCGAAAGCCGTCGTGTTCGCAAGGTTGAGGAGTATATCGACACCAACTTCAAGCAGGAAGTGCGTCTGCAGACTCTTGCCGATCTGGCAGGTATGACGGCTTCTGCTTTCAGCCGTTTCTTCAAACTTCGCACAGGAAAGACCGTCCAGGAATACATCATCGACGTGCGCATCGGTCATGCTGCCCGCGAACTTGTCGATAGTTCTATGTCGATTGCCGAGATTTGCATCGATTGTGGATTCAACAATATCAGCAATTTCAACCGTATCTTCAAGAAAAAGAAAGGCTGCTCGCCATCGCTCTTCCGCGACAACTATTTCAAGAAGAAGGTTATTGTATAATTACAATCATCATAGTTTTTATTCTTCAGCATTTTCCGTGTAGGTAACAGTCTCGCCATCACGGATAATGCTTATTTTGTAGGTATGAGGCTTCGACATGCCGTCGAACGAGCCTTGACGAGGATGAATAGTGAGTTTGTTTGCCTTGTCGTCCCATGAGAATCGCGTGAGCGCATAGGCTCCCGACTCATAGTTGTAGTTGTCGCCTTCGTCTTCATACATTATGTATTCAGCATCAGCGCCTGCATAAACCAAGATCTCTATCGGTTCATCGTTTTCTTCCATGGCATATTGCTTGACAGGTCCTATCGGGATGATGCTGCCTGCCTTCACGAATACCGGAATATGCTCAATATCGACATCAGTCTCGACGGTCTTCCCTCCGTGATAATACGTTGATTTGTGAAAATCATACCATCCGGCTTCTGTTTCAGGAAGATAGGTCGTGTAGCTGCACACACCAGCCTTGAGCACAGGATTGACGAGCAACGACTTGCCAAACATATATTCGGTCTCGTATTTGAGTGCTTCTGCATCGTGGGCAAAATCGAAGATTAGCGGACGCATCAATGTGCTGCCTTCGCGCGATACTTCCGAGGCAGCTGAATATATATAAGGAAGAAGACGGTATCTGAGTTCAAGTTGTGACTTTATTACTTTTTCAGCCAAAGCACCATAGCGCCATGGCTCAGTATCTGACATATAGCCATGAACACGCATCACTGGCAGGAACGTCGAACACTCTATCCAACGGAGCAGTCGCTCTATGTAGTCTGGGTCGTCATATTGATTGCCCCATGGACGGAAGAACCCTCCTGCATCATAAGTCCACCATGGATGACCGGCAGCCATCAATCCGAGTCCTCCTGCTATCTGCCTGCGCAGGGTCTCCCAGTCATTTCCCACATCGCCCGACCAAAGTGTTGAGCCATAGCGTTGTATGCCGGGGAATCCGCTGCGGGTGAGTATCATGGCACGACGCTTGGCATCGTCACGACGCAAGCCCTCATAGACGGTCTTGCTCACGAGCAGAGGATAGACATTTCGAACCTGTTCTCCTGTCAATGTGCCATTGGCGACACGTCGGCCTAAAAGGTCGTCGTTCTCAGGTTCTGTAGCATCCTGCCACCATGCGTCAATTCCGTGCACGAGCAGTTTCTCACTGAAATTGCGCCAATAAGCATCGGCTGCATCTGGGTTGAAGAAGTCAATCCATGTTGTGCCAGGGATATAATACCCCTCAGCCTGCATCTGTTTGCCGAGGTCAGAGCTATCGTCAATCTTCGACCACACCGATAGCATAAGGCGCATGTTCAACTCTTCATGCAGCTCGCGCGTCAGAGCCGATGGGTCTGGATAATGGTCTTCGTCAAACTTCATTGCATTCCACCCATACTTGCCCCACCATTGCCAATCCTGGACAATGACATCAATAGGCAGCTGTTTCTCTCGGAAGATGCGTGCATTGTCGAGTATCTCGGCCGACGAATGATAACGCTCTCGGCAATGAATATAACCCAATGCCCACAAAGGCATCATTGGAGCATTGCCCGTGAGGTTTCGGTATGTTGCAATCACCTCATCTGCCGAACCAGCAAAGACTGTATAATCTACCATATCTGCCATTGGCGAAGACAGTGTAGTGGTGTTATCTACCTTGCGCAAGTATATCGTTGGCATATCGCCATTGGTGAGCTCTGACGAAAAGGAATGCAAGCCTGCAGCCAGCCTTACATTGACCGATGTGGTAGGCGGCAGCCAGAGGTTGTTGACGTCGATGACCACACTATCATCAATGACAAGATTATGACGCCTTGCCATTGTCTGCCCGACATCGAGCAACAGGGCATATTCGCCTTCTTCAGCTATCTCGACATCAGCCCTGAAACGGTTACTCTGTCTCACCTCTTTCTTGCTTCCTTCGGTCGAAGTCACATCTACTATGTCAATAGCCCCTTCTCCTCCATCACTGAGCATCGCTATCACAGTGTCGGCAGGATTATATTCCACCATTCCATAGTTGTTCCACAAAAGTCCATAGCCTCGGTTCGAGAGCATCATAGGCATAGCAATCTGGGTGTTGACCTGAGTGAGACGACGGCTGACTCCTCGCAAATTGCCAAGGCCATCCTGAAACTGCCCCAATCCCGTGATATATTCATCACACGGAGAGTCAAGTACTACACTTGCCTTATATGCCTCAACATCCTGCACCGTTGCAGGCACAAGGTCGTGCGACTTGATAGTGGTGAGGAGTGTGCCCTTTGCATCGAAAATCTGAACCTCGTTCGTAAGATCCGACACCAGTACCTTCATGTCGCTTGCCACATGTTCCTCCTGTGATGGATAAAGCCATTGGTCGGGCAAGTCATAGCGATGTTCTTTCTGGAACTGTATGCGCACTGCATTTCGGGCAACAGGAGTCAAGATCAGCTTGCCATCTGCAAACTGAAGTTCTGTACGAGAAGATATAGTCCTTGGGTCATCTGCACAAGCACATAAAAGACTGCCGACGGCAAAAACACACGACACGATTATTCCTAATCGAGAGAATAGCTTATTTTTCATTGATTGGATTTGGTAATTTGATGGCAAATATAGATATATTATGTGAAAACGGCAACGGTTGTAATAATCATTTTACTCAATATACACTAAAAAATAAAGAATTTGTTTCATTAACGAAAGCGAATGTCCAGTTTTTTCACACCTGTAATTGATGAATTTTGAAAAGTACACGTTGATAAGTACGACTATTGTTTGCCAAAATATTGATAAATAACACGATAAACTTGCTCATTTGCTTCATTCTGCTTATCTTTGCACCCGCAAATCCATCGGATACCTGACCCACGGCAGCAAGTGGCTGGTAAAACAGACCGCGACGGCCTCGCTTACCGGTAACCGCTTCGCCCAAAAACAGGCTGATGGACATAACTTAAAATAAACATACAGAAATGGGAAATTTAGTAGCTATCGTAGGTCGCCCAAATGTGGGTAAATCTACTTTGTTCAATCGCCTGACAGAATCTCGCACGGCGATTGTGAGTGAGGTCGCTGGCACAACGCGCGACCGTCAGTATGGTCACGTTATCTGGGGTGGCCGTGAGTTTTCATTAGTCGATACCGGAGGCTGGGTTGTCAACAGCGAGGATATCTTCGAGGAAGAAATCAACAAGCAGGTCGATATTGCTATCGAAGAGGCCGATGTCATTCTTTTCGTCGTCGATATCAACAATGGCGTGACCGACCTCGACGATCAGGTGGCCAATATCCTGCGTCGCAGCAAGAAGGAAGTGATTGTCATTGCCAACAAAGCCGACAATTACGAGCAGCACATCTATGCTGCCGAGTTCTACAGTCTCGGTCTTGGCGATCCTTTCATCATCTCTTCTGCCAATGGCTCGGGCACAGGCGATCTGCTCGACGAATGTGTCAAGCGCTTCAAGAAAGACGATTCATCAGCACTCGAAGACATTCCTAAGTTCGCCATCGTAGGCCGACCAAACGCAGGAAAGTCTTCGATACTCAATGCTTTTATGGGCGAGGAACGTCACATCGTAACCGACATCGCAGGCACTACCCGCGACTCTATCTATTCGAAATACGACAAGTTCGGTTTCGCTTTCTATCTCGTCGATACTGCTGGTATTCGCAAGAAGAACAAGGTGAACGAAGATATCGAGTATTATTCGGTGCTTCGCTCTATCCGTGCCATCGAGAACAGCGATGTCTGCATCCTCATGATCGATGCGACTCGAGGCATCGAGGCACAGGACATGAATATCTTCTCACTCATCGAGAAGAACCGCAAGGGTCTCGTGGTTTGTGTCAACAAGTGGGACTTGGTGGCCGACAAGAGCAAGGAGTCTATCCGCTGCTTCGAGAATGCCATCCGCAATCGCTTCGCTCCGTTTGTCGATTTCCCTATCATCTTCGCTTCTGCCACCACCAAGCAGCGCATCTACAAGGTAATCGAGACTGCTGTCAAGGTGTATGAGAACCGCAAGCGTGTCATCAAGACAAGCGAGCTCAACGAGTATATGCTCGATGTGATAGGAGCTTATCCTCCACCAAACAATAAGGGTAAGTTTGTCAAGATCAAGTATGTGACCCAGCTCAAGGCTACTGTCAGCACCACAGCCGACAAGAGTCACGAGGAAGTCATCTCTGCTCCGAACGTTCCAAGTTTCGCGTTCTTCTGCAATCTTCCCCAGTGGGTCAAAGAACCTTATCGCCGTTATCTCGAAAACAAGATCCGAGAAAAGTGGGAGTTTACAGGTACTCCTATCAATATCTTTATGCGCGAGAAATAACAGTATCAGTCCTTAACTGTGCTCTATTATTCGAGCTTCCACCAGTCGAGGTCAAAGAGTTCTGTGTCACCGCCACGGAAGAAGACATATACATCGTGAATGCCTGTTGGTGCTTTTGCCACAGCAGCACTTACCACCGATGAGTCTCTTCCGACATTGGCAGTAGCAAATGGAGTGCCTCCAAGTCTATCGGCATAGAACTCTATTACGCCCTCGCTCTTGCAGTTGAGTATTTCAAGGGAGAGAAGAGCAGGACTCTTAGTGCCAAAATCCACATTACGAACCTTAATCCAATCGCCATTATGAACCGAAGTCACATAATGCTTTTCTCCAGGCAATCGGTCGAGCTTGATACCCCAGCTCGATGACATTGTCTCTGCCTGAACCACATTATATGGACTGATAGTGCCAAGAGGCTTCACGCCTTCTTTGGTGAATGGGATGAATGGAATAGAGCCGTCGTCGTTGAACTTGAACTCCTCGATAGCTGTCGAACGACGGAAGCCATCGCCATTGGGGAGTGCACCATTGTGATAGAACATATAGTCGTGACCACGGAAGTGTATGTTACCACCATGAATAGTGAAGCTGTTTTCTGCTTCGTCCATGATACGTCCGCCGAAAGTCCATGGTCCATGAATAGTTGGCGCAGTTGAATAAGCCATGTATTCGGGCACCCCGCCAGCAGGATAGACAGCATAGTAGATATCACCACGCTTTGTTACCCACGGGCCTTCCTCGTATTGCGTCATCATGCGTTCGCGTCCAATGCTCCAGTCCATCTTCGACTGAAGTTCGCCGAAACTCTTTGGATCGGTATAGCCGCTCACCTCTTTATATCCATTCTTGAACGATATCATATCATCGTTCAATTCGCCATACCAGAAGCCCTTATTGCCCCAGAAGAGATATGGCTTGCCATCATCGTCGATAAAGATGGTGGGGTCGATAAAGCCAAAGCCAACTGCCAATGGGCCTCCGATGGCATCAACCCATGGTCCCGTAGGCTTATCTGCCACAGCCACAGCCAGAGCGTCTTTTCCGTCGGCTGTATTACAGCACAGATACCAGTACCACTTGCCGTTACGTTCAATTGCCTGTGCCGCCCATGCTCTGTCGCCCTGCTTCGCCCATGGGAACGTTGCAGTTGAAACCTGCGCACCGAGATATGTCCAGTTTACCATATCCGACGATTCGAAGACAATCCAGTCCTTCATCTTGAAATACAGTGCATCGTCTTCGTCGTGATCAACAAAGAGATATACCTTGTCGTCATGTACATAAGGAGCTGGATCAGGAGTATAGATCGCACTGATTGCAGGATTCTGGGCATAAGCCCCTGTCACAGCCAAAAGCATTAATGCTGATAGGTAATGTCTTGTTTTCATTGTTATTTAATTGTATTAGTAGGTAAATATGTCAGGAATCCTATTTCTTCCCTTTGTTGATTATATAAATACCTGCGGTTGCCAATGTTCCGGCAACGACGTATTTCCAATAGAATGGCTCGCCAAGGCAGAGACAGGAAGTCACTGCTCCTACCACAGGAATCAGCGAGTTGTAGATTGCCACCTTACCCACAGGATTGCAAGTCAGCAGTTTGTTGTAGAGACTGAACCCGAGTGTCGAGATGCCAATGAGCAGAAGCAAGATGGTGCAGCCCCACATTGTGACGTGTGGCAATGTGCCTCCCATCATCAGTCCGGGGATGACAAGCAATGCGCCTCCCACGCCAAGGCTGTAGCCTGTTCCGACAAACACGTCAATGCGCTTGTTGAGTCCTCGCGTCATCAATGCCGCACTGGCACCACATAGTGCATTGAGGATTATCATGCCGTCGCCCATGAAGGAGAACGAACCGCTGTCTTCTGAACCTAAATTGAGTGCCAAGATACCGCAGATGCCAATCACGCATCCCACAATCTTGCGCATGGTCAGCTTGTCGCTCTTGAACATGATGCATGCCATGATGACCACCGCAAACACACTCATGGAGTTGAGAATGGCAGCCCGTGCGCCTTGACTATATGATAGGCCAATATAAAAAAACGTATAGTGAAGGGTAGTGTTGACCAATGAATATGCCAATATGAACATCACCGAGTATATGAGCGACAGATACGACCGTTCTCCATTGGCTGACTTTATGCCAAGATGCTTGCCCGAACATAATGCTATTGCAAGGATGATGATACCCGAACAGGCAAAACGAATACCCGCAAATAGCATCTTGCTGCCAGTCATTGCTTGCGTAATCTCAAACTCCGCAAACCCTAACTTGATGAGGGGATAAGCCCAACCCCATACTATCGCTGCCGTCAGGGCAAAAAACGACACCCAAAATGGGCGCTGAAATATGCTTTTTTGTTCAGTTCCGCTCATTGGTTCTTTGTTGTGTTTAGAGCATTTAGCCATTCTGGGCACAAAGATATGCTTTTTATTTTGCTTGTGCAAGCCTTTTCATTATTTTCTTTGCATATAAACTTTCAGCCTGCTCAATAGCAGTTGTTTGTCATAGGCAAAGTTCCATATATCGCCAAGTATGGCTGCTCCATAGAACCCATAGGTCAGTAGTTCGGGGAGCTTGTCGAGCGAAACTCCTCCAAGTGCATATACATTATCCGACAATAAGCCGCATGATCTTGCCTCCTCAAGTTCCTCGCGCGAGAATGCTGCGCCATAGCCTTCCTTCGAGATGCTGTCATAGATGGGGCTGAGAAACAGATAGTCGCAGCGGTCGCGATGCTGCTTGATTTCGCTGATCGAATGACACGAACGCGAGACGGTGAAGCCCCTCTCCTGCTTTTCCTCGCTCACCCACTCTGGTGCTTCTGGGTTTCGGCTATTGAGGTGTATGCCGCCAAGGCGCATCGTACGCGACAGTGCATGGTGGTCGTGCAATACGATGTTCTGGCGGAATGGCTCGTCGATTTGACCAATCCATTCTGCCAGTTCCTCTTCTGTCGCTTGCGGTTTCCTCAAGTGCAGACGCATCAGTCCTTGTCCGAACATGGCATTGACCAAAGCTGTCTCTCCCTCAAAAAACTGCGGACGTGTAATGACTATCAGTTTCAAATTGTTCATCAACTTGGGAAATAAATCTGGTCAAACGAAGCATCCCAGTCTTTCCACACTGGCTGTCTGCCAAGTTCCTTCAGTCGTGCATCGATTTCCGAAGCCGAACGCTCATCGCTCACCGAGAACTGCTCAAGAGCCTCAGGATAAGTGTGGTAGCCTCCAGGGTTGACGCGCGATGCTGCCGACATGGTCGTTACACCAAGTGTGCACATATTGTCGCGTATGAATGCCGGTTCGCGTGTCGAATACGAGATATCGACATCGTGGTCGAAGATGCGCATTGCAAATGTAGCCTGTGCCAGCTCGCGGTCGCTCATGATGCAGTTGGGCTGGAAGCCTTCGTTCTGTGCTGGACGCATGCGAGGGAAATTGACCGAATACTTTGTGCGCCAATAGTGCTTCTGCAGGTAACGCAGGTGCCGAGCCATCATCACCACGTCGGTGCGCCACTCTTTCTCAAGGCCGATGAGCACGCCCATGCCAATCGAGTGAACTCCTGCCTGTCCCATGCGGTCGAAGCCGTCGCAGCGCCATTCGAATATCGACTTCATGCCACGAGGATGATAGTTCTTGTAGTTCTCGCGATGATAGGTCTCCTGAAAGCAGATCACGCCATTCATGCCGTGATTGCACAGTTCCTTATAGTCCTCGGTCTTCAGCGGCATCACCTCGATCTTGATGTTCGAGAAGTATTTCTTTGCGATGTCGATTGCCTTAGCCAAATATGGCACACCAGCCTTTGCAGGATTCTCGCCCGTCACGAGCAGGATATTTTCGAACGGAGCAAGCTGCTTGATGGCGCGATATTCGTCCTCTATCTGTTCGGGAGTGAGGATGATGCGAGCCATCGGGTTCTCGCGGTGGAAGCCGCAGTAGATACAGGAGTTGCTGCACGAGTTGGTGATATAGAGCGGAATGAACATCGACATTGTCTTGCCAAATCGCTCTTCGGTGTATTTGCGCGAGAGTCGTGCCATTGTCTCAAGATATGGCTCGGCTGCTGGCGAGAGAAGAGCCATGAAGTCGTCTATGTCGCAATGACTCTTCGACAATGCGCGACGCACATCCATATCGGTTTTCGAGGCAATCTGTCGGGTTGTCTCGTCCCAGTCATATTGTTTTAATTCGTCTGAAAACATTGTTTTGTAAGTTATTATACTCTGATGACAAACGTCTGCATGGTGCGCAGGTCGATTGTCCATAGTTTATCAATCAAAGGCTCTCCGTAGCCGCAGATGAGTTGCAGCACTTGTGCCGCCTCTACGCTTCCCACGATGGCAGGAGTGACTCCAATCACTGCCTTTGCTGCATGAGCATCTTTCAGTTCCTGCTCCTCGGGATAGAGTGCCCTATAAGTTGCCTTGCCTCGGCAGAGCACCGACACCTGACCCTCAAATCCACATATGGCACCATAGACATAGGTCTTGCCCAATGCCACGCATACGTCGCTGATGACATATCTCACAGCGGCATTGTCTGTGCCATCGACCACGATGTCATACTGTGCTATCAGCTCTCGAGCATTGTCAGCCTGCAGCTTCTGCCTGTAGGTGTTGACTGTGATGTCTGAATTGAGTCCCAAGAGCCTCTCTCGGGCACAATCCACCTTTGGCTTGCCCACTTGCGACTCGGCATAGAGCACTTGTCGCTGCAGGTTGCTCACTGAGACTATGTCGTCGTCGATGAGTCCAAGGGTACCCACACCAGCTCCTGCAAGATAGATGGCGATGGGCGAACCCAATCCACCCACACCAACTATCAGCACCTTGGCTTTTGCGAGCCGCTTCTGACCTTCTTCACCCACTTCGGGCAAGAGCCTCTGTCGCTCGTAGCGAGGACTGAAGATATCGGTCGATGGGTCTTTCTCGCTTGACATAGGTCGTTAGAGTTTTCTCAAGTCGTGAGTCAGCTTTGCCGCACAGAAGTTAGGTCCGCACATTGTGCAATACTCGCCATCGGTGTGACCTGCCTCCTCGAAATACTGCAATGAGCGCTCTGGATCGAGCGAGAGGTGGAACTGGTCGCGCCAGCGGAAGTCGAAACGAGCCTTCGACAGGGCGTTGTCGCGGATCTGTGCTCCAGGATGTCCCTTGGCAAGGTCGGCTGCATGAGCTGCGATCTTGAATGTCACCACACCCACACGCACATCCTCGCGGTTTGGCAATGCCAGGTGCTCCTTTGGTGTCACATAGCAGAGCATAGCCGTACCGAGCCATGCAATCTGTGCGCCTCCGATTGCCGACGTTATATGGTCATAGCCAGGAGCGATGTCGGTGACGATAGGGCCGAGCGTATAGAAAGGAGCCTCGTGGCAATGGTCGAGCTGACGTTCCATATTCTCCTGAATCTTGTGCATAGGCACATGACCAGGACCCTCGATGAATGCCTGTACGTTCTTTTCCCATGCGCGGGTCACGAGTTCGCCCATCGTGTCGAGTTCGGCAAACTGTGCTGCATCGTTGGCATCGGCAGTACAACCAGGGCGCAAGCCATCGCCAAGCGAGAGAGCCACGTCATACTGTGCCACAATGTCGCAGATGTCGTCGAAGTGCTCGTAGAGGAACGACTCGCGGTCGTGAATCAGGCACCATTTGCTCATGATCGAACCGCCTCGGCTCACGATGCCGCACAGACGGCTATCGGCCAGATGCACGTTGTGGCGACGTATGCCAGCATGGATGGTGAAGTAATCGACACCCTGCTCGCACTGCTCGATCAGCGTGTCGCGATAAATCTCCCATGTCAGATCTTCTACTCGTCCGTTGACTTTCTCCAAGGCCTGATAGATAGGCACAGTTCCCACTGGCACCGGGCAGTTGCGCACAATCCATTCGCGTGTCTCGTGGATGTTGGCACCTGTTGACAAGTCCATCAGCGTATCGCCTCCCCACTTGCAGCTCCATACTGCCTTATCCACTTCTTCCTCAATGCTCGATGTGGTAGCCGAATTGCCGATGTTGGTGTTGATCTTGACCAGGAAGTTGCGGCCGATGATCATTGGCTCTGCCTCTGGGTGGTTGATGTTGGATGGGAGTACGGCGCGACCTCGGGCAATCTCCTGACGCACGAACTCAGGAGTGATGTGCGACTTGATGCCCAATTCCTCGCAGTTCATGTTCTCGCGTATTGCCACATACTCCATCTCTGGAGTGATGATGCCAGCCTTGGCGTATGCCATCTGAGTGATTGCCTTGCCAGCCTTTGCTCGGCGAGGCAGCTGTATGTGTTCGAAGCGGAGGCTGTCGAGCGACTTGTCGGCAAGGCGCATCCTTCCGTATTCGCTGCTCACTTCCGCAAGCTGTTCGGTGTCATCGCGGTCAAGGATCCATTGCTCGCGCAGACGAGGCAGGCCTTTCTTCAGATCGACCTCGATGTTAGGGTCGGAGAACGGACCGCTGGTGTCGTAGATCATCACAGGCTTGTTCTCTTCTGTATGAGGAATGCCATCGGCATCTTTCGTCACCGTAGGAGTCAGATTCACCTTGGTCATGCCCACCTTGATATAAGGGAAGAGCTTGCCCTGCATGTAGTGTTTCTCTCTTTTCGCGTATGCTTTATTATCGTTTATTGCCATATTTCTGATGTGGTTGTTGATAATGATTGTTGACAATGATTACATGTTGAGGAATGCTGTGAGCGGACTGCTTGCTTCGGCACAGTCAGAGATTGCGCCAAGGCCTGCCTCGTAGGCGCGACGTCCGGCAACCACTGCTTCCTTGAATGCAACGGCCATCTGCACAGGGTCGCCTGCAACGGCAATTGCAGTGTTGACCAGACAGCAGTCGGCACCCATCTCCATTGCTTCGGCTGCATGGCTTGGAGCACCAATACCTGCATCGACCACTACTGGCACTGTAGCCTGCTCAATGATAATCTGTAGGAAGTCCTTCATTCTCAATCCCTTGTTAGTGCCGATAGGTGCAGCCAATGGCATGACTGTCGCAGCACCAGCCTCTTCGAGATGCTTGCACAGTGTCGGGTCAGCCTGACAGTAAGGCAGCACCACGAAGCCGAGCTTCACGAGCTGCTCTGTTGCCTTGAGAGTCTCGATTGAGTCGGGCAGCAGATAGCGTGGATCTGGGTGAATCTCAAGCTTCAGCCAGTTGGTGCCGAAAGCCTCGCGAGCCATCTGTGCCGCAAAGACAGCCTCTTCGGCATTGCGCACGCCGCTCGTATTAGGGAGCAACTGTATGTTAGGGTTCTTGGTGACGTGAGTCAGCAGGTCATCTTGCTGGTCAGCAAGTTCGATGCGCTTCATAGCCACGGTCACCATCTCTGTGCCCGAAGCCTCGATGGCACGAGCCATCACATCGTTGTCGTTAAACTTGCCTGTACCCAAGAAAAGACGCGAATTGAACTCACGTCCTGCAATGATAAGTTTCTTTTGTTCCATATTATTGTTATATATAAAAATTTACTATTGTATGTTGTTGCTCCGAGTCTATGTCATAAAGACATCTGTCCATCAGCGAGCCTTATCAGCCTCTTCATCTCCTCAACAGGATTGTCAGCTCTGAGCACTGTTCCCGATATGGCTATTCCCGTGACGCCTGTCTGCATGATGGCTGTGATGTCGTCGGCTGTGATGCCTCCAATGGCTACGATAGGCAAGCCAATGCCCTCTGCCTTCATCTGCGACACTATGCTTCGGTAGCCTTCAAGCCCGAGCACAGGAGCCAGCCCCTGCTTGGTTGTGGTGAAGCGGAAAGGTCCGCAGCCGATGTAGTTGGCCGATGCCTCATAGTGCATTCTCACATCGTCGAAGGTGTTGGCTGTGCCGCCAATTATCATCCCATCGCCCAAGATCTTTCGAGCCTCAGCCACCGGCATGTCTTTCTTGCCGAGATGCACACCGTCGGCTCCAATCTCTCTGACCAGCTCCACATGGTCATCGACAATGAATGTGGCCTTGTACCTTTCGCACAGCTTTCTCACTTCCTGACCAATGCGCAGGAAATCTTCGTCCGAGGCTTCTTTCATTCGCAGCTGAACCCATTGGCAGCCGCCATCGAGAGCCAATCGGATGGAGTCGAGATAGCTGTATTGCTCTGTATAATGTGATATGAACTGAACCATTTTTGGTGT
>JAEDEY010000176.1 GCA_016293065.1 Bacteroidales bacterium
CTGGCGATGTATGGTCGAGCGATATTAATGATGATTGGGATATCGACGCTTACAATCGCCGTGGCACAGCTATGGAGACAGCCACAGCAAGCAGCAACACTTCGGCTATCACCGAGATTAATGCCGACGACATCGCTAAGCTGAGCACTCAGCCGCAGGTGGTGCACGACACAATCATACTCAATGTTACAGAGATCAACATCGACCCATTCTTTTGGTCAAGCCGCATTCGTCGTTTCCACAACCGACTGTTCAGCTATTATGCTTACAATCCTTACTATTATGGACCTGCTTATTATGATCCATATTATTATTGGGATTGGGCATTCTATGACCCATGGTACTGGGATCTTTCATGGAACTGGAGCTTTGGCTGGGGTGGCTTCTACTGGGGGCATTCTTGGGGCTATTATTCTTATTGGCATCCTCACTACCACTCTCCATGCTACAACTGGTCGTATGCTCATCACCACCACAACCATCACATCCACAATGGAGGACATTTTCATGGGCATCATTTCGACCGATTGCCAAACCGTGTCAACAACGGAAATCTTGCAAGCAGTTCTGTCCCAGGCATGACCCGCAGCCGCAACCGTGCTGCCGTTGCCGGAACAAGAAACGGTGGATATGCTTCGTCGGCTTCTGCTTCACGCACAGATTCTCGCAACAACTTCTCTCTGCGAGGAGGCAGCAATCGTGCCAATGCATCGGGACGTGACAACCGCAATGGCTCAAGCAGCTATACTCGTCCTACTCGTTCTGGCTCGTCAGTTACTCGTACCAACAGCACTGGTTCGTCATACGACCGCAATCGCAGCAGCCTCAATACAAGCCGTCAGAACGGCACAGTGAGAGCAAATCGCGAGAGTCGTGCCAACAACACACGCACTCAGTCAAGCAACAGCAACCGTTCATCAAGCTACAATAGCAACCGTTCGTCAAGCAGTTCTCGCTCGAGCTACTCTTCTGGCAGTTCATTCAGCGGAGGCAGCCGTTCGAGTGGCAGTAGTTTCTCTGGCGGTGGAAGCCATTCAAGCGGAGGTTCTCGCGGAGGTGGCGGACGTCGATAAAAAACTATTAACATGACAATGAAAATGAATAAGCTTTTTTCTACTATACTGATTTCTGCAGCCATGACTCCAGTCCTGGCTCAGAATATCGTTGATGCAGGCCGCTTCGGGTCAACAGAGATTGCAGGAACAGCACGATATCGCTCGATGGCTGGTGCATTCGGTGCTCTCGGTGGCGATGCCACATGCATGAAGGACAATCCTGCCGGTATCGGAATCTTCCGTGGCAACAGTCAGGTTTCAATCTCCCCAACGCTTGCCGTATCGCGCAGCAAGACCGATGGTACGGTGAGTCAGAAAAGCAAGAAATCCGACTTCTCGGTTTCCAACCTCGCATACATCATATCGATACGTCCTGAGGGATTCGACCGTCTGGTCAACTTCAATATCGGACTTGGACTGAACCACAGTGAGGGTGTGAACCGTAAGTACAAGATGACTATGGATAATCCTCGTGGCTCGTTTGGCAATTATGTGGCTGTTCGTGCCAATAATGCTCTCCGTGCTACCAACCATTTCAATGACCCAGGCTATCTCGCCGACGATAAGGCTTGGGAAAATTCAAACATACCTCTCATCGCCCTCATGGGTTATGATTCGTTTGCCATTGACGATGCCGGATATTGGATCGGAGAAGGTGAAGACAGGAAATTCGTGCGCACAGGCGGTGTCAATGCCTATAATGTGTCAGAAGGTCTCCAGTCATATCAGCGTCTTGCTGTAAGAGAGAAGAACCGTATGGATGAATACGACATCAATCTCTCAGCCAACTGGGATGACACATTCTATGCCGGATTGACATTGTCGATTATCGACTACAATTCGACTATCCTTTCAGACCTCTATGAAGATTATGACTACCAATACGAGGGCGACTACACAGAATATTCGAACGACCTAGAGACTCAAGGATCGGGTGTCAATGTGAAGCTGGGTGTACTCTGGAAGGCAACTGATGCATGGCGCTTGGGACTTGCCGTTCATACTCCTACATGGTATGAGATGAAAGATTACTACAATGGCGCGATGATTACCAACGACCCTGACTGCCTGGATTACAGCTATGCCAACCGCAACGGAGCATACGAATATCGCTACAAGTACCAGACTCCTTGGGAATATCAGATATCGGCAGCCTATGTGGTCGGCACTAAGGGTATCCTGAGTCTTGAATATGACGCAAAGGATTTCTCTCGTGCAAAATACACAAGTGCCAACGACTACAAGGGAGAGTATTCGGGAATGAACCGCCTGATCAAGAACAACATGCAGCTCCAGCACACCATCAAGGCAGGTGCAGAATATCGCTTGACCGACAATCTAAGTCTCCGTGCCGGATATGCATTCCAGACTTCGCCTTACAAGGACAACGTGCTCAACGACAACCTTGGACAGACAGGCTGGAGCGAGACATACCGAGGTGAGAACTACTGGGGTGACGACCGCACATTGATGTTCGACTCAAGTACTAAGACCAACTATAGCCTGCTCGACAAGACTCAGTATATATGCGGTGGTATAGGTTGGGCAAAGGGTAACTGGTTCTTTGACTTTGCCGTCATGGATCGCATACAAGACGAAGTGGTTGCTGCTTATCCAACTACTCAGTCTGTTTCTTTCGACCCCAACTGGAATGCTTCATTCAGCGAAGGTGTAGTTGCCGATCATGTAGATATGAAGACTCATACACTGAAGTATGACCTGACTATTGGATACAAGTTCTGACGGATTGATTATTGATTACTGATTATTGATTACTGATTGTATCCATAACAAATGAGCAATTACTTAGATACGTTAAATCCAAGTCAACGAGAGGCCGTCGTATATTGCGATGGCCCTCAACTTGTTATAGCCGGTGCTGGATCGGGCAAGACTCGCGTTCTCACGATGAAGATTGCCTATCTGCTGCAGCACGGGTACAATGCCGACGAAATCATTGCACTTACTTTTACCAAGAAAGCGGCAACAGAGATGAAGAACCGAATCC
>JAEDEY010000177.1 GCA_016293065.1 Bacteroidales bacterium
AAGCTCGATCCTGTGATTGGCCGTGATGATGAGATCCGTCGTGTGTTGCAGATTCTGTCGCGACGCACCAAGAACAACCCTGTATTGATCGGTGAACCAGGAACAGGAAAAACTGCTATTGCCGAGGGTCTTGCTCAACGCATCGTGCGTGGCGATGTCCCAGAGAACCTCAAATCGAAGCAGATTTACTCGCTCGATATGGGTGCTCTCGTGGCTGGCGCAATGTATAAAGGAGAGTTTGAGGAACGATTGAAGAACGTCATCAGCGAGGTGCAGAAGTCAGATGGCGAGATTATCCTCTTCATCGACGAGATTCACACTCTCGTAGGTGCAGGTGGAGGTCAGGGCGCTATGGATGCTGCCAACATCCTCAAGCCTGCCCTCTCGCGTGGCGAACTGCGTGCTATTGGTGCAACAACACTCAACGAATATCAGAAATATTTCGAACAGGACAAGGCTCTGGAACGCCGATTCCAGAAAGTTATGGTAGATGAGCCAGACGAAACTGCCGCTATCGCTATCCTGCGCGGATTAAAAGAACGATATGAGAACCATCACAAGATTCGTATCAAGGATGCTGCTATCATACAGGCTGTTCGTCTTTCTACTCGTTACATCACCGACCGTTTCCTCCCCGACAAGGCTATCGACCTCATTGACGAGGCTTCGGCTAAGCTGCGTATGGAGAGAGACAGCGAACCAGAGGCTCTTGACGAGATACATCGTCAGGTTATGCAGTTTGAAATCGAACGCGAAGCAATCAAGTGGGAGAACGATAAGGAGAAGCTCAATGCTCTTGAAGCAAAGATCAAGGAGTTGAAGGCAGAGGAAGACAGCCTGCGCAAGAAGTGGGAGTCGGAAAAGTCTATTATCAACAAGATCCAGCAAAACAAGATCGACATCGAGAACCTCAAGTTCCAGGCTGAACAGGCTAAGCAGCACGGCGACTATGGCGCTGTGGCCAAGATCCAGTATGAGACAATTCCTCAGAAAGAGAAGGAAAACGAACGTCTGCAAGAGGAACTTCACAATCAAGCTGGCGAGTCGCTCATCAAGGAAGAGATTGATGCAAACGACATTGCCGAGGTAGTAAGTAATTGGACAGGCATACCTGTCAACAAGATGATGACTTCCGAACGCGATAAGCTTGTCAATCTTGAGTCTGAACTACACAAGCGCGTGGTAGGTCAGAACGAGGCTATCGAAGCTGTTTCCAACGCCATTCGCCGCAGTCGTGCTGGGCTCAATGACCCTAAGCGCCCTATCGGTTCGTTCCTATTCCTCGGACAGACAGGTGTCGGTAAGACTGAGCTCGCCAAGGCTTTGGCTGAATTCCTGTTCGACGACGAGAAGATGATAACCCGTATCGACATGTCGGAGTATCAGGAGAAGTTCAGTGTAACTCGTATGTTCGGTGCGCCTCCGGGATATGTCGGCTATGAGGAAGGTGGTCAGCTCACCGAGGCTGTGCGTCGCAAGCCATATAGCGTAGTGCTCTTTGATGAGGTCGAGAAGGCTCATCCTGATGTCTTCAACACACTCCTTCAGGTACTCGACGAAGGACACATGACCGATGGCAAGGGACGTAATGTCAACTTCAAGAACACCATCATCATCATGACAAGCAATCTTGCCGAAGAGCAACTGCGCTCAGTCATGAAGCAGGAGTTCATCAACCGTATCGACGAAATAGTGCAGTTCTCTCCATTGACCGAGAGTGACATACGTCAGGTTGTCGATATTCAGTTGAGCCGCTGCTGGTCGATACTCAAAGCCAATGACATCGACCTTCATGTCACCGATGCAGCACGCAGATTCCTTGCAAAAGAAGGTTATGACCCTCAGTTTGGCGCTCGCCCTGTGAAACGTGCAATCCAGAAATATCTGCTCGACTCATTGTCGAAAACATTGCTTTCTGGTACAATCGATAGAACACGACCTATCAATGTAGATACAGGCGAAGATGGATTAGTATTTCAAAACTAATCTAAATAATACCGTAATCAGGTAGAAATGGAGCGAACTAATGTAATAAACATACATTTTTTCGCTCTTTTATTTTGTATATTGAAATTAATACCATATATTTGCGGCAATCGAATCATAGAAATAATGCCATGGGCGAAAAAGAAAAAATCACAATCTATGACTTGGCGCTAAGACTGAATACGACTGCATCGACAGTGTCTCGTGCCTTGCAAAACAACCTACGCATCAGTGCAAAGATGCGCAAAGCTGTGCAGGATCTGGCTGCTGAATTGAACTATATTCCCGACCCTGTTGCACATCATTTGCGCACTGGCAAAGGTAATGTTCTTGGAATTGTTGTACCCCGTATCGACCGAAATTTCTTTGCCACTCTCATCAGCTCATTTCAAAGCAATGCCCAAAAACAAAACTATAACATCATCATTGCGGCAAGCAATGAAAGTCAAGATGATGAAATGGCTGCCGTGAAATCGCTGCTTTCCAAAAAGGTCGATGGCTTAGCCATATCGCTCTCTGCTACAAGCATCGGCAGTGACATCAGTTCAAAATACGAAGAGATGTGTGCTGCTCACAACACTCGATTGGTTTTTTTCGACCGTATTCCCGAAAAGTGTACAGCAGACAGTATCACCAACGACAATTTCCAGATTGGTTATGATGCAGTGATGCAATTCAAGAAAAAAGGATGCAGGAACATCGGCATCTTCACAGGTCCGCTACTGATGAAACAATACAAGGATCGTTTCGACGGATTCAAACAGGCTCTTCAAGACTGCGGTTTGCCTCTTTACAAACGTTTCGTCTATGAGAATTGTATTACCATGGAAACTGGCACCGAGACTGCAATGCGTATTCTGATGGACAACGACCGACCAGATGCCATATTTTCGTCAGGCGACTTTTCAGCTATCACCGCCATGGATATCTTCAAGCGAAAAGGAATCAGAATACCCGAGGACATAGCCATGATTGGTGTTGCCAACGAGCCATTCGACAATTTCCTGAGCACTCCTCTCTCCTCTTTCGACCTCAATCAGCAACGCAC
>JAEDEY010000050.1 GCA_016293065.1 Bacteroidales bacterium
ATCATTGCACTTACTTTTACCAAGAAAGCGGCAACAGAGATGAAGAACCGAATCCGCGATCTTGTTGGTCCTGGACTGTCGCGTCGCCTATGGATGGGCACTTTCCACAGCCTTTTCAGCCGAATACTGCGTCGTGAAGCCACAAGACTCGGATTCAAACAGGATTTCACCATCTACGACCAAAGCGACTCTCGCAGCCTGGTCAAAAGCATCATCAAGGAGATGGGGCTTGACGACAAGACATACAAGCCAAACGGCATTCAGGCTCAAATCAGCAATGCCAAGAACAACCTCATCACTCCAGAAATGTATCGTTCAAACCGAGAACTGATGCAGTATGACGAGAGAGCAAAGCGTCCTCGGTTTGCCGATATCTATCAGACCTACTGGAACCGCTGCTATCAGGCAGGAGCAATGGACTTTGACGACCTGCTCATCTATACCAATATCTTGTTCCGCGATTTCCCAGATGTTCTCGAATACTACCAGAATTATTTCAAATATGTTTTGGTCGATGAGTATCAGGACACCAACCGAGCCCAACATCTCATAGTCGAGCAGTTAGTGCGTCAACACAAACACCTTACTGTAGTTGGCGACGATGCTCAGTCAATCTACTCATTCCGTGGTGCCAACATACGCAATATCTTGGAACTGAGCAATCAGATTCCCGGCACCAAACTATTCAAACTCGAACAGAATTATCGCAGTACACGCAATATCGTGAATGCTGCCAACAGTCTCATCAAGCATAATAGACAGCAGATACCTAAGACCATCTACAGCGAGAAAGACCATGGCAATCCGCTTTCGCTCACTGGAACATACAGCGACCTCGAAGAGTCGTATGTCGTTGCATCGAAGATTGCTGAACTGCATGATGCTCATGGCTACAACTACAGCGACTGCGCCATACTGTACCGCACCAATGCACAGAGCCGCAACCTTGAGGAGTCGCTCAGAAAACGTGGAATAGAATACCGCATCTTCGGCGGACTGTCATTCTACCAGCGCAAGGAGATAAAGGACATCATTGCCTACTTGCGTCTCATTACAAACACTGCCGACGAAGAGGCTTTCAAGCGCATCATCAACTATCCTGCACGTGGCATAGGCGACACCACTGTAAGCAAGATAGCTGTCGTTCGCGACGAGCATAACACGCTGTTCGACATCTGTCGCGACCCTCTGGCTCATGGCGTTCCGGTCAACAAAGGAACAGCAGGCAAGCTCGTAGGCTTCGCAACTCTCATCGAGCATTTCCAGCAACTCAACACTCAGCTCAATGCCTACGAACTAACAGAGCGTGTCATCGTTGAGAGCGGCATTAAGGCAGATCTCAATTCAGGCTCTACCATAGAAGACAAGAGCCGGGTCGAGAACGTCGAGGAGCTGCTGAGTGCTATACAGTCATTCATCATCACCTGTGCCGAAGAAGGCAATCCAAACGACAAGCTGATAGACTTTCTTGCCGATGTCTCGCTATCGGGTGACATTGACCCTGCAGAAGAGAAAGACGATGGCGAAAAAGACTATGTGGCATTGATGACTATCCATCAAGCAAAAGGTCTGGAGTTCAAGAATGTTTTCATCGTTGGTGTCGAAGAGAATCTGATTCCTTCTGATATGTCGATCAATGAACCCGGTGGACTCGAGGAAGAGCGCCGTCTGTTCTATGTGGCAATCACGAGAGCCGAGGAGAACTGTTTCCTCTCCTACTCGCGTTCTCGTTTCCGCAACGGCAGAAGCGAACCTGCCAAGCCTTCTCGTTTCTTGAAAGATATCGACAAGCAATACATCAGGCAAAGTGGAAGCGAGAGAGAAACGATCGACTATGGCTCATCGGGAGGAGGTGACTTCTTCCGTCCATTTGGCAATACCATCAGCTATGACAATCTTAACAGCAACAGGACTGCCTCACGTAGTACGTCAAGCTCACGCAACAAGATACTGGAATTCACTGGCAGAGTGGTCAAGGTGGCACCTCAGGATAAGCCAAACCTGATTTCTCATGCTCCAAGCTCAGGTTCGCTTTCAATAGGCGGAAAGGAGGTTACTGTGGGCACACGCATCGAGCATAACCGATTTGGACAAGGCACAGTCAAAGAGACAAGCGGATTGGGAGAGAATGCCCGACTGGTAGTGAACTTTGACAACTTTGGCGACAAGACTCTCCTGCTCAAGTTTGCTTCTATCACAGTGATATCTTGACAATAGAATAAAAGACAATAAAAATAGCAGCACCACACTGACATTGCATGGTGCTGCATAATTTTACATTAATGCTGAAACAAGACTGGATTAAGCCTCTTCCTGAGTCTCAGCAGATGCCTCTGGCTCTGAGAAATCGTCGTTGCCAGTCTCGATAAGGATGTTATACCACTGGATGAACTTCTTGATATCACCTGCACGCACACGGTCTTCATCGTACTCAGGCATAACCTTGGCAAACCAAGCACGCTGTGCAACGGCTGAGTCATTAAGAGCTACTGGAGCAACAGTACCACCAGTCAAAGCCTTAGCCTTGGCAAAGACAGAATTGAGAGGCACTTCGCCATCGACAGTGTACATTGCGATATCACCCAAAGAAAGAACACGGTCACGCTGATGAGCAGGCATACGACGTCCGTCAGCGAGAGATTCGACAATGAGATTGTTGTTACCACGAGCAACAAGACGGTAGAGTCCTGGCTTACCAGAAATTGCTAAAATTTTATCTAACATGATTGTGTTTATTAATTAATTATTTGGTTTTCAACATTTCAATAATGGTTTCGGCAGCACGCACTGGCGCTCCTGGGGCTCCAAGTATCGAACGCATACGTTCATATTCTGAAAGCATAGTACGACGGCCTGCACAGTCGTCAATGATGCGTGAAAGTTCGCTGTGAAGCCTCTTGGCAGTGAGATACGGACCAAGAAGTTCAACAACAGCTGGACTATCGAGCAAAAGGTTGACAAGCGAGACATAGCGAATCTTGCGCAAGACAAATTCCATTATCTTGTACGCAATCATTCCACCTCCCATTTGATAGCAGACTACCTGAGGGACATTGAGAAATGCGGTCTCAAGTGTAGCCGTACCGCTGGTGACTGCTGCAACCTGAGCCGAACGCAGAAGGTCGTAGGTCTCGCCAAACACGAGTTTGACAGGCGGCACAGTACGGAAGCTATCGATGATAGGTTGGTAGAACTCGCGCGTTAGTCCAGGAGCTCCGGCTATGACGACCTGATGGCAAGTGAAACGAGTGGCAGCTTCGAGCATGACAGGGAGGTTTCCCTTAACCTCTGCCTTTCGACTACCTGCCAGCAAAGCAATGATAGGCTGATTGACATTCAGATCGTGCTTTTTACAAAACTCCTCACGACTGAACTCGCCAACACGCAGCGGCTCCAGTTCATCGACAGTGGGATTGCCGACATAGGTCACGTCGTAATTGTGCTGCTTGTAATAATCAACCTCGAATGGCAAAATGCTGAGCATACAGTCAACATACTTGCGTATATCCTTCAGCCGATATTCCTTCCAAGCCCATATCTTTGGCGAAATGTAATAGACCACCTTGGCCGACAAGTGTTTTTTAACCCACTTGGCAATACCGAGATTGAAGCCTGGATAATCGACCAGAATCACCGCATCAGGCTGATAACAAGCAATATCTTTCTTGCAGCGGCTCATGCCAGTCAGGATCTCTTGCAAGTGTAATGCCACTTGCACAAACCCCATATATGCCAACTTCGAATAATGGCATACCAGCACACCTCCTTCGGCTTTCATGGCATCGCCACCATAAAAGCGAAATTCAGCACGATGGTCGCGTCTCTTCAGCTCATGCATCAAGCGTGAAGCATGCAGGTCTCCAGAGGCTTCGCCTGCAATCAGATAGTATTTCATTTCTCTAAATAATTGAAGTCTGCGAGTCGCTCATGGCAGGTATAATCGACAAACGACGGAACGACCGACACATAATCGTGGTCAAGCCAATAACGGTCGGTGTCGGTTGATTCGGGCTCGGTATTCAAATACTCGCCTGTCACCTGGAAACTCGCTATTCCGTCGTTCTCTTCGCCCTCAAGATGGTGGAATTCCTTGATCCACACTCCTGCAGCCTGACGGCACACTCGAATGCCCTTGATATCGTTTACTGCCGGAATATTGACATTGAGCACTACGCCTTTAGGCATAGGGTGGTCGAGAAGCTGCTGGGTGATGCTGCGAGTGATAGACACCGAAGCAGAGAAATCGGCCTGAGGCGAATGGTTGAGAAGCGAGAAACCCACTGCCGGAACACCCACTGCACATGCCTCAAGCACTGCTCCCATCGTACCACTGTACATCACACATATAGAGTCGTTGCCACCATGGTTGATGCCCGATACAATGAGGTCTGGCTGCCTATGGTGAAAGAAACGGTGCAGCGCCAACTTGACACAATCGACTGGAGTGCCACTGCACGCATACACTGCCACTTCCCCATCGTCGCTGAGACGCTGGAGAGTGACCGGACGTGTGCAAGTGAAACTCGATGAGAAGCCCGAACGTGGAGAGTCGGGGGCACAGACAATTATGCGGCCTAATCCTCTCAGCGACTCAACCAAAGAGTTGATGCCAAGTGCCGAATAGCCATCATCGTTGGTCACAAGTATAACTTTCTCATCGTCCTTCAGTTCCAGCTGGCCATAGCCATCCGCTTCAGGATAAGTAAATGCCTGAAATGTATTTTCTGTCATCGCTCACATTTTTGAAAGCGCAAAAATACATTATTTTCTTGAATATGCCAATCATTTATGCGTTTTTTATGAAAAATTACAGAAAGTTATCAACAAACAGACAACTTATCAACATTTTTTTCGATATTCTTCATCATAAATTGCAGAGAACTATAAATAGAAGTAACTTTGCAAAGTTATTTATCACTTGACAATATCAATAAATTAATCAATTAATTTATAATATATGGGACTTGTAATAGCAATCGCAAACCAGAAAGGAGGTGTTGGCAAAACCACTACTGCCATCAACCTTGCCTCTTCTCTTGCTACCTTGGACAAGAAGGTACTGCTCATCGATGCCGATCCTCAGGCCAATGCTTCAAGCGGTCTTGGCATAGATATAAAGAATGTTGATACTACTATATACGATTGTCTGATTAACTATGCTACAGCTGCCGAGGCTGTTTTGCCGACGTGTGTCAATCACCTCGATATCATCTCGTCTCACATTGACCTTGTGGGTGCCGAACTTGAGCTCATGAACATAGAAAACCGCGAACAAGTGCTACGCAAACAACTGAAGGCTATCAGGAACTTGTACGACTATGTCATCATCGACTGCTCTCCATCATTGGGCATCATCACTATCAATTGTCTGACTGCCGCCGACTCGGTAATCATACCTGTTCAGGCTGAATATTTCGCTCTCGAAGGTATCAGCAAGCTATTGAATACAATCAAGATCATCAAGACTAAACTTAACCCAAGACTACAAATCGAAGGCTTCCTGCTGACTATGTACGACGCTCGTCTGAGGCTCGCCAACCAGATATACGACGAAGTGAAACGACACTTCCAAAAACTGGTGTTCGACACTGTGATTCAGCGAAATATACGACTAAGTGAGGCTCCAAGCTACGGACTGCCTGCCCTGCTCTATTCTCCCGACTCAAAGGGTAGTTCGAGCTATATGATGCTGGCTCGCGAAATACTCGCCAAACACCACGATTCTCTGCCTAATGCCGAGTTGGTAAAAAATTAAAAAATTATAAAGACGTAGAAATATTTGGATATTTCTGCGTTTTTTTGTACCTTTGCGAGGTTATTCTCATCATGGGCAATAATATATTATTGGTTTTCAATAAAAAGTGTTGTTCCATGGCTAAAAATTATTTGATAAACAGACTAACAGATATAACATAAATGAAAATAAACAAAAATGGACTTGGTCGTGGTCTTGACGCGCTGATTTCTATCGACGATACAACACCAAAAGAGTTTGCCCCATCGTCGATCAACGAGATTGAAATCAGCCAGATTCATGCCAACCCATCTCAGCCCCGACACGATTTCGACCAGCAAGCCATCGAAGACTTGGCTGCCTCGATCAAACAGATTGGCATCATTCAGCCTATCACACTCCGTCAGGAAGAAGACGGCTCATATATGATTGTAGCTGGCGAACGACGTTTCCGTGCAGCTCAGATTGCTGGTCTCGAGACTATTCCTGCCTACATACGCAAGGTGAGCGACGACGACGTGATGGAGATGGCGCTGATCGAGAACATCCAGCGCGAAGACCTCAACGCCATCGAGGTGGCATTGGCATATCAGCAGCTGTTAGCTCGTCATGGATGCACTCAGGAGGAACTGGCAGCCCGCGTGGGCAAGAGCCGTGCTACGGTAGCCAATTTCATGCGACTGTTGCGTTTGCCTGCCGAACTGCAGATTGCGCTCAAGGAAAGAAAGCTGAGCATGGGGCATGCTCGTGCAATACTGCCAATCGAGGAACCTGAGCAGCAGGTCAAGCTCTTTCATCTCATTGCCGAACAAGACCTGTCGGTGCGCAAGGCCGAGGCATTGGTAAAGGACTATCTCGAAGGCCGTATCCTCGACTTCGGAGAATCGCAGGAAGCATCAATGCCAAAGCAACCGAAACAAGGCACGATGTCGCCATCTAACGAAATCCTCCAGGCTATGCAGAACCATCTGTCGCAAATGTTTAGCACCAAGGTGAGGATGTCGTGCAACGAGAAAGGGCAAGGCAAAATCACCATCCCATTCAAGACAGACCAAGATCTTCAGAACATTTTATCTCTTCTCGACTCTATTGAGCGATGAAACAATTCTCTTTCAGAATACTCATATTTTTCTCTGTTTTGCTGTGCCTGCCATTTTCGGCAAAGGCTCAGCAAGATACTCTCGTGTTGCAGCGCGACACGTTGCCAATCATCGACTTCGACAACGCTCTGCCACAATATGCCAACGACAGCATGATGCACGAGCTTGTAGTCAACGAAGACTCATTGGCTGCTGTATATGCCGCCATGACTGCCGAGATGTGGGACGACGACTACTTCAACCGCTATAATCCGTCGCCCAACAAGGCTCTTTGGTATGCAGCCCTATTCCCCGGAGGCGGTCAGATCTACAACCGAAAGTACTGGAAACTGCCAATCATCTACGGAGGCTTCCTGGGTCTGATATATGGCTACAGTTTCAACAACAAGTATTTCACCACCTACTCGAATGCCTATCGCGACCTGGTGATGAACAGTCCGAATAAGAGCTATATGGACTTCCTCCCTCCAGGGTATGATGTAGAGGCAAAGCGAGATTATCTGGAAAAGACGTTCAAGCGCAAGAAAAACGCATATCGCACATGGCGAGACTATTGTCTTGTCGGCATGATTGGCGTCTATCTTGTTTCGATGGTCGATGCTTATGTCGATGCCTCCCTCTATCATTTTGATGTATCGACCGACCTCGATGCCGACAACAATCCGACTCTCATGTTATCCTACAAGATTAACTTCTAACTGACGTGTCTGCGTCTTTTATCTATCGACTACTCCAATCAAAATGATGAAACGACTGATAACTCTTATCACCATTATTTCTGTATGCTGCTTTGCCGTAATGGGTCAAAGCCGCAGAAAAAAACACAAGAAAATCGACAAGAACACTCCCGAATATCAGGCTATGGTCAATGCCTCGGACGATGATATGGTATTTCCTGAAAGCATCGAACTCGACACCGACGAAGAAGAATTGGCCAACAAGCCTTTCTCTTATTCGTGGCTCGAGCGTATGTTCATCCACGCTGATTCTACCTGTGTCAGCGATTCTGTGTCCGAACAGGTTTCCGACTCGTTATACATGATGCGACTGGCTGCTTTGCCTACGGTCATCGAAATGCCATTCAACGACCCAATTCGCAAATGCCTCGACCTCTATGTGCATCGACGTCGCTCGGCTGTCGAACGCATGGTGGGTATTGGCTTCAACCATTATTTTCCTGTTTTCGAAGAAGCCCTACAACGCCACGGAATGCCATCAGAACTGAAGTATCTGGCTTGTATCGAATCGGCATTGAAGCAGAATGCCTATAGCCGTGCCAAGGCTGCAGGTCTGTGGCAATTCATGCCAGGCACAGGCATGATTCTTGGGCTGGAGGTCAACTCTTTTGTCGATGAGCGTTACGACCTATATAAATCTACCGATGCTGCATGCCGTTACCTCAAGCAGCTGTATAAGCTGTACGACGACTGGGCTTTGGCAATAGCGGCCTACAACTGTGGCCCTGGCAACATCAACAAGGCTATTGCCCGTTCGGGTGGACGACATACGTTCTGGGAAATCTACAATTTCCTGCCATCCGAAACGAGAACCTATGTGCCGTTGTTTATCGCTGCCACATATATCATGAACTATCATTGCGAACACAACCTGTGCGCCACCATAGGCGAGATTCCTCCTCAATGCGACACGATAATGATCAACTCTATGGTGCATTTCGACCAGATAGCCAATGTAATAGGTGTGCCTATTGAGGCCATCGAGAGCATGAACCCTCAATATGTGCTCGACATCATTCCTGCCAGTCCCGAGAAGGCGATGTCGCTTACTCTGCCTGCCGAAAAGACTGTCGAATTCATCGAATTGCAAGACTCCATCATGGCATATAAGGCCGACTCGCTCTTACCCCACAATGGCGAACTTAAAGAGATTTTCGTGCGTGGCAAGCGCAATTCTTATGTCATGAATGGCGGCAACCGTTCGATTGGCAACAGCAAGACCAAAGGCAACACTGGCAAAGGCTCTGCAAGCGGTGACGTTCATGTGGTACAGAAAGGTCAGACTCTCAGTTATATAGCTCGCCGATACGGCACTACTGTCCAAAAGATAAAGAAGCTCAACAATCTCAGGAGCGACAATATCAGCATAGGGCAACGACTGAGGGTCAGATAAGGAAATCAACCTTAAAACAATGAGAAAAATGGAAGCACAAAAGACTATTATTCCTATTACTCCCGACGAGGAGTTGATGATACAAAAGGAATTTGAGGGCTTGCTGCTCGATTATTCCAACACGCGCAAAGGCGACAAGGTGGAGCTCATCACTCGTGTATTCGAGTTTGCCAAGAAAGCCCACGCTGACGACCGCCGACGCAATGGCGATCCATATATCTGCCACCCATTGGCTGTGGCTCGCATAGTGTCGAAAGAGATAGGCATGGGTTCGACTACTATTTCGGCAGCGCTGTTGCATGATGTAGTAAAAGAAACCTCTGTGACTGCCGAAGAGATAGATGCAGCCTTTGGCACTCGCATCGGCAACTTGGTGCGAGGAATAACAAAAATATCTGGCGGCAACGTGCGTTTTGTGACCGAAGAGACTTCCGATGAGTCGCACCGTGCCATCAAGAACCCCGAGGAACAGGCCGAGAACTTCCGCAACCTGCTGCTCACCATGTCCGAGGACGTGCGCGTGCTGATTGTGAAGATTGCCGACCGCCTGCACAATATGCGCACGCTCAATGCCCTCTCGCAGTTCAAGCAGAGACGCATTGCCAACGAGACGCTTTACCTTTATGCGCCTCTCGCCTACCGCTTGGGATTCTTCAACATCAAGTCCGAGCTCGAAGACCTGAGTCTGGAGTTCGAGCATCCCGACGAGTACGACGAGATCAAGAACCTGATCAAAGACAGTGAGGCAAGCCGCGAACGCCTGTTCACCACCTTTGCTGCTCCTATTGTGTCGATGGTCGATGCGCTCGACTTGAAATATACGTTCAAGTACAGAATGAAGTCTATCTTCTCGATATGGAAGAAGATGCAGACCAAACACGTGACGTTCGAGGAGGTATATGACCTGTTTGCAGCTCGCATCGTGTTCGAACCTCAGAGCCCAGAGACCGAGAAACAAGACTGCTGGCGTATCTATACTGCCATCACGAGCGTATATAAGATTCACCCAGAGCGCCTGCGCGACTGGATCAGTGCGCCAAAGTCAAATGGCTATGAGGCTCTGCATTTCACCATCATGGGGCCAGATGGCCATTGGATCGAGGTACAGATACGCAGCAAGCGCATGGACGAAGTGGCTGAACGGGGCTTGGCTGCTCACTGGAAGTACAAGGATGGCAACAAGCAAAACGCCAATGCCAACATACGCGAACTCGACAAATGGGTGCGCGACATCAAGGAGATTCTCGACAATCCTGAGCCTAATGCGCTCGACTTCCTCGACACCATCAAGCTCAACCTCCTGTCGCACGAGATCTATGTGTTCACCCCCAACGGCGAACTCAAGGAGCTGCCTAAAGGGGCATCTGCTCTCGACTTCGCCTTTGCCCTTCATACCAATATCGGGATGCGTGCTCAGGCAGCCCGTGTCAACCACGAGTTCGTACCTCTCAACACCATACTCGAAAGCGGCGTGCAGGTCGAGATTATCTGTTCCGATCAAGATACTATCAAGCCCGAATGGAAGCAGATCGTCAAGACCACCAAGGCTCGCAGCAAGATACAAGGCTGGATCAACAAGCAACGCCGCGAGAAAAGCGTCCCCGGACAGAAGAAGTTTGAGGAGTTTGTGCGCAAATGCGGATATACGCTCAACAACGACATCATGGTCAACCTGATGAATGGCTACAAGGTCAACAACAAGGAAGACTTCTTCATCATGGTCGAGGAAGGCAAGATTCCTCTCAACAACAAGACGCGCAATATGCTGAATGTCAAGACTAAAAGTGGCATCCTCGGCTTCTTGCACCTCAACCAGATTGGCAGTCTCAACCCTTTGGCGAAGAAAAAAGAAAAGCCCGTGAAGAAAGACAAGGCTACTCTGCTTGCCGAAGCTCATGCCGAAGAGGAAAAGAAGAAGGCAAACCGCACTTCGACTATTGAGCTTTCGGGTATCGACGGACGTGGTCTGCTCAATACCATCACCCGTGTGATATGTGATACCTGCACTGCCAATATTGTCAATATCCACCTCGAATGTAAGGACGGACTGTTCAAGGGCTATATCACTCTCGACACTGGCGATGTAAAGGAGATTCAGTCGATGTGCTCGGCTCTGAAGAAGATTCACGAAATAGAGAAAGCCGTGAGAATCTAAGGGCAAATACTCATTATAAATAATTATGATAATAGCATTACAGAAAAAGAAAGAGAATATCGCCGAATATTTGATATATATGTGGCAGGTCGAAGACCTGCTGCGTGCATGTCAGCTCGACGAGTCAAAGATAGACCTCATGCTCGATGCTCGCTTCGGCCATTTGCCCGATATGACCGACGAGCAGATGGGCAGGATACGTCAATGGTATCACCAACTCAACCAGATGATGCTCAGCGAGGGCAAACGCGAGTCTGGACATCTGCAGATCAACGACAATGTGATCATCGAACTCACCGACCTGCACCTCCGTCTGCTCAAGCATGGACAAGATGCCATCTACACTTCGTGCTATTACAGTACATTGCCGATCATTGTCGAACTGCGTAGCAAGAGCGGTGAAGATAAGAAAGGCGAGGTCGAGACATGCTTCACGGCTCTCTATGGCAAGCTCCTCCTGCATCTGCAAGGCAAGGAGGTATCGAACGAGACAACTTTAGCCATGAATCAGATCAGCAAGTTCTTGGCTCTACTGGCAGAAAAATACCGATTGTATAAAAGCGGTGAACTGGAACTTGATGATTGATAACCTGCTAATTCGAATATTATAATCTGTTTTTGATATATGA
Source organism: Bacteroidales bacterium (assembly GCA_016293065.1). Classification (GTDB taxonomy): domain Bacteria; phylum Bacteroidota; class Bacteroidia; order Bacteroidales; family UBA3663; genus Liminaster. The sequence goes on from JAEDEY010000050.1 coordinate 11,749, forward strand.
CTCTACAACAAGAAATTGAAAAAAGACGCACCTTTGCTGTCATTGCCCACCCTGATGCGGGTAAGACCTCTTTGACCGAGAAACTCCTCCTTTTCGGTGGTGCCATTCATGTGGCTGGTGCAGTGAAAAGCAACAAGATCAAGAAGACTGCAGCGTCAGACTTCATGGAGATCGAGCGACAGCGTGGCATCTCGGTGGCAACATCTGTCATGTCGTTCGACTATACGCTCAACGATAAAGAGTATAAGATCAATATCCTCGATACTCCAGGTCACCAGGACTTCCAGGAAGACACCTTCCGCACGCTCACAGCTGTCGATTCGGTAATCATCGTGATCGACTGTGCCAAGGGTGTCGAGAGCCAGACCTACAAACTCATGGAGGTGTGCCGTATGCGCAACACTCCAGTGATAGTGTTTGTCAACAAGATGGACCGCGAGGGAAAGAACCCGTTCGACCTGCTCGACGAACTCGAGAAGGAACTGAAGATCTCTTGCCGTCCGATGACGTGGCCGATCAATATCGGCGAGCGTTTCAAGGGCGTGTATAACCTCTACGAGAAGTCGCTCAACCTCTATACTCCTTCCAAGCAGACCATCTCCGAGAGCGTGGCTATCGATAGCCTCGACGACCCGGAGCTCGATGCCCGTGTGGGCGAGCAGGATGCCAACCAGCTTCGCGAGGATGTCGAACTGCTGTCTGGTGTCTATCCCGATTTCGACAATCAGGAATACCTCGATGGCAAATTGGCTCCAGTGTTCTTCGGCTCGGCACTCAACAACTTCGGTGTGCGCGAACTGCTCGACTGCTTCTGCCAGATTGCTCCTCAGCCTCGCCCGACACAGACTGTCGAGCGCATCGTGAAGCCAGAGGAAGAGGCTTTCAGCGGCTTCGTGTTCAAGATCCATGCCAACATCGACCCTAACCACCGTTCGTGCATCGCCTTCGTCAAGATCTGCTCGGGCAAGTTCGAACGAGGCACCTACTACAAGCACGTGCGACTCAACCAGAAGATGCGCTTCTCGGCTCCTACCTGCTTCATGGCGTCCAAGAAGGAGATTGTCGATGAGTGCTGGCCTGGCGACATCGTCGGTCTGCCCGACAGCGGTGGCACATTCAAGATCGGCGACACCATCACGTCGGGCGAGGAACTCCACTTCCGTGGCATTCCTTCGTTCTCGCCCGAGCTATTCAAGTATGTCGAGAATGCCGACCCTATGAAGGCAAAGCAACTGGCACGAGGCATCGACCAGCTGATGAACGAGGGTGTGGCTCAGGTCTTCACCAACCAGTTCAACGGACGCAAGGTCATCGGCACCGTAGGACAGCTTCAGTACGAGGTCATTCAGTTCCGTCTCGAACACGAATACAATGCCAAGTGCCGCTGGGAGCCTATCAAGCTCTACAAGGCTTGCTGGATTGAGAGCGACGACGAGGAGCAGTTCAAGGACTTCAAGCGACGCAAGATGCAGTATCTTGCCAAGGATAAAGACGACCGCGACGTCTTCCTTGCCGAATCAGGCTATGTACTCTCGATGGCTCAGCAGGATTTCCCAAACATCAAGTTCCATTTCACTTCGGAATTCTAATACACTACTATTATGCAAAAGATCTGTTTTATCATGGCAATGCAAGCCGAAGCAAAACCTCTCATCGAGCGTTATGGCTTGCAGAATATCGAAGGATTCTTTGGCGAAGTGCCCACCGAACTCTATCGGGGCATCATCGCTGGCAAGGAACTGTGCATAGTGACTCTCGGCCGTCAGCATGGTGTAGATCTTGTCGGATGCGAAGCTGCCACCCTTGCCACTACCCTCGCCATCAATATGCTCCATCCCGACATGATCATCAATGCCGGCACCTGCGGTGCATTCAAGGCCAATGGCTCAGAGATTGGCGATGTCTATCTGAGCGAAGGACCAGTCATGTTCCACGACCGCCGTATCGGTGACGATCCGCTTGGCATCCAGAGTCTCGGCAACTACCCTACCTACGATGCCCACCAGATGGCGGCAGATCTCAGGCTCAAGCTTGGCAAATGCACCACCGGCAGTTCGCTCGACTGTCTCGACGAAGACCTCGCCATCATCAAGCGCGAGGGTGGTATGCTCAAGGATATGGAGGCTGGTGCCGTCGCATTCGTGGCTTCGGTCTATAAGACTCCGCTCATCTGCGTGAAGAGCGTCACCGACCTCATCGACGGTGGAGAGAAGACCATCGACGAGTTCCGTCGAAACCTCTCGATGGCGAGCAATGCCTTGCGCGATGCCTGCACCAAGATTATTCAATATCTCTTTGTCGATCAACCTACTCTATTCTGATGGACTCTCTCAAAAACGCTACTTTCACCAAAGTCCTTGTTGCGTCAGCTGCACTTTTGCTGTTGTCAAGCTGCCGCACCTCCCATCGTGTCGAGATTCCTCAATACTCTCCTGCTCCAATCATGAAACCCGAGGCAGGTGAGCCTATCAAATGGGACAGTGTTTCTTCCAACAACGAATTATTAATCAATCAAACAATAAAACCAATATGGACAAAGCAAGTTATGCACTTGGCCTCAACATCGGCCAGCAATTGAAGCAGATGGGACTCAGCGGCATCCTCAACATCGAGGATTTCGCAGCCTCAATCAAGGACACTCTCGATGGCAACGAACTCAAGATGCCTCTGTCTGAGGCTCAGCAGGTTCTCAATGCGTTCTTCGGCGAACTCGAAACGAAACAGCGTGCTGCTGCAGCTGAGGCCGGCAAGGCTGCCCGTGCCGAGGGCGAACAGTTCCTCGCCGACAATGCCAAGCGCGAAGGCATCACAGTGACTGCGACTGGTCTGCAGTACGAGATTCTGAACGAAGGCTCTGGCAAGCAGCCAAAGGCTTCAGATACAGTGAGGTGCCACTATGAGGGTCGTCTGATCAACGGCAACGTTTTCGACAGCTCATACCGCCGTGGCGAACCAGCCGACTTCGGACTGATGCAGGTCATCAAGGGTTGGACCGAAGGTGTGCAGCTCATGAAAGAGGGCTCAAAGTTCCGCTTCTACATCCCTTACAACCTCGCTTATGGCGAACATGGCGCAGGCTCCGACATCCCTCCTT
>JAEDEY010000051.1 GCA_016293065.1 Bacteroidales bacterium
TGGTGACGAGCGCAAGTGGCGCGAATGCCATTGCCATGCGGTGGTCCTGATAGGTAGCAATAGGGTTTGCGTGGATGCTTGGTGCTGTGGTCTCGCCTTTCCACATCATCTCGCGGTCGTCACTGTCGCCAACGATGAATCCGAGTTTGAGGAGCTCGTTTTCGAGTGCGGCTATGCGGTCGGTCTCCTTGATGCGCAGGGTGTGGAGTCCGCAGATGTCGAACTTGACGCCAAGGGCGCAACATGAGGCGATGACAGTCTGTGCAAGATCGGGCTGGCTCGACATGTCCCATGAGACGTGTTCGGGCAGAGGCTCGTCGGTCCTTGTTATTCTCACGCCCTCGTCGCATGCTTCGGTAATGATGCCAAGCTTGCTGAAATAGTCGGCAATGTGGCAGTCGCCCTGAGTGCTGTCGAGGCGCAGTCCCTTGAGTCGTATTGTGCGGATGCTATTGGACAATGCAAGAATCTCGTACCAATAGCTTGCAGCGCTCCAGTCAGACTCGATGGCATAGGCGGTAGCGTTATAGTCCTGAGGGGCAATGCTGATCACGTTGCCGTTCCATGTGCTCTTGATGCCAAACTCCTCCATCATCGACAGAGTCATGCGGATATATGGGACAGAGGTGACATTGTTGAGCAGATGCAGCTCAAGTCCTTGCTGTAGAGTAGGGGCAATCATGAGGAGGGCAGAGATATACTGTGACGATATGCTGCCGTCGATCTCGAGATGTCCGCCTTTTAGTCTCTTGCCATTGATACGCAAAGGCGGGAAACCTTCTGACTCGGTGTATTCAATGTCGGCACCAAGTGCGCGGAGTGCATCGACCAGCACACTGATTGGACGCTGGCGCATACGCTGGCTGCCTGTCATAATCACCTTTGCTCCTTCTTGTGCAGAGAAGAAAGCCGTGAGGAAGCGCATCGATGTGCCAGCCGCACCAATGTCGATGATGCGGTAGTCTCCCTCATAGTTGTATGTGCTTGTGTCGCGACTGTGAGCCCTAAGCATCACAGATGTGTCGTCGCAGTCTGAGAGATGCGAGATGGAGCAAGAGCCGAGGCATAGTCCCTGCATGATGAGTGCACGGTTGCTGAGGCTCTTGCTTGCAGGAAGGTCGATGAGCACATCATCAACCAATGTGCTCTTTGTAATCTTGTATGTCATAGTCGGAAACTTGACTGACTGTCGTCATTCGGCTACAATGCGGCAGATGTTGACCACGGTCATCATCGCCTTTTCCATGCTCTGGACTGGCACGTATTCGTAACGACCGTGCATGTTCATGCCACCTGCAAAAATATTAGGACAAGGCAAGCCCTTGAACGAGAGCTGGGCTCCGTCGGTACCACCGCGTATTGGCTGTACCTTAGGTGTGACGCCTGCTTCGAGCATAGCCTGCTTGGCAATATCGATGACATGCATGATAGGCTCGATCTTTTCGAGCATATTGTAGTACTGATCCTTAATCACTACCTCGCAGCAGCCTGGGTTAGCCTCATTGAATTGCTTGGCAAGATGCTCGACTGTGGCTTTGCGCAGTTCGAAGGTCTCGCGGTTGTGATCGCGGATGATGTAGTTGAGATGTGCGATTTCGACACAGCCATCCATCGCTGTGAGATGATAGAATCCCTCATATCCTTCTGTGGTCTCAGGACGTTCGTCGCTTGGCAGAGTGGCAGCAAACTCAGTAGCGAGGATGCCTGCATTGATCATCTTGTTCTTGGCAGTGCCGGGATGTACATTCACGCCATGGAAGGTGAGCTTTGCTGATGCAGCATTGAAGTTCTCATATTCGAGTTCTCCCACTTCGCCTCCGTCCATTGTGTAAGCCCAGTCGCAACCGAAGAGCTCAACATTGAACTTGTGTGCACCAAGTCCTATCTCCTCATCAGGGTTGAAGCCGACACGTATCTTGCCATGCTTGATTTCTGGATGAGCCATCAGGTATTCCATGGCAGTGATGATTTCAGCTATGCCAGCCTTGTCATCGGCACCAAGCAAGGTGGTTCCGTCGGTCACGATAAGGTCCTCGCCTTTATGGTTGAGTATTTCTGGGAAGTAGGAGGTAGAGAGTACGATATTCTCAGCCTCATTGAGCACTATATCGTTGCCATCGTAGTTTTTGATGATGCGAGGGTTGACATTCTTGCCACTGGCATCTGGTGCGGTATCCATGTGGGCAATAAATCCGATGACAGGCACGTCAGTCTTGTCGGTATTGGCAGGAAGAGTGGCATAAACATAGCCATTATCGTCGATAGTCACATCTGAAAGACCGATGCTTGTAAGCTCTTGGTGAAGCTGCTTGGCGAAATCCATCTGACCTGGGGTGCTTGGCGTAACCTCGGTGGTTTCGCTGCTTGTCGTCTCTATCTTGACGTACGACAGAAAACGTTCGATTAATTCCATAGGTTGTTAATATTTTTTGGAGATAACTCCCGTTAACTATTGTTATCTGTATAATAGATTTTCGAAACAAAGATAAAAAATAAATTCCAATGCGCAAAAACTAATGTGTGAATTTCGGAAATTTATGGGAGTTTTTCTGCTTTTTGACCCATTTACTTGCAATGTACAATAATTTATTGTACCTTTGCACGGTTTTGTATCTATGCGTCAAAAATAATAAAAACACAAAAATAAATGGTACAACAGATTCAAAAGAAACTGAGTGATTCTGCGGCAGCTCGTTGGGCGGCACTTGCCATAGTGTCGGTCACAATGATGTTCGCCTATTTCTTCACCGATGTGATGTCTCCTCTTGAGCCTCTTCTCACGGCTGCAAAGGAGGATGGTGGTCTTGGCTTGGGCTGGACTTCCGACGAGTATGGATTCTTTTCGGGTTCATACGGCTTTTTCAACGTGTTCCTTGGCTTGCTCTTTATCGGAGGCATCATCCTCGATAAGTTCGGCATCCGTTTCACAGGACTCATGTCCACTATCCTCATGTTCGGAGGAGCCCTGATCAAGTGGTGGGCTGTGTCTAACACTTTCACAGGCGAACTCTTCGGCTATCAGATGCAGGTCATCTGGGCTTGCCTCGGCTTTGCACTCTATGGTGTAGGTGCTGAGATAGCAGGTATCACCGTTTCAAAGGTCATTGTCAAGTGGTTTACAGGACACGAGCTTGCTCTTGCAATGGGCGCTCAGGTTGCCTTGGCGCGATTCGGTACTGCTGCGGCACTTAGCTTCGCCTTGCCTTTTGCCAAGAACATGGGAGCCGTTTCAGCCTCTATTGGGCTGGGCGCGGCAATGCTCTGCATCGGTATGCTTTCGTTTATCGTCTATAATGTCATGGACAAGAAGGAAGATGCTGCAGTGGCGGCTTCTGCTACCGAACCAGAGGAAGGATTCAAGTTCTCGGACCTCAAGTTGCTGTTCTGCAACAAGGGTTTCTGGTATATCACCCTGCTCTGTCTTATGTTCTATGCCGGAGTGTTCCCATTCCTCAAGTTTGCGACCAAGCTCATGGTCATCAAGTATGGCGTGGCAGAAGACATTGCCGGCACCATACCTTCGATGCTTCCTTATGGCACTATCGTGCTTACACCGCTCTTCGGTTATGTCTATGACAAGGTAGGTAAGGGCGCGACGCTGATGATCATCGGTTCTGTGCTGCTCACCATTGTCCACGCAGTGTTCGCCTTGCCGGACGTCAATGCAGTGGCAGTAGCTATTGTGATGATGGTGCTGCTCGGCATAGCATTCGGACTCGTGCCTTCTGCTATGTGGCCATCGGTGCCAAAGATCATCCCGATGCAGCTGCTCGGAACAGCCTATGCCATGATATTCTACATCCAGAACATCGGCCTCTCGATGGTGCCAATCTGGATTGGCAAGATTAATCAGGCAAATACCGACGAGGCAACAGGCCTGATCGATTATACTCAGACCATGACAACCTTTGCCGGGTTCGGTGTTGTGGCAATCGTCATCGCGGTGCTTCTCCTTATCGAAGACAAGAAGAAGGGCTATGGCCTTCAGGAGGCTAATATCAAGAAATAACAATTATAAACCAATACAGTAAAAATTATGTTTGAAGGACAACCTAAAGGCCTTTGGGCGCTTGCCCTTGCCAACACAGGCGAGCGTTTTGGTTATTATACCATGCTCGCAGTCTTCCTGCTTTTCTTGCAGGCTAATTTCGGCTACGAGGCTGGAATAGCAAGTACTATCTATTCTACTTTCCTCATGATGGTCTATTTCTTGCCAATCATCGGAGGTATGGCTGCCGATAAGTTCGGTTTCGGACGCATGGTGACCACAGGAATCTTCATTATGTTCATAGGCTACTTGGTGCTCTCTTTGCCTCTCGGAAGCAATATGGTTGCAGCAGGTGCTATGGGCCTTTCGCTCATTCTCATCGCATTGGGTACTGGTCTCTTTAAGGGCAACCTTCAGGTGATGGTGGGTCGTCTGTATGATGTTCCTGAATTCAAGGACAAGCGCGACTCGGGCTTCTCGCTCTTCTATATGGCTATCAATATCGGTGCAATGTTTGCTCCTACAGCCGCCATCAAGATCATGGACTGGGCACAGGCAAGCCTTGGAGTTTCGGTTGAGGATTCATATCACTTCGCATTTGCAGTAGCTTGCGTTTCGCTCATCGTCAGCATTGCCATCTACTATGCCTTTGCAGGAACATACAAGCATGTGCTTGCAGGTGAGGTAAATAAGAAAACTGATGCCGCAAAGACAGCGGTTCAGGAAATGAGTCCAGCCGAGACCAAAGAGCGCATCGTATGCCTCTGCCTCGTGTTTGCTGTGGTGATTTTCTTCTGGATGGCTTTCCACCAGAATGGCAATACGCTCACACTCTTTGCTCGTGACTATACACAGACTTCTTCTGAAGGTCTTCAGGCAATGCTCTTCGACGTGACAAACCTCGTTGCCTGCATCTTCGTGGTATATGGCTGCTTCGGTTTGGCTCAGAGCAAGACCGCAAAGGGAAAGGGCATTTCTGCAGGTATCATTGTTGCTGCCATTGCCTTCCTTTATTATAAATATATGAATCTTGAGAGCAGTGTTGATGTCAAGGCTCCAATCTTCCAGCAGTTCAACCCTTGTTATGTGGTTGCCCTCACTCCAGTGAGCGTGGCATTGTTCGGCTGGCTCAACAAGATTGGCAAGGAACCAACATCGCCTGAGAAGATCGGTATGGGTATGCTTGTTGCTGCCCTTGGCTTCGTGTGGATGGCTGTCGGCTCAATGGGTCTCGAATTGCCATTGACACAGGGCGTGGCAGAGACAGAAGGTGCACGCGTGAGTGCTAATCTCCTTATCTCGACTTATCTCATCCTTACTTTTGCCGAGCTTCTTCTTTCACCTATCGGTATCTCGTTCGTGTCGAAGGTGGCTCCTCCAAAGTATGCAGGTCTGATGATGGGTCTCTGGTTTGGTGCAACAGCCGTAGGCAACCAGCTCGTCATGGTGCCAGGCCTGATGTGGGGTGCAAACTTCAACCTCGTGACTATCTGGGGCGTCTTGGCTGGTATCTGCCTCGTTTCAGCAGTCTTCATCTTTGCTATTATCAAGAAGCTAAACAAGGTGGCGTAAAAGCCTCCGCATAATGATTGATTATGCACGATTATATTCAGGTGTCTGACCGATTGTTCAAGCCTTATCTCAGCCAGGAGCAAATCCTGGCTGCGGTGGATAAGGTGGCAGAGCAGATAAACAGGGATCTCGCAGACGAAAATCCTATTTTCATCTGTGTGCTCAATGGCGCTTTCATTTTTGCTGCCGACCTCTATCGTCGCATTACTTTCCCGTCTCAAATGACTTTCATGCGCATGAAGTCGTATGAGGGCACTGAAACGACTGGAACAGTGAAGACGATAGCCAGTCTGCACGAGTCGGTCGTGGGACGAACAGTGGTGATTGTGGAAGATATTGTCGATTCGGGCTATACGATGCAGAGGATGATTGCACAGCTCCAAGACCTCGGCGCAAAGACGGTCAAGGTGGCCGTGCTGCTCAATAAGCCTAATGCCCGCAAGGTAGAGGGTCTCAACATCGACTACTGTTGTCTTGAGATACCTAATGATTTCATAGTAGGTTACGGATTGGACTACAATGAGGAGGGACGAAACCTTCCTGATATCTATGTGGTCACGGAATAATTCTTTTTTTTCTATTATATTTAAGGTAATAATAAGTTGTGTTATGTTGAACATTGTAATTTTCGGTGCCCCAGGATCAGGAAAGGGCACACAAAGTGACAAGATCATTGCTGAATATGGCGTTGAACACATCTCGACAGGAGATGTGCTCCGTGCTGAAATCAAAGGCAATACCGAACTCGGCAAGACTGCTGCTGCCTACATCAACGACGGCAAGCTCGTGCCTGATTCGCTGATTATCGACATCCTTGCTTCGACTCTTGATGCAAAGGGCAAGGATATCAAGGGTGTAATCTTCGATGGCTTCCCACGCACAATCGCTCAGGCAGAGGCTCTCAACAGCATGCTCGCTGAACGAGGACAGGAGGTTTCGACCGTCATCGGCCTCGAGGTCAACGACGAGGAGCTTATCAAGCGCATCATTGCCCGTGGCAAGACTTCTGGTCGTGCTGACGACAATGAGGAGACTGCAAAGAAGCGTCTCGATACTTACTACAACCAGACTATGCCTCTCAAGGATTTCTATATCAAGGAGGGCAAGTATGCCAAGATCGATGGCGTTGGCTCAATTGATGATATCTATTCGAACATCAAGGCTGCAATCGATGCAGTAAAGTAATTCTTTTTTTGACAACTGTTCTATCTCTGAACTATTAAGCTGATAACGTAATGGCAGAAAGTAATTTCGTAGATTATGTAACTATTTATTGCCGCTCGGGTAAGGGCGGTCGTGGCTGTTCGCACCTTCATCGCGCTAAGTATATCCCAAAGGGAGGTCCTGATGGCGGCGATGGGGGTAAGGGCGGTTCTGTCATCCTGCATGGCAACCGTAACTATTGGACTTTGCTCCATCTGCGTTATCAGCGTCATGTCTTTGCTACCGACGGACAACCGGGAGCGGAAAATAAGTCGTTTGGCAAAGATGGACAGGATGCCGTAATTGAGGTGCCTATGGGCACTGTGGTCTATGATGCCGAGAATGGAGATTATCTGTGCGAAATCACCGAGCACGACCAGAAAGTGGTGCTGCTCAAGGGCGGCCGTGGCGGCTTGGGCAACTGGCATTTCCGCACTTCGACCAATCAGGCTCCACGCTATGCACAGCCAGGTGAGCCGGCACAGGAGCGCAAGATTGTGCTTGAGCTGAAGATGCTTGCCGACGTGGGTCTTGTGGGATTCCCCAATGCAGGCAAATCGACATTGCTCAGTGCTGTGAGTGCGGCAAAGCCAAAGATTGCCGATTATCCGTTCACAACCATGGAGCCAAATCTCGGTCTCGTGCCTTATCGCGATAACCGTTCTTTTGTGATCGCCGACATTCCAGGCATTATCGAGGGCGCATCTGAAGGACGTGGACTCGGACTTCGTTTCCTGCGTCACATCGAACGCAACTCTACGCTTCTGTTCATGATTCCAGCCGATAGTTCTGATATCCGCAAGGACTATGACATCTTGCTCAATGAGCTTGGAACGTATAATCCTGAGATGCTCGACAAGCAGCGGCTCCTTGCTATCACCAAGTGCGATATGCTCGATGAAGAGCTCATCGACCAGATGCGCCAGGAACTGCCGGATGGAGTGCCTGCGGTCTTTATCTCGGCTGTGGCAAATCAGGGTCTCGACCAGCTGAAAGATATGCTTTGGGCAATGCTGAATGACGAGTCGAACCGCGTGCAGACATTTACTCATCGCAACCTTGACGTGAGCAAGGGTCTTGAAGATGATTATGAGGAGGCAGATCCTTTCGGTCATGATGATTATACGATCGAAGGTGTGTCACCTGCCGATCTTGAACTCGACTGGGACGAATAAAGCACAATGATTACGACTACTTTGTTGGGAAGCAATCTTCCCGTAATGCAATCTCAGCTCCTTATGCAGGAGGCTGGGATTGTTCATTTCTGCACGTTGAGAGGAGGCAATGAGTCACCATATTCTCATATCAATATGTGTGATTACACTGGCGATGACCCTGAACATGTGGCTTCTTCTCGCCAAATGTTTGCCGATTGCCTTGGCATTTCAGCCGATAGGATGTGGTTTCCGCGTCAGGTACATGGAACCAAGGTCTTGTCTGTCGATTCTTCGCTGCCTTCGGGGCTGGAGGCAGATGCTGTGATCACAACCGAACGGCATCTTTTGATTGGAGTCTCTACTGCCGATTGTGTCCCTGTTCTTCTCTTTGACAGAAGAAACAGCGTCATTGCAGCTGTTCACGCGGGTTGGAGAGGCACTATCGGACATATCGTCGAGAGAACTCTTGAGAAGATGATGCTTGACTATGATAGCAGCCCAGAAGATATTCTTGCCACGATAGGCCCTTCGATATCTCCCGAAGCATTTGAAGTCGGCGATGAGGTTGCAGGGCAGTTCGACAATGATGGCTACTCGGATTGCATTAGCCATATATACCCAAAACCACATATTGATTTGTGGAAAGTCAATACGCATCAGCTTCTGACCGCAGGAATAAAGGCACAGAATATCGATTGTAGTCCTATATGTACCTGCCAGAATAGCGAGATTCTCTTTTCCGCTCGCAGACTTGGCATCAAATCAGGTAGAATGACTTCAGGAATAATGCTGAAATAGGCCTCTGTAGTTATGTAAAAAGTGTAAACTAATAATTCTTTAATGTTTTCAAATGTTAAATATTTGGCATTTTCAAATATTAAAGTTAAAATATGTAAACAAATATATCTCAAGTCTTGCTCATAAGAAAAATTCACTCTATCTTTGCAACGTGTTTTTCATGGTATTAGATTTAAGGTTAACGATTGATGGACGTCGTGATGACGGCCATCTTTTTTTGTCTGAACAGTCATGTCATTTGCCTTGGTTGCTGTATTGTGACGGCGATACGCCAAACATCGACTTGAATGCCGTAGTGAAATGCGCTGGGCTTGAGAATCCAACAGTGTATGCCACTTCTGAGACAGGAAGGTTCTTTTCCTTGAGGAGTCGGGCTGCCAGCTGGATTCGCTGATTGCGGATAAGGTCGCGAGTGGTCTGGTTGGTGAGTTGACGCAACTTGCGATGCAGGTGTACTCGGCTCAATCCTACTTCCGAAGCAATTAACTCCACGCTGAGCGAAGGGTTGCTGATATTGTTGTTGATATAATTCATCACTTTCTCAAGAAGTTTCTCATCAGGAGTTTTTGCCTCAATGTCGTCAATCTTGCCTTCCTGCTGCTGGCTGCCCGAATAAATGTTCTTGAGTGTCTGTCGGCTCTTCAGCAGGCTTGCTGTAGTCTGCTTCAGCACGCGGATGTCGAATGGCTTGGTGATATATGCATCGGCACCTGTCTCCAGACCATGAATATAGTCCTCGTTCATCGCCTTGGCTGTGAGCAGAATTATCGGGATGTCGTTGAATTGTATATTCTGGCGTATTTTCTTGCAGAGTGCGAATCCGTCCATCTCTGGCATCATCACGTCGCTGATGATGAGGTTAGGAGCCTTCTTCATCACGAAATCCAAGGCTTGTACGCCATTTGCACAAGTGTATATCTTGTATTTGCCATTCAGTTGATTCCTTAGATATGCACGTATTTCGTCGTCGTCTTCTACAACCAGAATCACCTTTTTGCGATCTGGCTCGTCGGTGGTAATGCCAATGGTGTCAACGGTCTCGGTCTTGATATCTGACTCAAGCAGTGTTATCTCATCCTTGATCATGTTCGATGGGAGACTTTCTGATGCCGCCATGTTATTTTCAGCCATCTCTTCTTTCTTTAGATGTGCATTGCCGAGTGGTATGCGCACCGTGAAGCGACAGCCAGGGGCATTGCCCGGGTTGTTTTCGGCTTTGATGGTGCCATGGTGCAGCAATACTATCGAGCGGGTTAGGTGCAAGCCTACTCCTGTGCCTATGCCACTCTTTTTGTTCTTGGCTTGGAAGAATCGTCTGAAGACTTTGTCAAGATCATCTCCGGGGATGCCTGTTCCAGTATCTGTGACTACGATTTCAGCGGCTTTACCCATATTGTCGCCAGTATGCTCTATCTTTGCCAATGATATGTCGATCTTTCCTCCCGAAGGTGTATATTTCACCGCATTTGACAATAGGTTCATGAGCACCTTGTCAAACTGCTCTTCGTCAATCCACACGTTCAGCGTTTCCAGCCCGATGCTGTGGAACGAGAGCGAGATGTTGCGACTTCTGGTTACGTCGCAGAAGTTATCGGTCAGCGATTCGATATACGAACACATCTCTGTCTCTTTCATCTTAAGCTTTAGCTGCCCATTGTCAATCTTTCGGGCATCCATAAGCTGATTGATGAGCGACATGATTCTATAGGCGTTGCGTTGCATGAGCTTATAGCTGACTTGGCGTGATGCATCGTTGTCAGAAGATATAAGCTGCTGCAATGGGTTGATAATCAGTGTCATCGGAGTGCGCAGTTCGTGCGATACGTTGGTAAGGAACTGGAGCTTCGATTCGCTGATTCTCTCCGACTGTATGTGCTTGAACATCTTATGGCGTAGTATTCTGCGATGACGTATCTGGTTGACTATGTAATAGACAATAGCCGAAATCACGAGGAGTAACATCAGGATTGCCCACCAGCTTTGCCACCAAGCCGGTCGGATATAGATGCGTATAGTCTTTACGTCACTTTCTGTCGAGCCGTCTGTCACTTTCGTTCGGAAAACGTAAGACCCGGGAGGAAGATTTCCAAACGATACCGTGTTGAGGCCTTTGGGCAGTGCTATCCATTCTTTTTCATCAAACGAATAGTAGATGGTCTTCTTGTCAGAATTGCTCAAGTCATCGGTAGCTATAGCTAAAGTGAAGGCATTGTCGCTATGGTCGAGCGAGAAATGGTCGGCTTCAAACACCGGCCTGTCGATGATTTTGCGTCCTCCCGATCTGCTGTTGGTGGTAATAGGCTTGCCGGCAATATACATGTCCGAGATATGCACTTTCCATTTATGGCTCTTGGAAACCACATCGCTTGGGTTGAACCAGCTTATTCCGTTGATACCTCCGAAATACATGTCGCCATTGTCTGGATTGACAGCACATGCGTTCTTGCTGAACTCGTTGCCTTGAATTCCGTCTTCTACATAGAAATGTATCTGCTTGAGGGTTCCCTGATGCAAACGGATAAGTCCATTGCCCGTGCCTATCCACAGTCGGTCATACTGGTCTTCTGCTATCGAATAGCAGATATTGCTCGGGAGTCCTTGCTCTCTGGTTATCAATATGACTTCTTCGCCTTCCATTCCCCTGATATTGCCTCCCCAGCGCACAAGACCATCGGAAGTAGCTGCCCATATTGCGCCATCTTTGGCCTCGTGGATGTCGTGTATGATGCTCTTCGACAGTATCTCTTTCTTTTCGTTGCCGGGATCGTTAAGCCCAATCTTCCACAGACCTGCGTATGTGCCCAATAGCAGTGAGTTGGTTTTTTCTGAGTAATGGATACAGCCAATCCAGTTGTTCACCGTTGAGTTCACCTCTACACAATTGATGATTGCTCCTGTCTTCATGTTATAGCATTGCAGACCTCCACCCATTGTGGCAATCCATACTCTCTTCTGGTTGTCTTCCACAAAGTCATAGACGTTGCTTACGGGCTCGTTGTTATTGTCAAAGATGCCTTCCACTTTCGAGCTTTTCAGTGTTTTTTTGTTCAGTCGTGTAGCTCCCGACCCATACGATCCTATCCATATATAACCGTCCGAATCTTCGCATAGACCGATGACGATAGGTGGGATGTCGGGATAATCGTCTGGCGAAAGATGCTTCGAGGTCTTGTGTTCTTTGTCGATGATATATATGCCGTCGTTGTCGGTTCCAATAAACAGTTGCCCGTCGTCTGTGTGTATGACGGCAGTGATGCAGCATCTTCCTATGATATCATTAAAATTATAGCCAAAATTGTGGAAAGGACTTTCTTGCGATGGCACCATATATGCGCCATGCTGGTATATGGCAAGCCATAGGTTGCCAAACGAGTCCTTTGTGGCAGAATGTATCTTTGCCTTGCTTGCTTCCACAAAATCAACCTCGAAATGATAATCGGTGATTTCTCGGGTTTCGTTGTTGAAGCATTTCAGGCCTTTGCCATCGGTGCATATCAGAGTCTCGGTGCTATTATTAATAAGGAATGCTCGCGCAATGTATTTTTTGTTGTCGAGAGGTACTATTTCGTCGGCCTGTGGGTCATAGATCCACACGCCATCTCGAGATGTCCCGATCAGAATGTTTCCCTTGCTGTCTTCACAGAAGCAGATGCAAAAGATGTTTTGGCTCGTCGATGACAGGTATCTGTGCACCGACTCGTCTGGGTCGAGTCGAAACACGCCGCTTGCCTCGTTCGAGACCCAGAGTCGTCCTTTGCTGTCTTCGAATACCTTTTCGATTGAGGTCATTGGGATGGGAGCGTCAATGCTACTGACCACGGGATGTCCGTCTTCGGCAATCGTGACTTTTCCTAATATGTTGCCTGAGATCAGTACGTCGCCATTTTCTCTTTGGATGAAGTTGTTGATCAGGTGTGTGAATTTAACTCCGTTGTCAAAGGTCGAAATCTCGGAGAATGAGTCGGTGGCGGGGTCGTAGATTTGGATGCCCAAGTATGTGCCAACATATAAGTTGCCGTCGCGGTCTTCAAACACGTCGCGTATGTAATTGCTGCTCAACGAATGTGGGTCTGACGGGTCATGGTAGTAGCTCCTCAGCTTTACGCCATCGTATTTGTTGAGTCCGTTTTCGGTCACAATCCACAGGTTGCCCTTGCTGTCTTGCATGATATCGCCAATCAGCGTGCTCGACAGACCTTTGTCTGATGACAGCAGTTGCTGAAACTTGTTTTGCGCGTTTGCCGTAAATATGCCGACACACGAGATGACTTGAACAACAAGACAAACCGTCAATACGTTTGCGTGTAAAAGCATTGCAAGGATTCTCATTTCTTAAAAAATGCTTAATCTGTTTTTTGTTAATTTTGATACTGCAAAGTTAACATTTCTTTCGTTAATGATACATAATTGCGTCCATTTTTCGCAAATGTTACATTAAATTTCGTAAAATTTTACATGAAATGATGCTTTTTTTGCAAAAAATAATACTTTTGTTCTGTTTTAGCAAGTAGGATTAAAAAAAAAACCTTACCTTTGCGTCGCGTAATTTACATTACCTTGTATCTTTGAGGGGAACTGTGCCTTGTGTGCGCCTTTTCTCCGCAGATTCCAAGCAAACAAATTACAATACCAATAACTAATTTTTTTATTAAACAATGAAGAACAAAGGAAAACAAATTCGGGTCCTCTTCTTACTGCTTGTTGCAGTCTTGATGAGCACAGCTTCGGCTTTCGCTCAGAAGACCACAGTAAGAGGTACGATTGTTGACAACTTCGGTGATCCAATCACTGGAGCTGCCGTCGTCCTGAAAAGCGATCGTTCTGTCGGTGTTGCTTCTGATATCGACGGAAACTTCGTTCTCACTGTACCTGATGCCAAGACTGCGGTTCTCGTAGTCACATTCGTCGGTATGGAGACTCAGGAAATTCGTGTTAACGGAACCAAGAATCTCAAGATTACTCTTCAGGAGAATGTTGAGGTGATTGAGGACGTTGTTGTCGTTGGTTACGGTCAGCAGAAGAAGGCTTCTGTGGTCGGTGCCATCACACAGGCCACTGGTGAGACTCTCCAGCGTGCTGCCGGTATCAACAACATCGGTCAGGCACTCACTGGTAACCTTCCTGGTGTTGTCACAATGTCATCTTCTGGTATGCCAGGTGATGAAGAACCTCAGATCATCATTCGTGGTTCATCTTCTTGGAACGGTTCTGACCCTCTCATTCTTGTCGATGGTGTAGAGCGTAAGATGAGCAGCGTAGATATGTCGTCTGTTGCCAACATCTCTGTGTTGAAGGATGCGTCAGCAACTGCAGTCTATGGTGTGCGTGGTGCCAATGGTGTAATCCTCATCACTACCAAGCGTGGTCAGGAGGGTCGTGCTCAGATCAACGCTACTGCCAACGCTATCATGAAGATTCCTTCTAAGCTTCCTGGCAAGCTCGATTCTTACGACGCAATGGTGATGCGTAACATCGCTGTCGAGAACGAGCTGAACGTTTCGCCAGGTTCATGGCAGTATGTCAAGCCAATGTCTTTCATCAAGAACTACCGTAATCAGTCGGGTTATGATGAGTTGGGCAACTTGATTTCAGAGCGCTATCCTAACGTTGATTGGCAGGATGCTCTCTTTGATAAATATTGTATGGCCTATAATGCCAACCTCAATGTTTCGGGTGGTAACAAGTTTGTCCGTTACTTCGCTTCTGTCGATTTCGTCAGCGAAGGTGATATTTATAAGGACTTCGGTTCTTTCCGTGGTTATGAGACAGGTTACGACTACAAGCGTTTCAACGTTCGTTCTAACCTCGACTTCTCTATCACCAAGACTACTACTTTCAAGGTTAATATCGCTGGTTCAAACGGTATTCGCAAGACTCCTTGGAGTAACTCTGTAGAAAATGAATGGCAGCAGTCTCAGAAGTGGTCAGGTATCTACAATATCGGTCCTGACGTGTTCATTCCTCTCTATGAGGATGGTTCATGGGGTTTCTTGCCTCACGGTACCAATGTGTCAAACTCTGCTGAGGGTGTTGCTACCGGTGGTGTGATGTATCAGACTGCTACCCAGATTACAACCGACTTTACTCTCGAGCAGAAGCTCGACTTCATTACCAAGGGTC
>JAEDEY010000178.1 GCA_016293065.1 Bacteroidales bacterium
GTATTCTTCACCAATATGCCAACCAACTCTGGTATGGTCCAGTACAATGCGCAGATTAACGAGAAGAAAGCTTCAAAGAACGGCTTCACTATGGACCAGTTCGCAGGTGGTATCATCACTGACAAGAGCAAGCTCCAGGAGAAACTCATTAGCCTCGGCTATCCACAGACTATCGATCCAACAAAGGGTGAGCTCTCTTCAGGTATGTGTGCTGTCGATCCTGACTTCAAGCTCCCATTGGTATGGAAGACTTCTGTTGCTGTTGACTACTCTCTCCCAACAGACTTCCCTCTCTCTGTTTCTGCTGAAGGTATTTACACCAAGAACATTTACGAGACTACAATCCGCGACTATGCAGTGCCTGACGTAAACGGTTTTGCACGTTTCAATGGTGCCGACAATCGTCCTATCTTCCCAGACAACTTCACTGGTGGCAAGAAGAACCTCTATGTTCTTGAGAACACTACCAAGGGTTATGGCTTCCAGGCAAGTGCTACAGTTAAGGCTGAGCCAACTCGCAACATCAGCTTGATGGCTGCTTATACTCACACTGTCAAGAAGGAACTCACTTCTCTTCCTGGTTCAAGTGCTTCTTCAGTTCTCAACTACGTTTCAACTGTCGAAGGTCCTAACAGCATGAAGCTCCACAATGGTGCTAATGTTACTCCAGACCGTTTCATTGCTAATGCTACATTCCACGATAAGGCCAACAACCACTATAGCCTCATCTACGAGACATGGCGCGGTGGCTATGCTTATTCATACGAGATGACCAACGATATGAATGGCGATGGCTTCAACTACGATGCTATGTATGTCCCAACCGACGAGGAGGTAGCCAACGGCTTGTTCCGCTTCGTTGACAAAGATAGCGAGACTCGCTTCATGGACTACGTTCACAACAACTCTTATCTCAAGGATCATCAGGGTGAGTATGCTGAGCCTTATAGCGTATATAGCCCTTGGGTTCATCGTGTTGACTTCAGCTACAAGCACGACTTCAAGTTCAATATTGCCAATACTGAACACAAGATCCAGCTCAGTGCCGACATCAAGAACCTCCTCAACCTTTTCAACAGCAAGTGGGGTGTAAGCAAGATTGCTAACACAAACTTCACTGGTTCAAGCAGCGATATCCGCGTACTCACTTACGAAGGTGTTGATGAGCAGGGTTATGCTACATTCTCTACACCTAAGGGAATCAGCGGTGACACTAAGATGTGGGGTCGCAACCATGCTATCGGTCAGTGCTGGTACATGTCAATCGGTATTAAGTATATCTTCAATTAATTACAGCTAAATAATTAAAGAACTATGAAGAAATTATTCATGATGGCATTCGCTGTCGTTTCAGCAATGGCTTTGACTGTTAGCTGTGATAGCGACTATGCTCCAGATTCTTTCCTCGATGAGGCTAAAGTATCAAGCTCTTATGTAGCAATTGATGTCAATGGCGGTTCTTCTACTGTCGAACTTACTGCCAATGGCTCATGGGAAATTGCAAATGGTCTCGATTGGTTGACTGTTTCTCCAATGTCTGGTTCAGCAGGAAACTCTACAATTACTTTCTCTGCTGCAAGCACAATGGACGGTCGTAATGGTGCAGTGACAATCAATGTGGGTGGCAAGTCTCAGTATATCAATGTTATTCAGGGTCTCTCAACCGTAGCTCAGGCTACCTGTGCTGAGGTTATTGCAGGTCCAGATAGCAAGACATATCTCACAAAGGGTATCGTAACTGCAATCACCAACACTACATATGGTAACTTCTACATCAACGATGGTACTGGCGAGGTTTACATCTATGGTACTCTCTATGCTGGCAAGACTCAGAACAATCCTATCAAGAACAACAATATTGAGGTAGGTGACGAGATTACAGTTCAGGGTCCAAAGACTACCTACAATGGCACAGTCGAACTTGTTGATGTCACTGTAGTCAAGGTTGCCAAGTCCCTCATCAAGTGTGATTCTACTTATGTGGCTGGTGTCCCATCTGCTGAGCTCCCTATCGAAGGTGGCGAGATCACTGCTTACCTTACTAATAAGGGTAATGGTCTTTTCGTCGATGTTCCTGCCGATGCTCAGTCTTGGCTCTCAATCTCTCAGATTGCAGGCAATACTGTCACATTCAAGGCTCAGCCTAACGATGGTGGTGACCGCAGCACTACACTCGTATTCAAGACTACCGATGGCAAGAAGGATTATTCTACCGAGGTAGCTATCTCGCAGAAGGGTGCTGTTGTTGCAGTGACTTGCAAGGATTTCAATTCTAAGGAGGATGGTGATGCACAGTACAAGGTGCGTGGTATCGTTACCAACATTGCCAACACCAAGTACGGCAACCTCTACATCAACGATGGTACAGGCGAGGTTTATGTATATGGCATCACTGACTGGGCTAACTACTCATCTACTCTCAAGGTAGGCGATGAGGTTGAACTCCAGTCTGTCAAGACTTCTTACAAGGGCGCTGCCCAGATGAAGAATGCCATTGTTAACGAACTCGTTGCTCACGATGTTCTCACAGTTGATCAGTTCCTCGCCACAGAAGAGAGCAAGACAGCTTATTACGTACTCTCTGGTACAGTTGTAGCTTCAGCTCCAGAAGGCAGCAAGGTTGATTTGGCTACATATGGTAACTTCACTCTCAAGGACGAGACTGGCGAGGTTTATGTCTATGGCGTTCTCAACAACATGCTTGAGAAGAAGAACAAGCAGTTCGGTACTCTCGGTGTAAAGGAAGGTGACAAGATTACTATCCTCGGCTACCACACTTCTTATAAGGGAGTATGCCAGGTTGGTGGCGCTATCTTCATCAAGAACGAGCCAGCAGCTGCTGAATAATCGCTGAAAGATTTACAATCTAAATAATTTGAGCACGTCCTTTTTTGAGGATGTGCTCTTTTTTTATACTTTTGCGACAAGTATCATTGCAGAACCAGAGACAGTCAATGTCACCTTTTCTGACGTGACCTTTACGTTT
>JAEDEY010000179.1 GCA_016293065.1 Bacteroidales bacterium
GCTGCCGAGATACGCAAGGTGCGCCTGATGAAGGAGGCTGGGTTCAATCTCATTCGTACTTCCCATAATCCTCAGACACGAGCCATGCTCGATGCGTGCGACAGCTTGGGCATGATGGTGGTCGATGAATCGTTCGACGGCTGGTATGCCGAGAAGAATCCTTTCGACTATCATCTCGCCATCGACTCTTGCTTCCGCGAAGACCTGACAGCAATGGTTTTGCGCGACCGCAATCATCCATGCATCATCTCATATAGCATTGGCAATGAAGTAATTGAGCGCAAGGAAATCAGAGTAATCCATACTGCCCAGAAATTCAAGGATGTCATCACTGCTCTCGACAATACTCGCCCCGTCACCGAAGCACTCTGTGCCTGGGACAGCGATTGGGAGATCTATGACCCTCATGCTGCCGTGCTCGACATCGTTGGCTACAACTACATGATGCATAAGGCAGAAAGCGACCATGAGCGTTGTCCCGAACGTGTGATGTGGCAGACCGAGAGCTATCCTCGCGATGCTTTTGCCAACTGGAAACACACCGTTGACCGCCCATATATCATCGGCGATATGGTATGGACAGGACTCGACTACCTTGGCGAATCGGCCATCGGTCAGTTCCATTATGAAGGTGAGCCTCGCGATGAACATTGGCAAGCCACTCACTTCCCATACCATGGCGCATATTGTGGCGACGTGGACCTGATTGGCTGGCGCAAGCCTATCTCTCACTATCGCGACTTGCTCTGGAACACAGAAGAAGGCGCTTCTGACATTTATCTTGCTGTGCGCGAGCCCGACTATTATACTAATGGACATGTTACTGAAACCATGTGGTCGGTTTGGCCGACATGGGAATCATGGAACTGGCCAGGATGGGAAGGCAAGGATATCGAAGCCGAGATTTATACCAAAGCTCCGAAAGTCCGACTCTATCTCAACGACAAGATTGTGGCCGAGAAGGATGTCAATATCGGCACTCAATACAAGGCCATCATCAAGCTGCCCTATCAGCCTGGAGTGCTCAAGGCCGTGTCTGTCGATGCCAATGGCAAGGAATTGTCTGAAAGCACACTCCGCACCAGTGGCAAGCCAGCAAGCCTCCGCTTGACTGCCGACCGCAACCACATTCTTGCCGATGGTCAGGATCTCGCATACATCAAAGTCGAGGTAGTGGATCATGATGGCAATCTTGTGCCCGATGCAGCAATTCCTGTCAGCGTGAAGGTTGCTGGCAAAGCAACACTGCTCGCAGCTGCAAGTGCCAATCTCAAGGACATTGAGCCAAAGACCTCTCCGAATGTGACCACCTACAAAGGTCAGGCGCTGATTGTGGTGCGTAGTGGCAGGAAAGCTGGCAAAGCCAGTATTTCTGTTCGGTCGTCAGCCATCGATGGCATTGGCACAATGACTTTGAGGGTCGAGTAGAGCTCTTAAGACAAGACCCTCAAATAGACTTTTTGGTTGACTGTGTGGCATGAGATTATGTTTTGGCAGTCTCTAATATGATGTTTGTACAAACTTTACAAATAGATAAATTAATGAAAAATGAAAAAGATATTATTTATCATTGTACAGTTAGTCGCAATATGTCCTCTGTTTGCACAAAATAATACAAAAGTGACTGTCGAAAAACGGGTAGTACTAAAATAACTTTAACCCAGTCAGTAGAGTCCTGGACTTTTTAAAGTGGACTCATAGATAAATCAAACAAACTTGTGCCTTGCCCATTTAAGGCTGTTCCATCGGCGCACGAAGACAAGTGCTCGTATGTTCTCGTCGAGCATGAAGGCAAACCACATGCCGATGAGTCCCCAACCGAGGACGATGCCGAAGAGATAGCCAAAGAGGACACCTACACCCCACTGCACTATCAGTCCGAGGATAAGTGGGAAATGTACGTCGCCCGTGGCACGGAGGGCATTGGTCGCATAGATGTTGATGGCTTTGCCAGGCTCGAGCAGACAGTCAACCCAGAACACCGTGCAGCCGAGAGCAATGATGGTCTGGTTGGTGGTGAGCATCGAGAGTATCTGGTGGCCGAAACAAGCACAGACAATTGAGAACGACACGCTCACGATAAGTGCAAGATGCCACACGTATTTGCCCATAAGGTAGGCAGCCCGCACCTTGGCACGACCCATGAGGTGTCCGATGGTGATGGCTCCGCTGTTGGCAATGCAGATGGCAAATAGATAGACAAACATCACGATGTTGCACACATAGGTGCGTGTGGTAAGTGCCTCATTGCCTATCCAGTTGATGAAATAGAGCAATGTGAGCTGCTGCAGCTGGTACGAGATGTTCTCGCCAGCCGATGGCAAGCCGATATACAGCAGGTTGCGAAGCTCGCGTGTCGGGAATGGGCGGAACAGTCGCAACGGGAACTTGTGAATGGTGGTCTTCATCAGCACCACGACAAGTATTATCATAGCCACCACGCGCGAGAAGCTGGTAGAGATGGCAGCACCCTGGATGCCGAGGGCAGGGAGTCCGAACTTACCGAAGATGAGCGCATAGTTGCCAATGATGTTCAGGACATTGACAATACCCACCACAATCATAGGGTATATGGCCTTGTCAACACTGCGAAGTACGGCCGAGCAGGTGGTCTGTATCGCCTGAACGATGGAGAAACCACCGACTATCTGCATATAGATCTCGCCATGCACCATGAGCTCGGGACGGAGACCCATGAACGAAAGTATGTCTCTGGCACAGAATGTCATGAGGAGACTCATGACCAAGCCAACGAAGAAGTTGAATATCAGAGCTACACCCACCACTTGTGTCAGTCGGTTGTTGAGCTTGGCACCGAGATATTGCGAGCAGAGCACCGACGTTCCGGCATTGATGATGGTGAAGAGCAGCAGAATTATCTGAAGCACCTGGTTGTCCATGCCCGCAGCAGCCACGGCATCGTCGCTATACTGGCTCAGCATGAATGTGTCCATCACACCCAGCATCATCACGAG
>JAEDEY010000180.1 GCA_016293065.1 Bacteroidales bacterium
GCTTTCCTCTGGAGTGAGTCGCTGACGTGGGTGATGCTTCTTGCCAGTCTCAACGAGATACTTGCCTATGCTCATACCACATTCCTTAGCGAGTTTTTTCAGTTCCTTCCAGTCCTTATCGGTACAGCGGAAGGAATGCACCCTTGTGGGTGTCTTCTTGATAATCTTCTTTTTCTTAGCCATATCTTTGAATATGATTAAAGGGATGAATATAAATCAGTAAAAAAGAAGGACATAGGTCTGCGAGCCTGCGAGTAGCCCGAGAAACTTTTAGGACTGCATAAATTTGGTCACAAATAATGTAGTACAAAAGGATTTCTCGAAAAGTACCTCTTAAAAATCGGTCCTTTTACCTGCTAAGTTCCCGTCAGGGCTTAGAAAGTCGTTTCGGCTTGCCGTGTTGTCCTGTATCGGTAAACGTCCTTTGGGATGGTTTGGCGGTGCAGGTCGCATTCCTGAGTCCTCAGACGGCTATTTGTTGCCGTTCTGGTTGTAGTAGCCGTTAGGCTTCTGATAGCCGTTGAAAGGCGGTCTTTGATTGCCGTTAGGCTGTTGTGGCTGCTGTCCTCCTTGCTGAGAAGGTATCTGCTCATGCTGCTTCCCTTCATTCTGCTTGCCATCGGCTTCACCTTGGGGAGAAGGGCTGTCAGCAGACTGCGGGGAATTGTTTTCAGGAGGTGATGGTGACTTGTTGCCATCTGCTCCAGACTTACCCACATTGCCACTATCATTAGATTGTGGTGATTGGTGCGACACATTGCCAGTTGTCTGAGGATTGTTGCCCTCGGCAGAGTCATTGGATTTGTCATCGGCAGAAGCAGAACCTTCCTTGTCCTTCTTCTTGTCATCAGGATCCTCAGTGATGATGACCTTGGAGGCAGGAACTTCCGCATGGATGATTGCCGTACTGTCGTTATTGCGCTTTAAGGCAAAGGCATTCGACACGAACTTGGCATCAACATACCAGCCTGAGAGACAATGAAGGGTGTAGATGCGGTTATCTTCCACTTCCTGAGAAGAGAAAATGCCCACAGCCTCCATAGCATCCAACAGCTTTGGAACCGTCTTGCGGTCTTTGTCCCAGAGTTTGGCAAGTTGGGTATTGTCAACCATAACTTGACCTGCCAAGATTTCTACTTGCTTGGTCTTGCTGATTTGCACAAGTTTTGGAACTGGCTCGGCAAGATCCACAAGCGACATGAAGCATTCCATACGGTCAATCTTGTACTTCTTGCTTCGAAGATGCTTCAACTGCTCTTCAGAGAAAGTGAAGCAACGATGTAATTTTTTATCGTCCATAGTCTATGATATTATTGAAATGTAACCGAATAAAGGGAAAAGGAATATGCCATCAAAAAGAAGAGAATCACTGGATAAGTTCAACCAGGGATTTCTTCATGTCATCATCAATGACTCGGTATCGGGCAAAAGCAACGCTGCCTTTGGCATGACCAGACATAGAAGCAACCAAATCAGGGTCTTTGACCATGCGGTAAAGATTACCGATAAAAGTCCTTCGTGCAAGATGAGAGGTAGCCACATCTGAGATTGGCTTCTTCTCTTCAAGCCGTGTCTTAGGGTTAATCACAGTGACAACACGATTTACCTTGGCACGCTTCAAGATTCTACGGATAGCATCGTTGAACTTGAAGTTATAATGCTTGGGGAAGATTGGTTCATCATCACCATGGTCATGGCCATCAAGGATAGCCATAGCCTTGGGGATAAGAGGAACCCTTACAACGTCACCTAACTTGCCCTTGGTCTTGATGGGGATATATTCCAGAACACCGTCAATAATGTTCTTGGGGGTGAAGGTCACAAGATCACTATGACGGCATCCGACCATACACTGAAACACGAACATATCACGATACTCAGCAAGTTCTGCATCATCCGTTAGGTCTGCATCCAGAACTTGGTCACGCTCCTGAATGGTCAGGAAATATGGAGTGCCATAGAGTGCCTTGGGCATGTCATAGCCAAAGAAGGGGTCATTGTTTGTGACTCCCTGCTTTCGTACCCAGTTGCAGACGGTACGCATCAAGGTCATGTTAGTGACGATGGTATTCATAGATATGTCATAGTCAGAAGACAGGAAATCCGCAAACACACGAAGATCATCGGCAGTCATGCTGTCAATGTTCATCGGGTGTTTGTGTTCATCCTCAAAACGAGTAACCTTGTCAATCAGGCATCGGGTGTTGCACTCCTGATGCTTGCCGAAATGCTTGTTCTGAAGGTACCTCTCTGCCCAGATGACAAAGGATTTGCTTACCGCCATGCCACTGCCCATGCAATAGGCATTGGGGTGGTGATAGGCAAATATCAGTCGTCTTAGCCAGTCGGAGTTTGCTCCGATATAGTATTCCCTGGTTATGATACCTGTAATCTCCTTGACCTGTGAGTCAAAGAGGTTTCTGGTATCGTCATCCACAAGATTGACACGGCTCTTGTAGCCCTGTCGTTCTTGGCTCCAGTGATTGGGATTGATCTGAAGTTCGCTTGCGCACTTGACATCAAGCCCTTTGTCACGGACACGGAAGTACACCGAAGCACGGCTGTCAAGGTCGTTCTTCGATGTATCTTTCTGACGTATGTAAGCGGTAACTCTCATTGATATGTCTATGATATGACAAAAGGGAAAGAAGAAACTATCTGCGGAAATGCAGGTGACGATGCTCGGGATAGTCCGAAGCAATGTCCTTCAGCTGCTGTTCAAGTCGCTCGTTCTGGTATGGAGTGAGCGCATGGATAGCCTTGATGCAGACACTCTGCACAAGCAGGGTTCGTCTGCCGATAGTGTTTTCTTGGTCAATGCCCTTGTTGGCATGTGAAATCTCGCACAGTTCATTGAAGGCATCCTTCATACTGTGATAGCCTGTGCCATCCTTGGCATAGGTAACGGCAAGGCTGGCTACCTGAGCCAGTTTGTCGTTGTACTGCTGTTGATTGAAATCCTGATTCATA
>JAEDEY010000052.1 GCA_016293065.1 Bacteroidales bacterium
TTCGGAAGCATAAGCACCTTCGACAATGCCAAGGCTATGGCTCATTGCGCTTTCGACCATGGTATCACGGTGTTTGATCTTGCCAACAACTATGGTCCGACCTATGGAACGGCGGAGGAGACCTTCGGCAGGCTGATGGATAAGTCGTTTGCGCCTTATCGCGATGAGATGTTTATCACTACTAAGGCTGGATATGACATGTGGACTGGTCCTTATGGCAACTGGGGTAGCAGGAAGTATCTGATATCTTCGCTCAACCAGAGTCTCAAGCGCATGCATCTCGACTATGTGGATCTTTTCTACAGTCACAGATTCGACCCTGAGACTCCGCTCGAAGAGACCCTTCAGGCACTGGTCGATATTGTCCGTTCGGGCAAAGCTCTGTATGTGGGAATCTCTCGATATCCGAAAGATGCTGCAAAATTTGCCTACAACTATCTGAGAGAGAGGGATGTGCCTTGCCTGTGCTATCAGGGCAAGTATAACATGCTGGTTCAGGAGGATGCTGACAATGGTATCATTGCCGATGCTGCTGCCAATGGTGCGGGCTATGTGGCATTCTCACCATTGCAGCAGGGACTGTTGACCAACAGATACCTGAATGGCATTCCTCAAGACTCGCGTATGGCTCGTCGCGAGGCTTTGGTTCCTGATGACCTTACTCCTGAGCTGCTTGAGCGTCTGCGTGCGCTCAATGCCATTGCAGAGGAGAGAGGCGAGTCGCTTGCCGACATGGCTTTGGCATGGGTGCTGCGTGAGCAGAAAGTCGCTTCGGTGATCGTTGGTACAAGCTCGGTGGGTCAGCTCATCGACAATCTGCGAGTGCTCGAGTCTCAGCCATTCTCGGCTGAGCAGATCGAGCGTATAGGCAGACTGCTGTGACGGCTTATTTCCAGTAGGACACGCCATTGAGCAGAGATTTCACGTCCATGCGCTTCTTACCTGGAAGCTGGAGTTCTTCGAGGGCGATGATGCCGTCGGAGCAGTTGATGTGGATGTGGGACTTGTTGTCGGTCTCAAGGTGACCGATGTTGTTGCCATTGTCCTTGCCTTGTTCGACGATGCTTACTTTGTATATCTTGACCGGACTGATCGTATCGCCATTTGCGGCCTTCAGTTCGGTCCATGCTGCAGGATAGGGGCTCAATCCGCGAACCTTATTGAAGATGTTGCGAGCAGTGTCGCTCCAGTCGATGGCGCATGTCTCCTTGAAAATTTTTGGCGCAGGCTTGAGCTCTCGTATGTCATTGTAGAGAGATTCCTGCTCGATGGTCTCAATCTTGCTTATGTCGCCTTCTGCCTCAATAAGCAGATCAACAGTCTCAGTTACAAGTCCTTTGCCCATTTCCATCAGTCGGTCGTGAACCGAACCTACGTTTTCGTCAGGCCCGATAGGCATCTTGCGCTTGAGGATGATGCGGCCTGTGTCGATCTCGTGGCTGAGGAAGAAAGTGGTGGCACCGGTCTCGGTTTCGCCATTGATCACCGCCCAGTTGATAGGGGCTGCACCGCGGTATTGAGGCAGGAGGGCAGCATGTAGATTGAAGGTGCCAAGGCGAGGCATTGCCCATACAACCTCGGGCAACATGCGGAAAGCAACGACTATCTGAAGGTCAGCTTTCCACTGGCGAAGATGCTCGAGGAAGGCCTCGTCTTTCAGCTTCTCAGGCTGGAGCAAAGGCAGGTCGTGGGCAAGGGCATATTCCTTGACTGGCGAGTACTGCACCTTGTGTCCGCGGCCGGCTGGCTTGTCGGGCATGGTGATGACACCTACTACATTGTATCCGCCCTGAACCAGAGCATCGAGGGTAGGAACAGCAAAGTCGGGAGTTCCCATATAGACGATTCTTATATCTTTCTTGTCCATCTTTATATTTTATAAATGTTAAATAATTAATAGTTAAAAGAGTAGCAACTGCTCGGGCTCGGGGAGGAGGCGGAAGCTCATCCTGTGGTATTTCGTAGGTCCGTGCTGAGCAATGGCTGCTCGGTGGTCTTTTGTCGGATAGCCTTTGTTGACTCGCCAGTTGTATTGAGGAAACTCCTGGTCGATCTGCGTCATGAAGTCGTCACGATAGGTTTTGGCGAGCACAGAAGCTGCGGCTATCGACATCATCTTGCCGTCACCCTTAACTATCGTTGTGTGAGGAATGTCTTCGAAAGGGGAGAAGCGGTTGCCATCGATGAGCAGAGCTTCGGGGCGAACCTTGAGCTGACTTATGGCACGGTGCATTGCCTCGATGCTGGCACGCAGGATGTTGATGCGGTCAATCTCGTGGTTATCGACGATGCCGACAGCCCATGCTATTGCTTCACGCTCGATGATGGGGCGGAGCTCATAACGTTGACGTTCGGTGAGTTTCTTAGAGTCGTTGAGCATGTCATTGCAGAACGATGGGGGGAGAATGACAGCAGCAGCGAAGACCGGACCAGCCAGACAGCCACGACCTGCTTCGTCGCAACCAGCCTCTACTACACCCTTGTTTAAGTATTGGAGAAGCATAACTCGTTGATTTTAATGCGCTGCGAAGTTACGTTTTTCTTTCAACAACACAAAGAAAATTCGCGAAAAAACTTTAAAAAGTGTAATGTTGGGGTAGCGAACGCGCCATAAATTAGACTCTATAAGTTAGAAAGTTACATATATTTGACCCTTTGAATCAAAAAAGTCACTACCTTTGCACCGCTTTTCGCGCGTATATTATCTACGCAAGAGAGCAAAATTAGAGATTAAAAAACAAAAATTAAGAACTAAAGTTAAAACAAAATGCCTACTATTCAACAGTTAGTAAGAAAAGGTCGCGTAGTATTGGAAGACAAGAGCAAGTCACCGGCCCTGGCATCATGCCCACAGCGCCGTGGCGTCTGCGTCCGTGTTTACACAACTACTCCTAAGAAGCCTAATTCTGCTATGCGTAAGGTAGCACGTGTGCGTTTGACTAACGGTAAGGAAGTAAACTCTTACATCCCAGGTGAGGGTCACAACCTCCAGGAGCACTCAATCGTGATGGTTCGTGGTGGTCGTGTTAAGGACCTCCCAGGTGTACGTTACCACATCGTTCGTGGTACTCTCGATACTGCCGGTGTCAATGGTCGTACACAGCGTCGTTCAAAGTACGGTGCTAAGCGTCCAAAAGCAAGCAAGAAATAAGTCTTAGAAACAAAACCTTTCACAATCAAAGTTGGTAAGGCTCTAATAGGTTGAGTAAACCCGCACAGCGGTGCAGGTTGAAGAGATTTCCTAAAGAGAAGCAGCCAAACAAATTAAACTAAAGAAAAAATGAGAAAAGCAAAGCCGAAGAAGAGAGTTATCCTTCCGGATCCTGTCTTCAGCGAAGTAAAAGTAACGAAGTTCGTTAACCATCTTATGTATGATGGTAAGAAGAGCATCGCGTTCACTATCTTCTACAATGCTATCGAGATCGTAAACAAGAAGTTCGCTTCAAAGGAGGGTATCGCTCCTCTCGATGTTTGGAAGAAGGCGCTCGACAACATCACTCCACAGGTTGAGGTAAAGTCACGTCGTATTGGTGGTGCAACATTCCAGGTTCCTACTGAGATCCGTGCTGACCGCAAGGAGTCAATCTCAATGAAGAATATGATCATCTTCTCACGCAAGCGTGGCGGTAAGTCAATGGCTGACAAGCTCGCAGCTGAGATTCTTGATGCATACAATGAGCAGGGTGGTGCTTTCAAGCGTAAGGAAGATATGCACAGAATGGCTGAGGCCAACCGTGCGTTCGCTCACTTCAAGTTCTAAAATAAACTTCTCACACATTATTTATATATATTATGGCAAACAAAGACGAGTTGCTTAAATATACCAGAAATATTGGTATCATGGCACACATCGATGCCGGTAAGACTACAACTTCAGAGCGTATTCTTTACTATACCGGTTTGACTCACAAGATTGGTGAGACTCACGATGGTAGCGCTACAATGGACTGGATGGTTCAGGAGCAGGAGCGTGGTATCACTATCACATCAGCTGCTACTACATGTTTCTGGAGTTTCCAGGGTGAGAAGTACAAGTTCAACTTGATCGATACTCCGGGTCACGTTGACTTTACAGTCGAGGTAGAGCGTTCGCTCCGTGTCCTCGATGGTGCTATTGCTACTTTCTGCGCCGTAGGTGGTGTTGAGCCACAGTCAGAGACAGTATGGCGTCAGGCAGACAAGTATAATGTACCTCGTATCGGTTACGTCAACAAGATGGACCGTTCGGGTGCAAACTTCCTTGAGGTTGTTCAGCAGATGCACGAGATGCTCGGCGCTAACGCTGTTGCCCTCCAGCTCCCAATAGGTGCTGAGGAGACTTTCAAGGGTTGTGTAGATCTTATTGAGATGCAGGCTTACTACTGGCACGACGAGACAATGGGTGCTGAGTATTCTAAGGAAGAGATTCCTGCTGACATGCTTGCAGAGTGCGAGGAGTATCGCGATAAGATTCTCCAGTCATGTGCTGAGGTTGACGATGCTCTCATGGAGAAGTATTTCGACGATCCTGCTTCTATCACTAAGGATGAGATCTATGCTGCAGTACGCAAGGGTACTCTCGCTATGCAGATGTTCCCAGTCTTCTGCGGTTCATCGTTCAAGAACAAGGGCGTACAGACAATGCTCGATGCTGTCGTACGTTACCTCCCTTCTCCACTCGACAACCCTGTGACTATCGGTCACGATCCTAAGGATCCTGATGTTCAGTTGGAGCGCAAGGCTTCTTCAGAGGAGCCATTGGCAGCACTTGCATTCAAGATCGCTACTGATCCATATGTAGGTCGTCTCTGCTACTTCCGCGTATATTCAGGTGAGGTTCCTGCTGGTTCATACGTTTACAACCCACGTTCTAACAAGCGTGAGCGTATCAGCCGTCTGTTCCAGATGCACTCTAACCACCAGAATCCAAAGGAAGTTATCGGATGCGGTGACATCGGTGCCGGTGTTGGTTTCAAGGATATCCGTACAGGTGATACTCTCTGTGACGAGGAGCATCCAATTGTTCTCGAGTCGATGGAGTTCCCAGATCCTGTGATCGGTATCGCAGTTGAGCCAAAGTCTCAGGCTGACCTCGATAAGCTCGGCATCGGTCTCGCTAAGCTCGCTGAGGAAGATCCAACATTCACAGTGAAGACTAACGAGGATACAGGACAGACAGTCATTTCTGGTATGGGTGAGCTTCACCTCGATATCATCATCGACCGTCTCAAGCGTGAGTTCAAGGTTGAATGTAATCAGGGTCGTCCACAGGTTACTTACAAGGAGTCAATCAAGGGTATCTGCTCACGTCACCGTGAGGTATATAAGAAGCAGTCTGGTGGTCGCGGTAAGTTCGCCGACATCATCGTCACTGTTGAGCCTGCTGACGAGGGCGTAACTGGTCTTCAGTTCTCAAGCATCGTCAAGGGTGGTAACGTTCCTTCTGAGTTCATTCCATCGGTTGAGAAGGGCTTCAAGGCAGCAATGAAGAATGGTGTTCTTGCAGGCTTCCCAGTTGACTCATTGAAGGTCACTCTCGAGGATGGTTCATTCCACCCAGTCGATTCAGATCAGCTCTCATTCGAGCTCGCTGCTAACTTTGCATTCAAGGCTTGCTGCGAAAAGGCACAGCCAATCCTTCTCGAGCCAATCATGAAGGTTGAGGTTGTAACTCCAGAGGAGTCTATGGGTGACGTTATTTCTGACTTGAACAAGCGTCGTGGTCAGGTTGAGGGTATGGATACAAGCCGTTCTGGCGCTCGTATCGTCAAGGCTATGGTTCCACTCGCTGAGATGTTCGGTTATGTAACAGACCTCCGTACAATCACTTCAGGCCGTGCTTCTTCTACAATGGAGTTCCACCACTATTCTGAGGTTGATAAGAGCAACGCTAAGAAGGTGCTTACAGAGGCAGGTGGTCGTGTAGATCTTATTTAATCACTAAAACAACTAATTCAAGATATGGATCAGAAAATTCGTATTAAGTTGAAGTCTTTCGACCACACACTCGCTGACAAGTCTGCTGAGAAGATCGTTAAGACAGTAAAGTCAACAGGCGCTAAGGTAAGTGGTCCTATTCCACTCCCAACATTCAAGCGTATCTATACCGTTAACCGCTCTACTTTCGTTAACAAGAAGTCACGTGAGCAGTTCCAGTATAGCGCATTCAAGCGTCTCATCGACATCCTCAACGCTACTCCTAAGACTATCGATGCTCTCATGAAGCTCGAGTTGCCTTCAGGTGTTGACGTAGAGATCAAGGTAGGATAAATGAACAAAGTGCGCATTGAGCATGGTGTTTGATGCGCACCCTAATAACTAAATTTTTAACTGTTTGTGGTGTCTTGCCAAAAAGGGCAGGATTCCCGCCAAACGCAAAACAAGTAACTGAAATTATGCCAGGATTATTGGGCAAGAAAGTCGGAATGACTTCCGTCTTCAGTGCTGATGGCAAGAACGTGCCATGCACTGTAATTGAAGTAGGTCCTTGTGTTGTGACTCAGATCAAGACGATCGAGAAGGATGGTTATGAAGCTGTACAGGTCGGCTTCGAAGAGACTACTGAAAAGCATGTCTCTAAGCCAGTAATGGGTCACCTCAAGAAGGCAGGTGTTGCTCCTATGAAGCACCTCGCCGAGTTTAAGGGTTATGAGAAGCAGTACAACCTCGGTGATGTCATCACTGTAGATCTCTTCTCAGACGTAGAATTTGTTGACGTTGCAGGTATTTCTAAGGGTCACGGATTCCAGGGCGTTGTAAAGCGTCATGGTTTTGGAGGTGTTGGACAGTCAACACACGGTCAGGACGACCGTCTTCGTAAGCCAGGTTCTATTGGTGCCTGCTCTTACCCTGCACGTGTTTTCAAGGGTCTCCGCATGGGTGGCCAGATGGGTAATGTACAGGTTACTGTGCAGAACCTCCAGGTTTTGAAGGTTATTTCAGAGCACAATCTCCTTCTCGTTAAGGGTAGCGTGCCTGGAGCAAAGGGTTCACTTTTAACAATTGAGAAGTAATGGAACTGAGTGTATTGAACAAGGAAGGTAAGGATACTGGTCGTAAGGTAGTCCTTAATGACGAGGTGTTTGGTATCGAGCCAAACAGCCATGTTGTTTACCTCGCTGTTAAGCAGTTCTTGGCTGATCAGCGCCAGGGTACTCATAAGTCAAAGCAGCGTAGTGAGATCGCAGGTTCTACTCGTAAGCTCGGTCGCCAGAAGGGC
Organism: Bacteroidales bacterium; assembly: GCA_016293065.1. Lineage (GTDB taxonomy): Bacteria > Bacteroidota > Bacteroidia > Bacteroidales > UBA3663 > Liminaster. Next base: position 7,199 of record JAEDEY010000052.1, read on the forward strand.
GGCGGCGGTGCTCGTCGTGGTGATATCAACTCTCCAGTGCTCGTTGGTGGTGGTCGCGTATTCGGTCCAGTGCCTCGCGATTATAGCTTCAAGCTCAACAAGAAGGTTAAGCAGCTTGCTCGCAAGTCTGCTCTTTCACAGAAAGCGATTGAGAGTGCAATTGTTGTAGTAGAGGATTTCAATTTGGAAACTCCATCTACCAAAGCATTTGTAAGCATCACTAAAAACCTGCAAGTTGCTGATAAAAAGGCGTTGTTTGTTTTGAATTCTAAAGAAAATAACGTACTTTTGTCTGCTCGAAATTTGAAAAAGGTCAACGTAGTTGAAGCAAATTCACTCAATACCTACATCGTGATGAACAGCAATGTTCTCGTTTTGAGCGAAAGCGCAGTTGAATCTGTTAACAAACTCTAAAAGATTGACAACATGGCAATTTTGATTAAACCAATCGTAACTGAGAAGATGACAGAGATTACAGATCTCTCTTCACAGGCTCGCAAAAAGAAGGACGGAAGCGCTCCTGTAAATTGCAAATATGGCTTCTATGTTGATCCATCTGCTAACAAGATTCAGATCAAGAAGGCCGTTGAGGATAAGTTCGGTGTGACTGTTCTTTCAGTTAACACTTGCAACTATTCTGGCAAGGTTAAAAGTCGCTACACAAAGAAGGGTCTCATCGTTGGAAAGACTTCTGCTTTCAAGAAGGCATTCGTAACACTCAAGGATGGTGACCAGATTGATTTCTATAGCAATATCAATTAATATTTATTCAGATTTCAGTCGCCCTGCGGCGCAGCAAAGTATTTCGAAAGCCTAAAGGATTCGTCCGATAGTAACTCTGAAATTCAGAAATTGAGCTCTGGCGACTGATTAAAGTTAAAACAAATGGCAGTTAGAAAATTTAAACCTACAACCCCAGGTCAAAGAGGAAAGGTTATTAGCACATTCGAAGAGATTACTGCTTCGAAGCCAGAAAAGTCCTTGACAGTTGGTAAGGTTAAGACAGGTGGTCGTAACAACCAGGGTCGCTTGACAATGCGTTACATTGGTGGTGGTCACAAGCGTTCTTACCGTTTCATCGACTTCAAGCGCAACAAGAATGGGGTTCCTGCTACAGTAAAGAGCATCGAGTATGATCCAAACCGTTCGGCTCGCATCGCGCTCCTTTACTATGCAGATGGTGAAAAGGCTTATATCCTTGCACCAAATGGATTGAAGGTAGGCACTAAGGTTGTTTCTGGTCCAGATGCGCTTCCAGAAGTTGGTAATGCGCTTCCATTGGCAAGCATCCCAGTCGGTACTGTAATCCACAATATTGAGCTTCGTCCCGGTCAGGGCGCCGCACTCGTTCGTTCAGCTGGTGTATTTGCTCAGCTTACTTCAAAGGAAGGAAACTATGCTATCATCAAGTTGCCTTCAGGTGAGACTCGTAAGATTCTTGCAACTTGCATGGCAACAGTCGGTAGTGTAGGTAACTCAGACCATGCACTCGAGAAGAGTGGTAAGGCTGGTCGTTCTCGCTGGTTGGGTCGTCGTCCACACAACCGTGGTGTCGTAATGAACCCAGTAGATCACCCAATGGGTGGTGGTGAAGGTCGTCAGTCTGGTGGTCACCCACGTTCACGTAAGGGTCTCTACGCTAAGGGTCTTAAGACTCGCTCACCAAAGAAGCAGTCTAATAAGTATATTATCGAGAGAGCTAATAAGAAGTAATTTGAAGTAAGTAACACATTATTTTAATATAAATATGAGTCGTTCCTTAAAAAAAGGCCCGTTTATTAGCGTAAAGCTCGAGAAGAAGGTTCTCGCTATGAATGAATCTGGCAAGAAGTCTGTAATTAAGACTTGGTCTCGTGCTTCTATGATCTCTCCTGATTTTGTAGGTCACACTTTCGCTGTTCACAACGGAAACAAGTTTGTTCCAGTTTATGTAACTGAGAATATGGTTGGCCATAAGCTTGGCGAGTTTTCAATGACTCGCACATTCCGTGGTCACTCTGGTAATCGTAAATAATAGGGTCTTACTAAATAATTTGAAGTAAAATGGCTAATAGAAAACAACAATCTGCCAATAAGCTGAAGGAAGTTCGTAAGAATACCTATTTTGCTAAGCTGAACAATATCCCAACATCTCCACGTAAAATGCGTCTTGTAGCTGATATGGTACGCGGTATGGAGGTTTTCAAGGCTTTGGGTGTTCTTCATTTTTCTAATAAGGAAGCAGCTGCTAAAGTTGAGCTCCTTCTCCGTTCTGCAATCGCAAACTGGGAGGCAAAGAATGAGCGTAAGGCTGAGAGCGGTGAGTTGAAGATTTCTTCAATCTTCGTCGATGAAGGAGCTACAATCAAGCGTCTTCGTCCAGCTCCACAGGGTCGTGCTTATCGTATTCGTAAGCGCAGCAATCATGTGACTTTATCAGTTGATTCAATTAATAAATAAACAAAGCCAAAATGGGACAGAAAATTTCTCCAATTAGTAACCGTTTGGGTATCATCCGTGGTTGGGACTCTAACTGGTTCTGCAGTAAGAATTGCGGTGAGACAATCGTTGAGGATTCAAAGATCCGTAAGTATCTGAATGCCCGTTTGGCAAATGCGAGTCTTTCACGTATAGTAATTGAGCGTACATTAAAACTCGTTACAATCACAATCTGCACTGCTCGTCCTGGTGTAATCATCGGTAAGGGTGGTAAGGATGTCGATACTTTGAAAGAAGAGCTTAAGTCAATTACAGACAAGGATGTTCAGATCAACATCTATGAGATAAAGAAGCCAGATCTCGATGCTACTATCGTGGCTAATAATATTGCTCGTCAGCTCGAGAATAAAGTTGCTTATCGTCGTGCTTGCAAGACTGCTATTGCTAATGCTATGCGTGCTGGTGCTGAAGGTATCAAGATTCAGTTCAGCGGTCGTCTTAACGGCGCAGAAATGTCACGCAAGGAGCTTTACAAGGAAGGTCGTACTCCACTGCATACATTCCGTGCTGATATCGACTATTGCCTTGCTGAAGCATTAACAAAAGTAGGTTTGATTGGTATCAAGGTGTGGATCTGCCGTGGTGAGGTTTATGGCAAGAAGGATCTTGCTCCAAATTTCGCTAAGCAGAAGGACACTCGCAGCCAAGGAGGTGATCGTCAGCGTGAAGGACGTGATCGTCAGCGCCGCGGTGGTTTCCGAAACAACAAAAAATAATATTAACGATTTAGAAGCTTTATAACAATGTTACAGCCGAAAAGAACTAAGTTCCGCAGACAACAGCGTAACAACCTCAAGGGTAATGCCCAGCGTGGTAATCAGCTTGTCTTCGGTTCATTCGGAATCAAGACGCTTGATAACAAGTGGATCAATTCGCGTCAGCTTGAAGCCGCTCGTATCGCTATTACCCGTTATATGCAGCGTGAAGGTCAGCTCTGGTGCCGTGTCTTCCCTGATAAACCATACACTCGTAAGCCTGCCGATGTCCGAATGGGTAAAGGTAAGGGTGATCCAGATGGTTGGGTAGCAGACTGCAATCCAGGTCGTATCCTCTTCGAAATCGAAGGTGTACCTTTTGAGATTGCAAAAGAGGCACTCCGCCTTGGCGCTCAGAAATTGCCAGTATTAACTAAGTTTGTCGTACGTCGTGACTACGATCCAGAACTTATCGTCCTCTAATTTGTAAAGACCAATAACAATGAAAGCTCAAGAAATTAAGAATCTTACAACTGAAGAATTGACTGGTCGTATCGCAGAAGAGAAGGCACAGTTGGATAATCTCAAGTTTAACCACGCGATTAGTCCTCTTGACAATCCAATGGTTATCCGCGCTACTCGTCGCAACGTTGCACGTCTGATGACAGAGTTGGCTAAGCGTAATGCTGAAGCTGAACTTTAATCAATTCTATTTTATTTACAACAGATTTTTTCATGGAAACAAGAAATCTCAGAAAAACAAGAATCGGAATCGTCTCCAGCGATAAGATGGATAAGACCATCACTGTTACTGTGAAGTACAAGGAGAAACATCCGATCTATGGTAAGTTCGTCAACAAGACGAAGAAATACCATGCTCATGACGAAAAGAATGAGTGTCAGGTAGGAGATAAGGTCCTCTTGATGGAAACTCGTCCGCTGAGCAAGACTAAAAGATGGCGTTTAGTAGAAATTATCGAAAAGGCTAAGTAATATTATGATACAGACAGAATCAAGACTCAAAATCGCCGATAACTCAGGCGGTAAGGAATGCCTTTGCATCCGTGTATTAGGTGGTACTGGTCGTCGATATGCATCTGTAGGTGATATTATCGTCGTTACAGTTAAGAGCGTCATCCCATCAAGCGATATGAAGAAGGGTACAGTATCAAAGGCTGTTATCGTTCGCACAAAGAAAGAAGTTCGTCGTCCAGACGGTTCTTATATCCGCTTTGATGATAACGCATGTGTGTTGTTGAATAACGCAGGTGATATGCGTGGTTCACGTATCTTCGGCCCAGTTGCTCGTGAGTTGCGTGCTACCAATATGAAGATTGTTTCATTGGCACCTGAAGTGCTCTAATAATGTATAAGTTATGATAAAGTTACACATTAAGAAGGGTGATACAGTTTATGTAAACTCTGGCGAATATAAGGGAGTTACTGGTCAGGTACTCTCTGTTGACCGCGAGAAAATGCGTGCTGTAGTTGAGGGTGTTAATATTGTGAAGAAGAGCACAAAGCCAAATGCAAAGAACCCACAGGGTGGCATTATTGAGCAGGAGGCTCCTATCCACATTTCAAAGCTCAATCGTGTTGATGCAGAGGGTAAGGTTCTCCGTTCAACTGGTAAGGCTATGAAGGTAACCGTTAAAAAGTAAGGAGATTAGATAATGGCAAATACTGCATCACTTAAGCAATATTACAAGGAGACCATCGTTCCTGCACTTACTAAGCAGTTCAACTATTCAACTGTTATGCAGGTACCTGTCCTTGAGAAGATCGTTATCAACGAAGGTCTTGGAATGGCCGTAGCTGATAAGAAGATCATCGAGACTGCTATCGCTGAGCTCACTGCTATTACTGGTCAGAAGGCTGTTGCAACTGTTTCTAAGAAGGATATTGCGCAGTTCAAGGTTCGTAAGCAGATGCCTATTGGCGTTCGCGTTACATTACGTCATCAAATGATGTATGAGTTCCTTGAGCGTCTCATCCGTGTTGCACTTCCTCGTATCCGAGACTTCGGCGGTATTGAGTCAAAGTTCGATGGACGTGGTAATTATACTCTTGGTATTACAGAGCAGATTATCTTCCCTGAGATCAATATTGACAGCATCCAGCGTATTCTTGGTATGAACATTACTTTCGTTACTTCTGCCAAGACTGACGAAGAGGGTTATGCTCTCCTCAAGGAGTTCGGTTTACCATTTAAGAACGCTAAAAAGTAATTGATATGGCAAAAATTTCAATGGTAGCTCGTGAGGTTAAACGCGCTAAACTTGTTGCAAAGTATGCAGCAAAGCGCGCAGAACTTAAGAAGAAGGCTAATGCTGGTGACTATGAAGCTTGTCAGGCTCTCCAGTCACTTCCTAAGAATGCTTCTCCTGTTCGCCTCCACAATCGTTGCAAGGTTACTGGCCGTCCAAAGGGTTATATCCGTCAGTTCGGCATCTCTCGTATTCAGTTCCGTGAGATGGCTTCAGAAGGTTTGATCCCAGGCGTTCGCAAAGCAAGCTGGTAAAAAATCTTTGATATGTGATCTCATTTCAATAAGCTTTAGCTGTCATCTTTTGGCAGCTAAAGCAAAGTTGTGAATGAGTGTTCATATACTTTTTTCAATTATTAAATATTGTCCGGGGACTCCGGATTAATTTAAAATTATTTTTTTATGACTGATCCAATCGCAGACTATTTGACCCGTCTTCGCAACGCTATCAGTGCTAATCACCGAGTTGTTGAAGTCCCAGCGTCAAATCTGAAGAAGGAAATCACTAAGATTCTCTTCGAAAAGGGTTACATCATGAACTACAAGTTCATTGAGGAAGGCCCTCAGGGTTCAATTAAGATTGCTCTTAAGTATGATCCTGTAAACAAAGTGAATGCTATTAAGAGTTTGACTCGTGTTTCTACACCAGGTCTTCGTAAGTATGTAGGCTATAAGGACATGCCACGTGTTCTTAATGGTCTTGGTATCGCTATCCTCTCCACTTCTCGTGGTGTTATGACAGACAAGGAAGCTGCCGCACAGAAGGTTGGTGGTGAAGTTTTATGTTACATCTATTAATTATAGGAGGAATATATTATGTCAAGAATTGGTAAATTGCCTATCGCTATTCCTTCTGGTGTAACTGTCACTATTAAGGACAATGTCGTTACTGTAAAGGGTAAGAACGGCGAGATGAGCCAGGAGTTGACTGGTGGCATCGTTGCTGAAATTGAAGACGGACAGCTTAAGGTTACTCGTCCTAATGACGAGAAGCAGACTCGTGCTCTTCATGGTTTATACCGTTCGCTTATCAATAACATGGTTATTGGTTGTGGAGAGGGTTATAAGAAGGAGCTTGAGCTCGTCGGTGTTGGTTACCGTGCAAGCAACAACGGAAATGTTCTCGAACTTTCTTTGGGTTATTCACATGCTATCTACATCGCTCTTCCTAAGGAAGTTAAGTTGACTACTAAGACTGAACGTAATGCTAACCCACTTATTACTCTCGAGTCTTGTGATAAGGCTCTCCTTGGATTGATTTGCAATAAGATCCGTTCTTTCCGCAAGCCAGAGCCATATAAGGGTAAGGGTGTTCTTTTTGTTGGCGAACAGGTTCGTCGCAAGTCAGGTAAGTCTGCAGGTGCTAAATAATTAACTTTTTAAAATTAGACGATTATGATTACTAAGAAAGAAAGAAGAATTAAGATTAAGCACCGTATTCGTAAAAAGATCAATGGTACTGCAAATCGCCCACGTCTGACTGTTTTCCGCAGCAACAAGGGTATCTATGTTCAGGCTGTTAATGATCTTGAAGGAAAGACTATTGTTTCAGCTTCATCTAAGGGCATCACTGAAGGTACAAAGTCAGAGATCGCTGCAAAGGTAGGCGAGGCTGTTGCAAAGAAGTGTATCGAAGCAGGTATCACAGAGGTTGTATTCGACCGTAATGGTTATCTTTTCCATGGTCGTGTAAAGGCTCTCGCTGATGGCGCTCGTAATGGTGGTCTCAAATTTTAAATGAAATGGCTGTTATGAATAATAGAATTAAGAATGCCAGTGATATCGAATTGAAGGACCGTTTGGTTGCTGTCAATCGTGTAACAAA
>JAEDEY010000053.1 GCA_016293065.1 Bacteroidales bacterium
AGAAAGCCGCCACCTTACAGAGGCTCAGACAGCTATAGTCTGGGTCTCTTTTTTTTTAGTTATTTGATAGCTTTCTTATCAGGTAGATCTTGTTTTATGCTTTGATAAGATACAAAAAAAGAGACTTGCCAACAAAGGGCAAGTCTCTTAGGTATAGAAGCGTTATTTGATGATGTTATTTGCTTAGATGAGTTCCTGCGTCTTCAATATCAATATTATTAGCATTGGTGATAATCACAGTTTTGACTCCTGCATCGATTGCAGAGAAAGAATTCTCGAGTTTTGGCAACATTCCACCTTGTACGATACCTCTTTCAACAAGACTTGTAAATTCATTTTTTGTGATAGATGGGATTACACTCTCATCGTCTTCAGCATTTAGCAGAACTCCGTTCTTCTCAAAACAATACATAAGTCGAACATTGAACCGTTGAGCCAATGCTATTGCAGTCTCGCTCGCAATTGTGTCGGCATTTGTATTGAGCATTGATCCCATACAATCGTGGGTCAGAGGAGAGAGAACAGGAACTACGCCTTGTGAGATCAGATTACCCAAGATGTCTGCATTAACCTTATCAATATCGCCAACGAATCCATAATCGACCTCTTGAACTGTTCCATCGTCCATCTTTACTTTCTTTAGCGGACGTTTATGACTTTGGATAAGGTTGAGATCTGCTCCTGTTAGACCAAGAGCATTGACCCCTTTGGTCTGTAATAGTGCAACGATGTGCTTATTGACAAGGCCACCATAAACCATTGTAACGACTTGCAGCGTTTCTGCATCGGTCACTCTGCGTCCACCTATCATCGTCTGAGATATTCCAAGTCTCTCTGCCATTTTTGTAGCACTTCGTCCACCGCCATGTACTAAAAGCTTATGGCCTGGGATATTTGAAAATTTTGAAAGAAGGTTGTTGAGAGAATCATCAGATTCAACAATAGCACCTCCCACTTTTACTATGGTCAGTTGTTCCATATATTGAAAATTATTAATGTCAATTATTAAAAATTCTTAAATGTTTGTTTTTATTTTGTACATGCGAATATATAAAATAAATATGATAAAATGACACTTATGAATATAAAAAGATGATATTTAGCAGTGTTTTGGTTAAAAAACAGTAGTTATCAACACTTTTTTGCCTCAAAATCTTGATTATTTTGATTATTGTATCTATCTTTGCAATGCAAAACAGAGAGGAGAGGACGAAAGTTCTCTCCTCTTTGCTAAATAAACATGAAAATATATGATTGACAAACAGACTATTATTGATCTTGTAGAGCAGTACTTACTTGAAGCGGAATCAGACAGTTATTTGATTGATGTTATAGTCAATAAAGACAATCACATTGTCGTTGAAATAGACAATGATGAAGCTGTAGATATAGACGAATGTGCAGCTATCAGCCGATACATTGACGATCGCATGGATCGCGATGCAGAAGATTTCGAACTTGAAGTAGGCAGTGCTGGCTTGACATCGCCATTAAAGAAGCTCCGTCAGTTCGAGAAATTTGAGGGCGAGGAAATGGAAGTACTATGCAAGGACGGACAGAAACTCAAGGGTGTTCTTGGAGCAGCCGACGAAGAAGGCTTTGACCTGACCTTCACGAAGAAAATTAAACCGGAAGGCAGCAAGAAGAAAATAGAAGTGACCGAAACCAAGCGGTTTCTCCACAAAGACGTCAATCAGGTAAGATATAATTTTTAATCGATAATAACATATTTAATAAATAGAGAAACAATGGCAAGACAGAAAGAAGAAGTTATCAGCATGGTTGATACCTTTCAGGAGTTTAAGGAACTCAAGAATATCGACCGTTCAACAATGATCAGTGTACTTGAAGACTCATTCCGCAGTGTACTGGCTAAGATGTTCGAGACAGATGAGAATTTCGACATCATCATCAATCCAGACAAGGGTGATTTCGAAATCTGGAAGAACCGTACAGTAGTAGCAGACAATGAGCTTCAGAATGCAAACACTCAGGTATCGTTGAGCGAGGCACGCCTGACTGTAGCTGATATTGAAGTCGGCGAGGATTTCTCGGAGGAAGTGCATTTTGAAAAGTTCGGACGTCGTGCCATTCTTAATCTTCGCCAGACATTGGCTGCAAAGATCCTTGAGTTGCAAAAGGATGTCCTATATAATAAATACAAAGATCTCATTGGTCGAATCACCACAGCCGAGGTATATCAGATATGGAAACGAGAGATCATGCTTGTCGATGATGACAACAATGAGCTTTCTCTTCCTCGTGCCGAGCAGATTGCTACCGACAATTTCCGCAAGAAGGATCATGTCCGTGCCGTTGTGCTTCGTGTTGACAACGCCAACAACAACCCTAAGATTATCCTCAGTCGCACAAGTCCAATCTTCCTTCAGCGACTGTTGGAGCAGGAGATTCCAGAGGTGGCAGACGGTACTATCCGCATCGTCAAGATCGTACGACTTCCAGGAGAAAGAGCCAAGGTTGCTGTCGAGACAAGCGATGACCGTATCGATCCAGTAGGTGCATGTGTTGGTGTCAAGGGAGGTCGAATCCATGGCATTGTGCGAGAGCTCCGTGGCGAGAATCTTGATGTCATCCCATACACCAGCAATCCATCGCTCTTCATCCAGCGTGCTCTCAGTCCTGCAAGCATCTCGCAGATATATGTTCACGAGGACACCAAGACAGCTGATGTATATATGCGTCCTGAGGAAGTGAGTCTTGCCATTGGCAAGAATGGAGCCAACATCAAGCTTGCATGCTTGCTCACAGGTTATCAGATTGACGTATATCGCGAAGGTGCAGGCAACGATATCTTCCTCGACGACTTCTCGGATGTCATTGAGCCGTGGATTATTCAGGCTCTCAAGGGCATAGGCCTTGCCACAGCCAAGTCGGTTCTTGATGCCGATCCAAAGATGGTTGCCGACCAGGCAGACCTTGAGGACGAGACAGTAGAAGAGGTTGTTTCAATACTTCAGAAAGAATTTGAAGGCTCAGAAGACGAAGAAGAGCCAGCAGAGTAATATTAAAATCAATAGCTTATGAGATTAGGAAAAATAGCAAAAGACTTCAATGTAGGCGTCCAAACGCTAATCGAGTTTATCGAGAAACGTACGGGTGTCGTTGTCGAGAGCGGACCAAACTTCAACGTCTCCGACGAACAATATTCTCTGCTGAGCAAAGAGTTCAACAAAGATAAATCTGTAAAACAGGAATCTGAACGTGAGCGTCAGGAGCGTCAGCAGACTCGTGAGAAAATCAAGGAAGAATCAAAGGTTCAGCCAATAAAGCCAACTCCGGTTCATACCCAGAGCGAAGAAAAGAGCGAGGTTAAGCTTAAGGTAGTAGGTATGGTTGATCTAAATACAAAACCAGCTCCGCAGCCAGAGCCAAAGAAGCCTGAGATGCCAAAGCAGAAGCCTGCCGAGGAGGCAAAGCCACAGCCAAAAGTGGAGCAGCAGCCTGAGGAAAAAAAATCAGAGCCAAAGAAGCCTGAGATGCCAAAGCAGAAGCCTGCCGAGGAGGCAAAGCCACAGCCAAAGGTTCAGCAGCCTGAGGTAAAAAAGCCAAATCAGACGGCTATGGGCGAGCGTTCGAAAGAGCGCTTCAATGAAGACCCTCTTCCAGAAGAGGCTCGCAATGGTGAGATTTTCCGCTTAAAACCTCAGTCTTCTCCAACAATAAACGTAGTCGGCACAATCGACCTCGAATCGCTGAATCAAAGCACTCGTCCTAAGAAGAAGTCAAAAGAGGAGCGTCGCAAAGAGCGTGAGCAGAAGTCGGGAGGCGGCAATCGTCATCAGCGTGGTGCCCAGAAGGTAGATATCAATGAAGAGATATCAAAAGCCAGCGGACGCAATTCAAAGAACGATGATCGCCGCGACAAGAAATCGCGCAATGACCGCCGAGAGGAGGCTCGTGAAGGTCGCGAAGGTCGTGAGAAGAACAAGCACAACAAGAAGGGAAACAACAACTTCAAGCAGGAGATAAGCGAGGAGGATGTGCAGAAGCAGGTAAAAGAAACCTTAGCACGTCTGACCAACAAACCTGACAAGAAGAGTGTCAAGTACCGTAAGGATAAGCGAAATGCTGCAGCAGAGCGTGCTGCCGAACTCGAAGAGGCAGAAGCAGCAGAAAGCAAGATTCTGAAACTCACTGAGTTTGTGACAGCCAACGACCTTGCTACAATGATGAATGTTAGTGTCGTTCAGGTCATACAGACTTGCATGAGCATCGGTATGATGGTGTCGATCAACCAGCGTCTCGATGCTGAGACTATCAACCTTGTAGCTGAAGAGTTCGGGTTTGAAACCGAATATGTCAGCGATGAGGTGGAGCAGGAACTTGCAGACCAGGAAGACAATGAGGAAGAGCTCGTGAGCCGTCCGCCTATCATCACAGTGATGGGTCATGTCGATCATGGTAAGACTAAGTTGCTCGACTATATCCGCAGTGCTAATGTCGTTGCTGGTGAGGCTGGTGGTATCACACAGCACATCGGTGCATATCACGTAACCCTCGAAGACGGTCGCAAGGTGACCTTCCTTGATACTCCAGGTCACGAAGCCTTCACCGCCATGCGTGCCCGTGGTGCCAAGATGACCGATATCGCTATCATCATCATTGCTGCCGACGATGGCATCATGCCACAGACCAAGGAGGCCATCAACCATGCCGCCGCAGCAGGTGTGCCTATCGTATTTGCAATCAACAAGATCGATAAGCCTACAGCCAATCCTAACAAAGTCAAGGAGCAGCTTGCTGCAATGAACTATCTCATAGAGGAGTGGGGCGGAAAGTACCAGAGTCAGGATATCTCGGCTCGCGATGGACTGAATGTCGATTTGCTCCTTGAGAAGGTGCTTCTCGAGGCAGAGATGCTAGACTTGAAGGCCAATCCTAACAGGCAGGCTTCGGGTTCGGTTGTCGAATCTACTCTCGACAAGGGTCGTGGCTATGTGGCAACAGTGCTAGTGCAGTCTGGTACGCTCCATGTCGGCGATGTCGTGCTTGCAGGTATGCACTATGGCCGTGTCAAGGCTCTCTTCAACGAGCGTGGTCAGAAGGTCAAGGAGGCAGGTCCTTCGGTTCCTGTTCAGATTCTTGGCCTCGACGGAGCCCCAACAGCAGGTGATCAGTTCCGAGTTCTTGATACAGAACAGGAGGCTCGAGAGATTGCTGTCAAGCGAGACCGTCTCCACCGTGAGCAGTCGTTGCGCACACAAAAGACCCTTACACTTGACGAGATCGGACGTCGTCTCAAGCTTGGCGACTTCCAGGAGCTCAACCTCATTGTCAAGGGAGACGTCGATGGTTCAGTCGAGGCACTTACCGACTCGCTCATCAAACTTTCGACCGAGAATATCCAGGTCAATGTCATCCATAAGGCTGTGGGTCAGATCTCAGAGTCGGATGTCCTCTTGGCCACTACCTCTAAGGCAATCATTATCGGCTTCAATGTCCGTCCGTCTTCAGGCGCTCGTCGCCTTGCCGATCAGGATGGTGTCGATATCCGCACATACTCGATCATTTACGATGCTATCGAAGAGGTAAAGGAGGCGATGGAGGGTATGCTCAAGCCTGTGACAAAGGAGGAGTATTGCGGTACTGCCGAGGTCATGAGTGTCTTCAAGATCTCGAAGGTTGGAGCTGTTGCTGGATGTATCGTCCGCGACGGAAAGATTCACCGTACCGACAAGGTGCGTGTCATCCGCGAGGGTATCGTCATCTTTACGGGTGAGCTCAGTGGCTTGAAGCGCTTCAAAGACGATGTCAAGGAAGTAAGCAAGAACTTCGAATGCGGTATCTCGATTGCCAACTATGACGATATTCAGGAAGGCGACCAGATCGAGGCATTTACCGAGGTAGAGGTAAAGCGTAATCTCTAATTTTTGTCCAACCGATAAGGAAATATATGAATATTCTTGACCAAGTAATTATCGCAATAATTATTGTTGGTGCAATAGTAGGATTGTTCCGAGGCTTCTTCAAAGAGGTTGTCGGGACAATCGGGCTCCTTGTAGCAGCAATAGTGGCCAATTATGTTTCCCCATATACTATTCCCTATTTTGGGCGATGGATAAGCAATGAGACTTTTGCAGCAATTATTGTATGGCTCCTTGTGTTTGTCGTGACTATGCTGATCATGAATCAGATAGCAGTCTTGCTGTCGAAACTCATGAGTGCAGCCTCACTTGGATGGATAAATAGACTCGCAGGCTTTGTGTTTGCGGCCATTAAGTACAGCTTGTTGCTTGCATTGCTCGTTTCGGTGCTCGAGATCATCTGTGCTCAGGTAGATCTATTTAATCTGAAGGATTATCTTGAGGGAAGTAGCGTAGTTCCAAAGCTTCATTCGGTGGTCGATGTCATTATGCCTTGGTGTTACGAACATATCCTGCATCCTGCACTTGAGTTGTTGAAAAAGTAAATTATCTCAATAACATACATTTAGCTCCGCACCCTAAAACTGCGGGGCTTATTAAATAAATGAAGAAAGAAACTAAATCGGAAGACGTATTACAAGAAATCGCTTCAAGCGAATATAAGTATGGCTTCACGACCGATATTGATACAGAAATCATCCCGACGGGACTCAACGAAGATGTGGTTCGCCTGATTTCGCAGAAGAAAGGTGAGCCTGAATGGATGTTGCAGTTCCGCCTCGATGCCTATCGCTATTGGCTTTCTCAGGAAGCTCCGACATGGGGACATGTTCATGTCGATCCTGTCGATTACGACAAGATTTCGTTCTATGCGGCTCCAAAGAAGAAGGTACAGTCGAAAGACGAGGTCGATCCAGAGATCCTGAAGACTTTCGATAAACTCGGCATCCCTCTCCACGAGCGAGACACCCTGCTTGGCATCTCTTCTGATAGCAACATGGCGGTCGATGCCATTGTCGATTCTGAGAGCCAGAAGACCACCTATCGAGACAAGCTTGCCGAACTCGGCATCATCTTCTGCTCGTTTGGCGAGGCTGTCAAGGAATATCCTGATCTTGTGCGCAAGTATCTGGGCAAGGTCGTACCAGTTCGCGACAATTATTATTCTGCGCTCAACAGTGCCGTATTCAGCGATGGTTCGTTTGTCTATATCCCAAAGGGAGTCCGTTGTCCGATGGAGCTTGCCAGCTATTTCCGCATCAACTCAAGCGGAACAGGACAGTTTGAGCGTACGCTCATCATTGCCGACGATGACTCGTATGTGTCATATCTCGAAGGCTGTACGGCTCCGATGCGCGACGAGAATCAGCTGCATGCTGCTGTGGTCGAGATCTATGTCCACGACCGTGCAGAAGTCAAATATTCGACTGTCCAGAACTGGTATCCAGGCGACAAGAACGGCAAGGGAGGTGTCTATAACCTTGTGACCAAGCGAGCTCTCTGTGCCGGTGATTTCTCGAAGATCAGCTGGACCCAGGTCGAGACAGGCTCTGCCATCACATGGAAGTATCCGAGCTGCGTCCTGAAGGGAGACAATTCCAACGGTGAGTTCTACAGTGTGGCAGTAACCAACAACTATCAGGAAGCCGACACTGGTACCAAGATGATCCATATCGGCAAGAACACTCGTTCGCGCATCATCTCAAAGGGTATTTCGGCAGGTCATAGCCAGAACAGTTATCGTGGTCTGGTCAAGGTGCTCCCTGGAGCTGATGGAGTCCGCAACTTCACCCAGTGTGACAGTCTTCTGCTCAGCGACACATGTGGAGCCCACACCTTCCCAGTGATGGACATTCAGAATCCGACGGCTGTGGTTGAGCACGAAGCCACCACATCCAAGATCAACGAGGATCAGCTCTTCTATTGTCAGCAGCGAGGCATCAAGGAAGAAGATGCTGTGAGTCTCATCGTGGGCGGTTATGCCCGTGAGGTGGTTCAGAAGCTCCCTATGGAGTTCGCTGTCGAAGCACAGAAGCTTCTTAGTATAAGTATTGAAAATTCAGTAGGATAATATGAGTTTATTAGAAATCAAGAATCTACACGCTACCGTAGGCGGTAAAGAGATTTTGCGAGGCATCAATCTCACCATCAATCCTGGCGAGATTCATGCCGTGATGGGTCCTAATGGTGCAGGAAAGTCAACGCTTTCGGCCATCCTCACAGGCAATCCTCAATACACCGTGACCGAAGGTAGCATCACATATAATGGCAAAGACCTTCTTGCCATGTCGCCTGAGCAGCGTGCATGGGAAGGCATCTTCCTCTCGTTCCAGTATCCGGTCGAGATTCCTGGTGTCTCGATGGTAAATTTCATGCGTACGGCAGTCAATGCCCATCGAGAGTATCAGGGCAAACCTGCACTTACTGCAACCGAGTTCCTCAAGATGATGCGCGAGAAGCGTGCTGTTGTCCAGCTTGATAACAAGCTTGCCAACCGTTCGGTCAACGAGGGTTTCTCGGGCGGAGAGAAGAAGCGCAACGAGATCTTCCAGATGGCAATGCTTGAGCCACGCCTCAGCATTCTCGATGAGACCGATTCAGGTCTTGATGTCGATGCCCTCCGCGTGGTGAGCGATGGTGTCAACCGACTCAAGTCGGCCGACAATGCCTCGATTGTCATCACCCACTATCAGAAGCTTCTCGATTATGTAAAGCCACAGTTTGTGCATATTGTCTATAAGGGTCGTATCGTGAAGGATGGCGGACCAGAGCTTGCTGACCGCATCTTTGCAGAGGGATTCGATTGGATCAAGCAGGAACTTGGAGAATAAATAAAAAGACTATTGTCGATGGAGAATTCCGCTAATCAATATATTGAACTATACGAGTCTCAGCGAGAGCTCATCAATGCCAACAGCGCGTCTTCGCTCAATGCTTTGCGTGACGAGGCATGTGCTGTCTTGCGTCGTGTCGGTCTGAAGAAGTCGAAAGATTTCTCTGCTACCGACCCAGAGGAGCTCTTGTCCTATGATTACTCGCTCAATTTGGCTCGCCATGAAGTGCCTACCCGCAAGGATGATCTCTTTACCTGTGGTGTGCCAGAACTGAGCACCAATCTGCATTTTCTGGTCAATGAGCAGTATATCGATGTCTCGTCTTCTCATCTTCATCTTTCTGCGCCTTCGCAGCCATTTTTTGTTGGCAGTCTAAGAGTTTTCGCCGAGCAGTATCCAGAGCAGATTGCCCGCTACTACAATAAACTGGCAGGCAGCGACCCTATCACCCCAGAGAGCAAGTCGAATGCCGATTTGCGCATGTTGGGTGAGTCAGCGCTCAATACTATGCTTGCTCAGGACGGCTTCGTGCTGTATGTACCTGCTGGTGTTGAGGTCGAAAAGCCTATTCAGCTCATCAGCCTCTTGCGCAGTGTCGATGACTTCATGGCTTGCCAGCGACTGCTGATAATCATTGGTGATGGATCGAAGGCGAGTCTTTTGGTGTGCGAACACGATTCCGACCTTGCCGATGTCAAGTTACTTGACCTACAGGTCACAGAAATCTTTGTAGGCAAGGGTGCCACCTTTGACATGTATTGCCTCGAGGAGCACAAGGAGAATGTGGTGCGTCTGAGCAACGTCTATATGCATCAGGAGGAGGGAAGCAATGCCGCCGTCGGCGAGTTTGTGCTCACTGCTGGTAAGACCCGCAACCGTGTCTATGTCGATCTCGACGGCGAACATATCGACACCAACCTCTTCGGAATGGTGATTGCCGACAACAAACAGGAAGTCGATAACATCACGTTCATCGACCATAAGCGCCCTCATTGCAACAGCAACGAGCTTTTCAAGTACGTGCTCGATGGGGAAGCCAAGGCAAGTTTCATCGGACGAATCCTCGTGCGTGATGGAGCAGTCAAGACTGATGCTCATCAGACCGACCGTAACCTCTGTCTCACCGACAAGGCTCGCATGATTGCGCGTCCTGAGCTCGAGATCTATGCCGACGATGTAAAGTGCTCGCATGGAGCCACAGTAGGTCAGCTCGACCAGAATGCTCTCTTCTATATGCGCACACGAGGCATCCCCGAAGACGAAGCTCGTATGCTTCTGATGTTTGCCTTCATGGGTGATGTTATCGACAACATCCGTATCGAGCCACTTCGCGACCGACTGAAGCATCTCGTCGAGAAACGTTTCCGAGGCGAGCTGACACGATGCAAGAATTGCAGTATCAGCAAGAAATGATTCTCAAAAATTGAGATAAGCTTGGTTACTTATAAGAAAGTCATTACATTTGCGAGTCAAAAAAGCAATAAAAGATGAAAAAATTGAGATATATCATATTTCTTGTATCGCTCATTATCGGCATCAACGTGGTTTCGTGCGACAAGTACGATACCATCGTTGTCGGACAGGCATTTGCGCCCTACAACTCGCTTGTAACCAAGTTTAGGCAGCTCGTCTATGTCGAGTTTCGCAATGGCGAAGCTCGTGTCTGGGGACCATGTGCCGATCTTGTGGAAAGCATCATCGACGATTCGCATGTTACGTTGACCAGCAGTCTTGACAGCCTTGTGGTCTTTGCATATGGCTATGCCGTCAATGATAGCGTCTTGGTTTCTCATGGCAATATCAGTATCAACAGCAGTCAGCCTTACGCCCTTTATCTCAAAGACCTCGTGCTCAGTAGCGAAGATGGTCCTGCTATCCAGAGCGTTGGTACAAGCGACTGTTATCTGGTCCTGCCAGCCAAGACCCTCAGCAAGGTCTATGGCAGTCTGTCGTTTGGAGGTTCGCTCATCATCGATGGCGAGGGGGCTCTCAATGTCGTTGCCGATGATGCTTCGGCCATCAGCGTGAGCCGTGGCATCACTTGCAGCTATCCTGTTGCTGTGAATCTCACGAGTCGTACAGCCGATGGCATACAAGCCAAACAAGGCAATATCAAGATAGCCGATGGCACATGGACCATCGCAGCATCGCGTCATGCATTTAGCACATCAGCAGGACAGGTAATCCTCAATGGTGGCAAGGTCTATGCCAGTGCCGAGACTGGCAGCATCGTCTCTTCGCCCGAAGGTATGGGGCTTGTTGCAAATGCAACCGTCTGTGTCGGTATGTCGGCAAAGAAGTCGGTCGTTGAGGAAGTTGAAAGGCGTCAGTTCGTCTGGAATCTACAGCTTCCAGACACGATGTCGTTTGATGCCGACAGCATTGTCACCATACTTCGCGACCCTAATTTTTCGGGCAATCCCATAAAGCTCACAACCTTTGTTCCAGCCTACACCTTTCATGCTCCATGGGTCTTGGTAACCGATTCTCTTCTTACAGAAGC
This sequence comes from Bacteroidales bacterium, assembly GCA_016293065.1. GTDB lineage: Bacteria > Bacteroidota > Bacteroidia > Bacteroidales > UBA3663 > Liminaster. The sequence goes on from JAEDEY010000053.1 coordinate 11,223, forward strand.
CGACGACATAATTTTCGAGACATTACCTTAAAAAGAACTTGATGTTTTATATATAATACTGCAAAGTTTTAGGCATAATGCCGAAAAACGTGAAGGAAATGCAAAAATAATGCAGAAAATTTGAGCATTTCGGTATAAAATAGTAATTTTGTAGTACCAAAATAGGCACATCAAGTCTGTTATTGATGTCATTATGCGCATAAACGTGAAAACATTTAATCTATGGCATTAACTTGTATTCAGAAATTCAACGAGTTGTATAAGAAGGATCCAGAGGCAGTTGCTTTCTGTCCTTATCGTGTGTGTCCGATAGGGGCTCACAGTGACCATCAGCATGGCAAGATTACAGGCTTAGCCATCGACAAGGGTATTCATCTTGCTTATAAGCCGAAACAGAATGGTGTTGTCGAACTCTGTTCGTTGCAGTTTGAGAAACGCGCCCAATGGCATATAGCCAGCGTTCCAGAGCAGAAGCAGAACGATTGGGCAGATTATTTGCGAGGAGCCACCATTGAATTAGGTCAGCGACGTGTGCTGCATGTGGGATTGTGCGGTGTGATTGAAGGCACATTGCCAATTGGCGGCTTGTCATCGTCGGCAGCCGTGACCTTGGTGTTTCTGTGCGCGCTCTGTAAGGTCAATAATATCAAGCTGACCGACAAGGAGATGATCGAGATTGCAGTAGCCGTGGAGAACCGATATGTGGGCGTGAGCTGTGGCAAACTCGACCAGAGTTGCGAAATCTTCTCGCGCAAGGATCATCTGCTTTATCTTGACACTCTTGACGACCAATACGAGCTGATACCGACTTCTCCTAATATGAAGCCTTACGATATAGCTGTGATATTCAGCGGAGTGGAACGAACATTGGCAGGCAGTAAGTTTAATATGCGTGTCGATGAATGCCGTAGTGCGGCTTATGCTCTGAAAGCCTTTGCTGGCATGGAATATGGCAAGTTCCAGGAGACACATCTGCGAGAGGTTCCTGTCGAAGTGTTCCGTCGATACAAAGATCGCCTGCCCGACACTTGGGCTCGTCGAGCAGAGCATTGGTACACTGAGTTCGAACGTGTGCATTTGGGAGCTGAGGCTTGGCGCAGAGGCGATATTGAGACCTTTGGCAGATTGAGCTTCGAGAGCGGACATTCGAGCATTTACAACTACGAGACAGGTTCGCCGGAATTGAAGGCATTGTACGACATCATGACTCGCACCGAAGGCATCTATGGCGGACGATTCTCGGGCGCGGGCTTCAAGGGCTGTTGCATGGCACTCATCGATCCTTCATATCGCGAGTCGATAGAGCGCAAGATAGCCGACGAGTATCTGCGTGAGTTCCCTGCCCTCCGAGGCAAATATCAGTTTGTGATATGCAAGAGTGCCGATGGCATTCAATGAGATTGTGTATTGACTATTATCAGAAATAGATATGAAGTGTTTGATTCTTGCTGCGGGTTATGCTACCCGTCTTTATCCTTTGACCGAGAATTTCCCGAAGCCGCTACTCAAGGTGGGCGACAAGACTATCCTCGATTGGCTGGTCGATGACATCGATGGTGCTGGTCTTGTTGACGAATATGTTGTAATCAGCAATCATAAGTTCGCCAAGCATTTTCAGGAGTGGGCTGCTGCCAAGTCTCAGAAAGTGACTGTGGTTGACGATGGAACTTCGACCAACGAGACCCGATTAGGAGCCGTGTGCGATATTAAATATGCCATTGACGAACTGAACCTCACTGGAGATTTTCTTGTCATTGCTGGTGATAATGTATTGGATTTCAGTCTTCAGCGTTTTGTGCGTTATGCCAACGATAAAGGCACATCGTGCGTGATGCGCTATTTTGAGCCTTCAGAAGCCAAGTTGCACAAGTGTGGCGTGCTCGAAATTGATGAAACCGACCGCATTGTGAATATGGAAGAGAAGCCAGCTGAACCAAAGAGTCATTGGTGCTGTCCTCCATTCTACTACTACACAGCCGAAGATGCCGCTCGTATCCCTGCTGCCATTGCCAATGGATGTGGAACCGATGCGCCAGGAAGCTTCATCGCTTGGCTATGTCGCATTACAACGGTTCATGCCATGGAGATGCCAGGCCAGCGTTACGACATAGGCAATCTTGAAAGCTATAAGCAAGTGCAAAGTGATTATCCTGGAATTGTAAAATAAGCCTAATTTTTTAATAAATGGAAAAAGATAGTAAAATCTATGTAGCTGGTCATCGCGGAATGGTGGGAAGTGCCATCGTGCGCGAACTCCAGCGTCAGGGCTACAACAACATCATAACCCGAACTCATAAAGAACTTGACCTCACACGTCAGGATCAGGTAGAGGCTTTCTTTGCACAGGAGAAGCCTGAGTATGTGTTTTTGGCAGCAGCCAAGGTGGGTGGCATAATTGCCAATCAGACCGCTCTTGCCGACTTCATGTATGACAACATGATTCTGGAGATGAATGTGATCCATTCTGCCTGGAAGAATGGCTGCAAGAAGCTCGAATTCCTTGGCTCGTCGTGTATCTATCCCCGAATGGCTCCACAGCCTATGCCAGAGTCGTGCTTGCTGACATCAGAATTGGAGAAGACCAACGAGGCATACGCCCTTGCCAAGATCTCGGGTCTGAAGTATTGCGAGTATCTCAACAAGCAGTATGGCACCGACTATATCTCGGTGATGCCTACCAACCTTTATGGCCCAAACGATAACTATCACCCTGAGCATTCGCATGTTTTGCCTGCTCTCATCCGCCGTTTCCACGAGGCAAAGGAAGCAGGATTGAAGGAGGTGACTTGTTGGGGCGACGGCTCTCCATTGCGCGAGTTCCTCTATGTCGATGACCTCGCCAACCTCTGTGTCTTCCTCATGAACAACTATTCGGGCAATGAGACTGTCAATGCAGGTACTGGCAAGGAACTCACCATCAAGGCTCTCACCGAACTGGTAGCCAAGGTTGTCGGTTACGAGGGAGAGATAAAGTGGGACACTACACGTCCTAACGGCACGCCTCGCAAGCTGCTCGATGTGAGCAAAGCCGCCAAACTCGGATGGACCTATAAGACCGAACTCGAAGACGGCATCCGTCTCGCATATAAGGATTTCTTGGAAAATCCTATGCG
>JAEDEY010000181.1 GCA_016293065.1 Bacteroidales bacterium
TTCAACGCCAATTCCTTCACAATGTCACTCTGTTTCTTGCCCGAGGCCATAGCTTTCTTGGCATAATCAAGCACCTGCTGATCTGTCATTGTGCTCTGCGCAAAACCCGCACATGGCATAATCAAGAGAAACAAAACGACAATACCTAAAACAATTCTTTTCATAAATTTATTATTTGTACAAATTTTATGGCAAATTTAGAAAAAATACTAAGAATTTTCAAAAAAATTGTTTCAAAACAAACATTAAGGCAATGTATTCATGCAATAAAACAGCACTTTAACAGTCCTGTTTTACAAAATGAGACAAATTATTTCTGTTCAATCAGCACCGTAGCATAGGCAGCGATGCCCTCCTGTCGGCCCGTAAAGCCAAGTTTCTCGGTCGTTGTTGCCTTGATTGAGATATCGTCAGCCGGGACGCTCATGACCTCGGAGAGACATGCTTTCATTGTTTCGATATGAGGATTGAGCTTCGGACGTTCGGCAGCCACCGTTATGTCGGCATTGCCAAACTCATAGCCTTTCGAACGTATCAGTTCCATAGTCTGGCGCAAAAGTATCTTGCTGTCAATGCCTTTGAAGTCGGCACTTGTGTCGGGAAAATGATAGCCAATGTCGCGCATGTTAGCTGCACCGAGCAACGCATCACACAGCGCATGGATCAGCACATCAGCATCACTGTGTCCCAACAATCCCATTGTATGCTCGAGCTTTATACCACCCAACCACAATTCACGTCCTTCCACAAGACGGTGAACATCATATCCAAAACCTACACGAATTTTCATAATATATAATAATGTATAACGATAATCAATGTTGCAAAGATATGAACTTATGTCGAAATAAACAAATAAAGTATGACATTTTGACATTCTTGCAATGATTTTTTTGGCAATGCCATTTCTGGCACAGCTTTTGCAAACAATAGGGCAAACGCTTTAGGCAAATCAGAGCCAAAGCGAGGAGACAACGCGGCACAACCGCAGACAAACAAGAATATTAACAAATAAATTTATACAATTATGGGAAAAATTATTGGTATTGACCTTGGCACCACAAACTCTTGTGTAGCCGTAATGGAGGGTAACACTCCGACAGTCATTGCAAATTCTGAAGGTCGCAACACAACACCTTCAATCGTTGGTTTCGTCGATGGTGGCGAGCGTAAGGTTGGTGAGCCTGCTAAGCGTCAGGCTGTGACAAACCCAACACGCACAGTCTATTCCATCAAGCGTTTCATGGGCTGTGACATGCAGCAGAGCGCCAGCGAGGTTACTCGTGTACCTTACAAGGTTGTAGGTAACAACAACCAGCCACGTGTCGAGATTGACGGCCGTCAATATACTCCACAGGAGATCAGCGCAATGATTCTCCAGAAGATGAAGAAGACCGCTGAAGACTATCTCGGAACAACAGTCACCGAGGCTGTTATCACAGTACCTGCTTACTTCAACGATGCTCAGCGTCAGGCAACTAAGGAAGCCGGACAGATTGCAGGTCTCGAAGTAAAGCGTATCGTCAACGAGCCAACTGCAGCAGCTCTTGCTTACGGTCTTGGCAACCTCGACAAGGAAGAGAAGATCGCAGTATTCGACCTTGGTGGTGGTACATTCGATATATCAATCCTCGACCTTGCCGACGGTGTATTTGAGGTTCTCTCTACCGATGGTAACACTCACCTCGGAGGTGACGACTTCGACAACAAGATCATCGACTGGCTTGCTTCTGAGTTCCAGAGCGAGGAGGGCGTAGATCTCAAGAAAGACCCAATGGCTCTCCAGCGTCTCAAGGAGGCAGCTGAGAAGGCAAAGATCGAACTCTCTTCTTCTACTACTGCCGAGATCAACCTGCCATATATCACAGCCGTAGGCGGTGTGCCAAAGCACCTCGTAAAGAGCCTCAGCCGTGCCAAGTTCGAGCAGATCTGTGACGACCTCATCAAGGCTTGCATCGAGCCATGCCGTCGCGCGCTTGCCAACGCCAAGATTAGCACCTCACAGATCGATCAGGTCATCCTCGTAGGTGGTTCAAGCCGTATTCCTGCCGTTCAACGCGAAGTAGAGCAGTTCTTCGGCAAAGCTCCTTCTAAGGGCGTTAACCCTGACGAGGTAGTAGCAGTAGGTGCAGCTGTACAGGGTGCCATCCTTGCAGGCGACAGTCAGGTAGGTGGAGGCAAAGACATCCTCTTGCTCGATGTCACTCCTCTTTCACTCGGTATCGAGACACTCGGCGGTGTAATGACCAAGCTCATCGATGCCAACACTACCATCCCAACCAAGAAGAGTGAGGTATTCTCGACTGCAGCCGACAACCAGCCATCAGTTCAGATCCACGTACTCCAGGGTGAGCGTCAGTTTGCCAAGGACAACAAGACCATCGGCATCTTCAACCTCGATGGCATCCCAATGGCTCCACGTGGCGTTCCTCAGATCGAGGTTACATTCGACATCGATGCCAACGGTATCCTCAATGTTTCTGCCAAGGACAAAGGTACTGGCAAGGAGCAGAGCATCCGCATCGAGGCTTCAAGCGGTCTGTCGAAGGAAGAAATCGAGCGCATGAAGGCTGAAGCTGCTGCCAACGAGGCTGCCGACAAGGCTGAGCGCGAGAAGGTTGACAAGATCAACAACGCCGACTCAATGATCTTCCAGGTTGAGAAGCAGCTCAAGGAGAATGGCGACAAGATTCCTGCCGACATGAAGCAGAAGATCGAAGATGTCGTTGCTCGCCTCAAGACTGCCAAAGACAACAAGGATATCGCAGGCATCGATGCTGCAACAGCCGAACTCAACCAGATGATGGGACAGGCAGCACAGAATATGTACGGACAGCCTGGTGCACAGGGCGGTCCTCAAAACCCAGGCAACGGTGGCAACTCAGAGCCACAGGACGTTGA
>JAEDEY010000182.1 GCA_016293065.1 Bacteroidales bacterium
GCTATGCCTTCGACAAGACCTACGAGACGACTCCAGGGCAAGTGATTGACATTGACTTTTGATATTTAACACGCATGACCCTCCGCGAGAAAATCCAAAAAGGCATCTTCACAGAGAAGAAGATCATTGAACCCGAAGGCAAGCAGCATTGCCTGAACTGCGGAGCCGACTTCGAGGGCGCTTTCTGTCCTCACTGTGGGCAGTATTGGCGTGTGAAGCGTGTCACTGCCCGAAGCATTCTCGACCATATCGTCACCAATATCACATCGGTCAATGCCAACATGCCTCGCACCATCATCGATCTCTTATATCGTCCAGGCTATCTCATTGCCGACTATCTGCGAGGCCGACGCAAGAACTACAGCAATCCGTTCAGTCTAATCTTCGTACTTGCTGCCGTGTTCCTCATTCTCGACCAATATGTGATGCAGGACAGTGTACGTGAGGCATCGATTGAGTATAGCAATGTGATAGGAGAAGACATCAACAAAAGCCTTGGGACTGAAATTCAGCAATATGACAGCAATCAATATACACCAGAACTGCTGAATCTGATCTACGACCACCTTGGTATGTTCAGCATCCTGATAATCCCGATGCTTACCTTGCCATTCTGGCTCGCATACCGCAAGAAGGGGCAATATCGCGACAACCCCATCAACATCTATGAGTCAACCATAGTCATTGCCTTCATCAGTTGCCAGAATCTTGTGGTCAACCTCCTGTCGATGCCGTTCATCACTTCAGACAGTATGGCGTTGGTGTCAGCCATTGGTTACGTCGTCGTCATTCCTCTGTTTCTGGTCAGCGTATGGCAGATGTTCCAGATGAAAGCCATTGACTACATCGTCAGCACCATCTTTTTCTGCTTATACCTCCTCTTCACCATCCTGATCACAGGTACTGCCATGTCGATAGGCTTCGGCGTGTATTTTATGTTAATAGCAGATAAATAGCTGATTTGTCTTATTATTCATTGTTATTTAACAGAAATGATCTATTTTTGCAAATATAGTAAAACATTATGATTATGAACAACAATCTTAAATCTATTGCATTGGCAATGACAATCGGTTTATTGTTTGCACAATGCACACCGGCACCGACTGCCCAGGCAAATTATGAGGTTATACCTATGCCACAGAGCATCACGCTTTCAAATAGCGACAATCAGTTTGTGCTTCATTCTGGTACGCTAATTAGCTACACATCGGGCAATGAAGATATGGCGCGTAATGCTCAGTTCCTCCAGACATATCTCACCGACCAGCTTGGCTATACTCTTAGGGTAGAGCCAGGTGTTGCATCTGAAGGTATAGTGCTCAAGCTTGTCGAGGGCCAAGCATCAGAGGGATATACCATCACTGTAGATGCTGATCGTGTGCTGGTTGAAGCCACTTCGCCTGCGGGTATTTTTTATGGCATACAAACCATACGAAAGGCTGTCCCTGTAGAGATGGGAGCTGTAGTGGGATTTCCTGCTGGAGTCATTACCGATGCTCCTCGTTTTGCCTATCGTGGAGCCCATTTGGACGTGTGCCGACATTTCTTTTCGGTCGATAGTGTCAAGACTTACATCGACATGCTGGTGCTGCACAACATGAACAAGTTTCATTGGCATCTCACCGAAGATCAGGGTTGGCGTATGGAAATAAAACAGTTTCCAAAGCTAACCGAGATTGGTTCGGTGCGTAACGGTACAATGATACGCAAAGACTGGAACAGCAATGATTCGATTCAGTATGGAGGTTTCTACACACAAGATGAATGCCGAGAGATTGTGAAGTATGCTGCCGACCGATATATAACAGTTATCCCTGAGATAGATATGCCAGGCCACATGGTAGCAGCCGTGACTGCCTATCCTGAACTTGGATGTACAGGCGGTCCATACGAAGTGCGCACGATATGGGGTGTGAGCGAGGAGTTGCTTTGTGCAGGAAACGAAAAGGTCTATGACTTTGTAGATAAAGTGCTCGATGAAGTGATGGATGTTTTCCCATCGAAAGATATACATATCGGAGGCGATGAATGTCCAAAGACTGAATGGGAGAAGTGTCCTAAATGCCAGTCAAAAATCAAGGCACTGGGTCTCAAGAAGGATGATCGCTTTACAGCCGAACAGAAGCTACAGGCATATTTCACCAAACATGTTGACGAGTATCTGACCAAGCATGGACGCAATGCCATCGGTTGGGATGAAATCCTTGAGGGAGGAGTGAGCGAGAATGCAACTGTGATGTCGTGGCGTGGTGAGTCGGGAGGAATTGAGGCAGCACGTCTCAAGCATCGCGTCATAATGACACCAAATACTTACTGTTATTTCGACTACTATCAGTCGAAAGACCGTGACAACGAACCGTTTGCCATCGGTGGCTTCTTGCCGATAAAGCATGTCTATGACTATGAGCCTCTTCCTGCAAATCTGACTCCAGAAGAGCAGAGCTATATATGGGGTGTGCAGTGCAATGTCTGGACAGAATATATACCTACCTTCTCACATGTGCAGTATATGATGCTGCCTCGTGGTGCTGCTCTTTCCGAAGTGCAGTGGTCGCTTCCGGAGGCAAAGGACTATGAGAAGTTCAAGAATGAGAGACTTCCACGCCTGATAAAGATTTATGAGCTATATGGCTACAACTACAGCCGTCGTATTTATGTTGATGCAGATGAGCCAAGCGACTTGAATGTAGGCTGGTAAGAATAACAAATAAAAGGATATTATTATGATTGAACCAATTTATCTGCCAGATTCGGAGCGTTATGACGGTGGGATGCAATATAGGCGATGTGGAAGAAGTGGTGTGATGATGTCGGTGCTTTCGCTCGGATTCTGGCATAACTTCGGAAGCATAAGCACCTTCGACAATGCCAAGGCTATGGCTCATTGCGCTTTCG
>JAEDEY010000183.1 GCA_016293065.1 Bacteroidales bacterium
TTCTCAATTCCTGATTGCCAATACCGTGGCGGTCAGGAACAATCTTTTCAATGTACAAGGCTATGAAGGCACATTCGTGTCGATGGGTAATCCTCATTTCGTCATCTTCGTGCCCGAGGTCATGGATGTCGATTTGCCTGTGGTGGGCAAGCAGCTCGAGTTCGATCCTGCTTTCCCTGAGCGATGCAACATCGAGTTTGTCACCCGACGTACCGACGGAACATTGCGCATGAGGGTGTGGGAGAGAGGCAGTGGCATCACGCTTGCCTGCGGCACAGGTGCTTGTGCCACGGCTGTGGCGGCAGCACTCACTGGCAATGCCGGCCGAAACGCCGATATCGAGATGGATGGCGGCACTCTGCACATCGAATGGCACTACGACAATCACATCTACATGACGGGACCTGCTGTTACTGTTTTCGAAGGAGAGACACTATGATGGATCAGCTGAAACACGAATGTGGCATTGCAATGATCAGATTGCGCAAGCCGCTCGAATACTACGAGAAGAAATACGGCACTCACCGCTATGCCCTTGAGAAGCTCTATCTGATGATGGAGAAGCAGCATAACCGAGGTCAGGAGGGTGCAGGTCTGGCTTGTGTCAAGCTCGACCAGAAACCAGGACACGAGTATATGTATCGCGAGAAGGCCGAGGGCAAGGATGCCATCTCCAAGGTGTTCCAGTCGGTCTATCATCAGATAGCTCACCCCGCCGAAGATGAGCCTGAAGCTCCTGTGCCTTACATCGGTGAGATGTATATGGGACATCTGCGATATTCGACCACGGGCAAGGGCGGACTGAAATACGTGCATCCTTTCTTGCGACGCAACAACTGGAAGGCAAAGAACCTCTGTCTGTGCGGTAACTTCAACATGACCAATATCAGTGAGGTCTTCGACTTCCTCACAAGCCAGGGGCAGTATCCTCGTATCTACAGCGACTCGTATATCCTCCTCGAGCTTATGGGTCACCGTCTTGACCGTGAGGTGGAACGTCTCTTTGCCGAGGCTCAGCAGATGGGGCTCGAAGGACTTGCTATCACTCACTATATCGACTCGCATGTCCAGATTGCCAATGTGTTGCGCACTACTATGCCTCATTTCGATGGTGGATATGTGATGTGCGGACTGACTGGCAGTGGCGAGTTTTTCGCAATGCGCGATCCTGCTGGCATCCGTCCGGCTTTCTACTATGTCGATGATGAGGTGGTGGCTGTGGCAAGCGAACGTCCTGTGCTTCAGACAACTTTCGCGGTCGATGCTTCCGACATCTGTGAACTTGCCCCTGGACGTGCCCTCATGGTCAATGCGGCAGGCGATCTCAATTTCGAGCAGATCATCGAACCTGCCAAGTATCAGGCATGTTCGTTCGAGCGAATCTATTTCAGCCGAGGCAACGACTTTGACATTCATCGCGAACGCAAGCTGCTTGGCTTCCAGTTGCGCGATGCCATTCTGAAGAGTATCGATGGCGATATCGAGCACAGTGTGTTCTCATATATTCCTAACACTGCCGAGGTGGCATATCACGGCATGATGGATGGCATACGTCAGCATTGCGTCGATATAGGCAAGCCACTCTCGCTGGTACGTTCGGAGAAGGTCGTGTGGAAAGACATCAAGTTGCGCACCTTCATCACCGAAGGCACATCGCGCAATAACCTCGCTGCCCACGTCTATGACATCACCTTCGGCACTGTTCAGCCAGGTGTCGATAACCTTGTCGTCATCGACGACAGCATAGTGCGAGGCACGACCTTGCGCGAGAGCATCATCCAGATACTCGACCGCCTGCATCCGCGCAAGATAGTGATAGTGAGCAGTGCACCTCAGATTCGCTATCCCGATTTCTATGGCATCGACATGAGCCGCATCGGTGAGTTCATTGCTTTTCAGGCTGCCGTGGCTTTGATCGAGGAACGAGGTATGCAGCAGCTGCTCGATGAGGTATATGATGAGTGCAGCAACTGCTCGGAAGGCAATCCCGTGCGTCGCATCTATGAGCCTTTCAGTGCCGAAGAACTTAACCTCAAGATGGTCGAACTCCTGCAGCCAGCCACGGTTAGGACACCTATCGAACTTGTGTTCCAGAGTCTCGAAGGGCTCCACAAGGCGATACCAAATCACCCTGGCGACTGGTATTTCTCTGGCAAATATCCGACCCCAGGAGGCGACAGGCTCTGCCGATTATCTTATACCCAATGGTACGACGCAAGAAAGAATCAGGATTTGTTAATTGATAAAAATCATATTTGAATGACACGATATATCTTTGTAACAGGAGGTGTGGTTTCCTCCCTCGGTAAAGGCATCATTTCTTCGAGCATCGGCATGTTGCTTCAGGCTCGTGGCTACAAAATCACAATACAGAAGTTCGACCCATATATCAACATCGACCCAGGCACGCTCAACCCATACGAGCATGGAGAGTGCTATGTGACTGTCGATGGCATGGAGACCGACCTCGACCTCGGCCACTATGAGCGTTTCACTGGCATCCGCACTACGCGCAACAATTCGGTCACTACGGGTAGGATCTACAAGACCGTCATCGACCGTGAACGCCGTGGCGACTATCTTGGCAAGACCATTCAGGTCGTCCCTCACATCACCGACGAGATCAAACGCCGCATGATGCGCGACGACGATGAGTTCGACTTCGTCATCACCGAGATCGGCGGTACGATAGGAGACATCGAGAGTGCTCCATTCCTTGAGGCAATACGTCAGCTTCGCTGGGAACTGGGCAACAAGGCAGTGAGCGTGCATCTTACCTATGTGCCTTATCTCAAGGCTGCCGATGAACTCAAGACCAAGCCGACCCAACATTCGGTCAAGGAGATGCAGGGTATGGGTATTCAGCCGGATGTGCTTGTGCTCC
>JAEDEY010000184.1 GCA_016293065.1 Bacteroidales bacterium
CAAACTCAACTTTTTATGACAACTAACAAATCAATCAAGGGCAGCAAGGCTGCTAAAGAGCATTTTCAGCTCGCAGGTCAGGGAATCTACGACGATGGCAAGTATTTCCGTTTTGAGCCAGAGGATTGTGACTTCGGTATGGTGAAGCCCTTCAAGGGCAATGGTTCTATCCAGTTGCTTTCGGACGGAACTCTGGATGTGGTTCGCACCATTCGCAAGAAGTCGCTGAGCACCCTCATCAAGAAGCTTCCGCATGGTCGCTTGAGCAAGACATTCGATGGAGCAATCCAGCTCACTATCAAGGTCTTTCTCAATGAGAAGGCAAAGATTAGCAATATTCTGCTTGCAGAGACTGTTCAGGCATCGAGTGCTTACGCAGATTATGAGAAAGCTAATACAAGGCGATAATTCCAACGATAAATCAGAACGTAAAATCAGGAACATAAAAATCAAAACAGAAATATGAGCGTATTTTTAATAACAATGGACAAGGGGCGCAAGATGATGCGCCCAATCTCTACCAGAGAAGAGTATCTGGCTTTGCGCAACTCTGCCACTCAGATCGGAACCGTGGCGAAGATTCGCTTCCCTCAGGCTGGCACTGATGTAGATAAGCTGAAGCGCAGTCTCTTGCAGTTCAACTATTCTTGCCTGCCTAATGAGGATGGCAGCCTCAAGGGTGCAACTCGCGTAGGAAACTCTGTGGGCATGGACATTGACCATATTCCTGCTGATGAGATGACTCCTCTTGTGGAGCGTATTCTTGCAAACAAGGAAGAGTTGGGGCTGCTGCTTCTCGAAAAGAGCGCACGAGGAGAAGGCTTGCACACTGCTTTCAAGCGCCATCTGGGAATGAGCAACGAGGAGAACCTTCGCTGGGCAAGCGACCTCCTGGGTGTGGAATACGACAAGGGCGCAAAAGACATTACCCGCGTGTTCTTTGCCACTACTGCAAGCGCAGAAGATCTCCTCTTCCTCGACAATGCCATCTTTGACAACAATGAAGCTGAAAACGGTGAACAAATCGTTCTCCCTTTGACCAAAGAAGTAAAGGCTGAGACTGAAAGCAATTCAAAGTTTGAAAGTAAGGTAGAGACTGATGCTTCGGAAAAAGACTATATGGGCATTCCCTACGACCGCATCATCAGGAAGTGGTGGGAGTTGTACAACGAGGGAAAGGAGCCTGTGAAGTCAAATCGCGATGTCCTGACCTTCGAGCTGGCAGTCAATCTCCGCCATATCTGCGGATACGACCGCAACCTGATGGCACAAGTCATCCCTTGCTACGATGGCTTCCCCGTTGAGCAGAAGATAAAGTGCATCGACTCAGCACTGGCAGAGAAGCGCACCCAGATGCCGAAGCGACTTCGCGATGTCTTGGAGGCTGTTCGCTATGACATGAACAATGACGAGGCTCTGTCTGGCGATAAGTCAGCAGGCAGCGACAATATTGATGAGCTGCTTGCAAGCGATGACAGCTTTTACAACGACTCTCTTCCAAAGATGCCGCAGGGCATCAGGGACTCGATGGAAGCAGTTGGCCCTGCTCTCTCAATGCCTGTCATCACGGCCATCTGTCCTGCCATCGGAATGCTTGCAACTGGTGTCAAGGTCGATATTCACCGCAAGATGAGTTCGCTGAATCTCATTTCTTACATCGCTGGTGACTTTGCTTCGGGCAAGGGTAGTATCGACCCAGTTGTGGAAGCATGGACTTCGGAGGTGAAGGCAATGGACAAGATGTATCAGCAGCAGGAGGACGAGTGGCGTGCGAAGAAACGTGCAGCCAAGAACAAGAAGGATCAGCCCGAAGAGCCGAAGCTGCCAGTGCGCTGTCTCACTCTCAACAACACCGTGGCAAACCTTGCCGAACGTCTGGCAAATACAGAAGGAAAGCATGCCTTTTCCTTCACTCCAGAAGCCGACACCGTGGCACAGAAATGGAAATCTTCGATGAGCGACTTTTCTGTCATGCTTCGCCAAGCCTATGATGCCAGTCCCTACGAACGTGAGGCTCGTTCGGCAGAAGCCGTCAATGTGCATATCGACCATCTGAAATGGAATGTAGTGATGTGCGGAACTCCCGATGCTCTCTATCGCGTGGTAACGAGCTATACCGATGGCTTTCAGTCGCGTATCGCTGTGGCTCGCACTCCCGACAATACCTTCTCTGCTCTCAACGAAAATCTGCATGTAATGTCTGATAGACAGGCAGAACGCATCAGGCAGATTGCTCATCTTCTGCCTCTCATGGAGGGTGATGTCGTGTTGAGCAAGCTCGAAGAGAAGGGCTGTGAATGGCTGGAGCGAATCCGACTGGAGACGGTGAAGAACGACGACAAGATCCGCGCACGTCAGCGTTTCCGTATCTGTCCGACCACCATGCGCATGATGACTTGCCTGATGCTCTGTCGCGTTGCCGAACAGCTCATTGCCAAGCATGGGCTTCAGGGTGCAGAGACTCGCCTGAAGCAGAATCCAAGCCTCTGGAAAGAGATGATCGTAAAGACACAGACACCTTCGATGCTCGCTGTCTTCGACATCCTTGCCGACTATCAGCTTGAGAATGCCCTCTACTTCTTCCGCGACCGCATTGAGTCTGCATTCGAGTCGAGAGACTACTGCGGAAGCGTGCAGAATACACGCAAGATCCGTGGCAAGAACGATACAATCTTTGAGCGCCTCGCCCCTCGTTTCACCATCGAGCAGGCTCTGCAACAGAGCATCATCGAGAAGGGTTCATCGGCCACTCGCAACAGTGTATATCAGATGCTTAAGAACTGGCAAAAGACAGGAATGATTACTTCAACCGGTTCTGTATATATTAAAGTATGACTTGTCAAACTTGTCAAAGTTGTCAAACTGTCAAAGTCGT
>JAEDEY010000054.1 GCA_016293065.1 Bacteroidales bacterium
CTGAAAACCAGCGCGAGGAACTTGATGGCTTCAACCTTCGTCAGGGTATGAAGCGCCCTTATGTCATGCTCGTGGTAGGTGTCAATGGAGTAGGCAAGACTACTACTATCGGTAAGCTTGCCTATCAGTTCAAGAAAGCGGGCAATAAGGTTATTCTTGGTGCTGCCGATACTTTCCGTGCAGCTGCTATCGACCAGCTTCAGATCTGGGGTGACCGTGTAGGCGTGCCTGTGGTGCGTCAGCAGATGGGCAGCGATCCAGCCAGTGTGGCTTTCGACGCTGTGAGTCATGCTGTCAAGGAGAATGCCGATGTGGTGATCATCGACACAGCAGGTCGTCTGCACAATAAGGTGGGACTGATGAATGAGTTGGGCAAGATACGCAAGGTCATCTCAAAGGTCGTGACCGATAGCGAGCCAGAGGTGCTGCTCGTGCTCGATGGCAGTACCGGTCAGAATGCTTTCGAGCAGGCAAAGCAGTTTGCAGCTGTGACCGATGTCTCTGCTTTGGCGATAACCAAGCTCGACGGTACAGCTAAGGGAGGCGTAGTGATTGGCATCAGCGACCAGCTCCGTACTCCTGTTCGTTATATTGGTCTTGGTGAGGGGCTCGATGATCTTCAGATCTTCAACAACCGTGCATTCGTAGATAGTCTCTTTGGAAAATGATAAAGAACAGAATTGACCTCATAACAATGGGGTGTAGCAAGAACCTCGTCGATAGCGAGCGTCTGATGGGGCAGCTTGCTGCTTGTGGCTACAAGATGTTCCACGATGCTGATGATGTCAAGGGCGAGATAGTCATTGTCAATACCTGTGGCTTTATCGGTGATGCCAAGGAGGAGAGCATCAACATGATATTGGAACTGAGCGAGGCGAAGAAACGCCGAAAGATTGGTCAGATCTTTGTCATGGGCTGCCTTTCTGAGCGTTATCGCACTGAACTGCTTGAAGAGATTCCAGAAATAGACCGGATATATGGCAAGTTCGACTGGAAGCAGATTCTTGCTGATCTCGGTCATCGCTGGGACGATTCGCTCAAGGCAAAGCGTTTCCGTACCACTCCGTCGCATTACGAATATATCAAGATAGGAGAGGGCTGCAACCGAATGTGCGCCTACTGTGCCATTCCGCTTATTACAGGTCGCTACAAGTCTCGTCCTATCGAAGAGATAGTCGAAGAGATCAGTGCTTTCGTTGCCAATGGAGTGCATGAGTTCCAGCTCATAGCTCAGGATCTGACGGGCTATGGCAAGGATCTTTATGGTAGATTCAATATCGCTGAACTTGTCGAGAAGATTGCACAGATCCCCGGAGTCGAGTGGATTCGCCTTCATTATGCCTATCCAAACGATTTCCCTCTCGACCTCTTGCCTGTGATGGCCAAATATCCTAATGTCTGCAAGTATCTCGATATTGCACTGCAGCATGCTTCCGACCATGTGCTCGACCGAATGCTGCGCCATGTCACTTGCAAGGAAACAGAGGAACTTTTAGCTCGTATCCGAAAGGAAGTTCCTGGCATTCATCTTCGTACTACGCTCATGGTAGGTTTCCCGGGCGAGACCGAAGAGGACTTCGAGTTTCTTGTCGATTTCGTGAAGCGTCAGCGTTTCGAACGCATGGGAGCGTTTGCCTATAGTGAGGAAGAAGGTACATATTCCGCACGTCATTATGACGATGATGTCCCTGCCGATGTCAAGCAGAGCCGTCTTGATAAGCTCATGGCTGTTCAGGAGGAGATAACTGCAGAGATTCAGGAAGAGAAGGTCGGCAAGGTGCTTAAGGTCGTGATCGATCGTGAAGAAGGCGACTATTACGTGGGACGTACAGAATATGATTCGCCAGAGGTTGATCTTGAAGTTCTTGTTGCAGTCGATTCCTGCGATATGGAAGTGGGTCAATTCTATAATGTGAAGATCAAGTCGGCAGGTGTCTATGAGCTGATTGGAGAGCTTGTGACCGAATGAGCATCGGTCGCTAAGTCTTTGTGATAATAAATAAAAATGACAGCAAGGCAATGTGCTCTGCTGTCATTTTTTTTTCATTCACTTATTTCTTCTTTTTCCAAGGTCTCTTTGGTGCAGCCTTCTTGGCACGGAGGCTGGCAGCCTTAGGATTCACACCTTCCACGCGACGTTCCTTTAGGTCGTGAGCAGGATTGCTGAGTTTTGCCACAGCCTCGCTGAAGCTTTTGGCACGACGGTTCTCATTGCGCACAGCCATCTTTTTCTCGACTTCCTTGTTTGCGGCCTGGACTGCAATGTTCTTGGCTTGTTTCTCTTCCGAACTGTGTCCGCGCGTCTTAATTGCCGCAGCACGAGAAGCCTCAGCCTTCAGCTGACCCAAAGTCTTTGTGCTGACCGACTTCTTGTTCTGATTCTTGCGACCATTGCGAAGCAGCTTGCTCTTAGGATTTTGTTTCAGAGCCTCAAGACGAGCTTCTTTTTCCATATTATGCTCAACCCACCAAGGAGTGTTTTCTGCTTGCTTGATCAATACCTCCTTGTTGATGGCATTAGTCATTGGTTTATTTGGATCCACCAGTTGTCCATCTACAGTAACCTTGTCTTTCTCTGAGTCAATCTGCATACCTATGCGAGCAGGCAGTCCATTGACTTCCACTCGGCCTGTTTCTATCAGCTCGTCCACCTCACGGCGAGAGCAGACTCCAGATTCGCTTAAATACTTATTGATTCTCAATAATTTCTCCATTTTTGTAAAATAATAATCTAAATATTTTGTTTTTTATGCCGCAAAGATACTCAAATTATTTGAAATTTACTAACTTTGCGACAAAATATGGTATAAAATGAAAAAAAAGATAGCATTATATTTCGTTTTTGTGCTGCTTTTCATTGTGCAAAAGCCGCTTTTTATGCTCTATCATTGGGATGTCTTTTCTGTCTATGACTTCAGTCAATGGCTCAATGTCATTTGGTATGGATTACCTCATGACCTCACATGCGCAGGTTATGTCATGGCTTTGCCTTTTGTCTTGACTCTTGTCGATATATGGATTCCTGGTCAGTGGCATGTCTTGTTCATGCGATGGTACCTGCGTCTCATCATCATTCCTCTGCTCTTGATTTTCTTTGTCGATCTTGAGCTGTATTCTCATTGGGGATTCCGTATTGACTCGACTGCGCTTGGTTTCTTCCTCGACAATCCTGTTAGTGCCATAGGCTATGCTCCTGTGTGGGCTATCATTGTCTTTCCGCTGGTTTTGGCTGTTCTGTGGTGGTTGCTGCAAAAGGCATTGATCAGGTTCTATTCTCGTGATTATGAGTATCCTTTCGACGTGCCTTTCCTCAATCAGCTTCTCCGACGTTCGGCTATTGCTATCTTGCTTTGCGGTTTGCTCTTTGTAGCCATCCGTGGAGGTGTTACCACATCGACCATGAATGTCGGTCGTGTATATTTCAGCCAGGAGATGCCTCTCAATCAGGCTGCCACCAATCCGATGTTTAGTTTCTTCTCGTCATTGGGCAAGAAAGACCTGTCGAAGCAATATCGTTTCATGAGCGACGAGGAGGCCGAGGAGGCTATGCTCGATCTCTTGCGTCTCGGTGTCAATCAAGGGGATTCGACTGCCAATGCTTTCTCTCCGATTGACCGAGAACTGCTCAATACCGATCGGCCGAATATTCTGCTCGTGCTTCTTGAGAGTTTCAATGCTTCGGCTTGCACGGCTATCAATCCTGATGCCGACGCTCGCATTCTTCCGAATGTCAGCCGGCTCTATGGCGAAGGTATTGGATTCACCAATTTCTTTGCCAATAGCTTCCGTACCGACCGAGGCATAGTATCGATCTTGGCGAGCTATCCTGGTCAGCCGACTTATAGCGTCATGAAGGATCAGAACAAGTGCAACAATATGCAGCATCTGTCGAAACGCCTGAATGAGAACGGCTACAGCCTTCAGTATATCCATGGGGGAGATGTCGATTTTACAAATCAGAAAGGGTTCCTCCGTTCGGGCAACTTTATCGACATTGTGCGCGACACAGACTTCCCTATCACCGACCGTCTGTCGAAGTGGGGCGTTCCTGATGGCATTATGTTCGACTATACTTTCAACCTCATCACGAGTGAAGAGGCACTCTCTGAGACTCAGCCATATTTCAAGGTGCTCCAGACCTTGAGCAGCCATGAGCCTTTCGACGTGCCATTCCATCGTCTCGACAATCCTTATTGCAACAGTGCTGCTTATACCGATAGCTGCCTTGGTGCTTTCATCGATAGCCTGAAGGTTTCTCCAGCTTGGGACAACCTGCTTGTCATGATCTTGCCCGATCATTGTTATGCCAAGTATCCCGAGAACCTGCAAAACCACGAGCTCGCTCATTTCCGCATTCCTATGGTGTGGACTGGCGGTGCAGTCAAGCGTCCTCGCATCATCAGCACCATCGCATCGCAGGTTGATATCACAGCAACCTTGCTCAGCCAGATGGGCATCACTCATGACGACTTCGTCTTCAGCAAAGACATAATGGATAGTCAGCTTCCTCACTTTGCATTCTATTCCTTCTCAGATGGTTTTGGCTTTGTGACCGATAGCTGTACCTATATTCAGGACAACAAGCGCGATGGCTTCGCCTTGAGCGACTCTCACGATCCAGAAGGCAAGGCAGAGCGTTGGGGTAAGGCATATCTCCAGCGCCTCTACGACGATCTGTCGGAAAGATGAGTTTTTTAGGTAGCTTATGGGTGTTAACAGACAATAATTTTTGGCTGTAGAGAGAATTGAGAATCTTTAGAGTCAAATTTCATTTGTCTGTTATCTCCTGTTTATCTCTCATTATCTCTCGCTATATCCCTATTTGTTAAATATCCTTAAATCTTATTGCTTTTATTTGGAAGCAATTACAAATTATTCATATCTTTGCAATATCAAAATGATATCATTTTTTATCGCATTATAGAACAATTTAATTTATTTGTTATGGCAAAGAACATTTCAATCCATCAGGAACAGGAGTACAATGGCGGATACCTCAATGGTTTCCTCATGATCTTTATCGACATCATTCTTTGGGTAGGTTTCGTAGCTCTCATTGTAGTGGGAGCCAACAATGAAAATCCATGGATATTCGCTTTGGCTGCTCTCGACTTCATCTCGGCTATCATCTTCAGTTGTGGTTTTGCCATGCTCGAGCCAAACGAGGCTAAGGTGCTCACTTTCTTCGGCAAGTATGTCGGCACATTCCGCAAGACAGGCTTCTATTGGATCAATCCTTTCATGAGTGTCAAGAACGTCTCTCTCCGTGCCCGCAATCTCAATGCTGAGCCAATCAAGGTCAACGACAAGACAGGTAACCCTATCCTCATTGGTCTTGTGGTGGTGTGGAAACTCAATGATACCTATAAAGCAATATTCGACATTGATACCGATGTGACCAACGTAGCACAGGCTGGCAATGCTGCGACAGCACGAATGAACAAGTTTGAGCGTTTCGTGGCAGTACAGAGCGATTCTGCTCTCCGTGAGGTTGCTGGTCTCTATGCCTACGACAATGAAGATACAAAGGACGATGAGGCAATCACCTTGCGAAGTGGTGCGGCTGAGATCAACGAGGTCTTGACCGATAAGCTCAATGAGCGTCTTGCAATGGCTGGTCTCGAAGTCATCGAGGCTCGTATCAACTACCTCGCCTACGCACCTGAGATTGCAGCCGTCATGCTTCGTCGCCAGCAGGCAGCAGCCATCATCACAGCCCGCGAGAAGATTGTCGATGGTGCTGTATCGATGGTCAAGATGGCTCTCGACAAGTTGTCGTCAGAACAGGTCGTTGAACTCGACGACGAGAAGAAGGCTGCAATGGTCAGCAACCTGCTCGTTGTGCTCTGTGCAGATGAACCAGCCCAGCCTGTGATCAACTCTGGCACACTCAACCATTAATTCAAGATTCAACGCAATTAATATCCTTTTTTACCGATAATGGCAGAAAAGAAAGAAAAAGAAAAGACCAAGTCGTTCATCTTGCGCATTGATGCACAGACGATGGATGCCATTGAAGCATGGGCTGCTGACGAGTTCCGCTCAACCAACGGTCAGCTTCAATGGATCATAGCCGAAGCTTTGCGCAAAAGTGGACGCTTGAAGAAAAAGAAGACCCCAGATCTGGAATAAGACGAAAACAGCCAAGCCGCATCAGCAGCTTGGCTGTTTTCTGTGTCTATGCTCACAGTTAATAATTGTTCCGCAATTATTAATCGAGGGGTCACTGTCCTCCAAACTCCATCAGATAAGCCTTGATGAAGCCGTCAATCTTGCCGTCCATCACGCCATTCACATCGCTTGTCTGGTAGCCAGTGCGATGATCCTTCACACGGCGGTCGTCGAAGACGTATGAGCGGATCTGAGAACCCCACTCGATCTTCTTCTTTCCAGCTTCGATGGCAGCCTGCTTCTCACGGCGATGCTCGAGCTCGATGTTGTAGATCTGTGATTTCAGCAGCTGAAGAGCCATCTCACGGTTCTTAGGCTGATCGCGGGTCACTGTACACGACTGCAACAATTCTGTCTCGACACCAGTATATGGGTCAAGGTACATATAGCGGGCACGCACACCCGATTCTACCTTGTTGACGTTCTGTCCGCCTGCACCACCCGAACGGAAGGTATCCCATGTCAGACGACCTGGGTCGATGGTCACCTCGATGGTGTCATCGATCATAGGGAATGCAAATACCGAAGCAAACGAAGTCATGCGCTTACCCTGTGCATTATAAGGAGAGACACGCACCAAGCGATGCACGCCATTCTCCGACTTCAGGTAGCCGAATGCCATGTCGCCCTCAATCTCGAGCGTGGTGCTCTTGATGCCCGCATCATCGCCTTCCACCAGATCCTGCACAGTCACCTTATAGCCGTGGTCTTCAGCATAGCGCATATACAATCGCATCAATTGCTCTGCCCAGTCGTTAGCCTCGGTACCACCAGCACCAGCATTGATCTTGAGAATGCAGTTCATATTGTCTTCCTCGCCCTGCAGCATGTTCTTCAGCTCAATCGACTCAAACAGTGCGATGGTCTTAGCATACAGCTCGTCAACCTCTGCCTCGGTCACGAGTTCTTCCTTGTAGAACTCAAAAGCAGTGGTGAGCTCGTCAACGTTGACTTTTGCTTCATTATACGCTTCTATCCAACGGCGAATACCTTTCACAACCTTCATCTGTGCCTCGGCAGCCTTCTGGTCTTCCCAGAAGCCTGGAGCCTGTGTGCGCAGTTCCTCTTCCTCGAGCTGGATCTTCTTGCTGTCTATGTCAAGGTAGCGGTGAAGGTCGGACAAACGGTCCTGTGTAGCCTTCAATTGTTCAATTGTTATCATCTTATTTCTGTATTTTGGGCGCAAAGATATACAATTCTTTCGAAAAAAGCAAAAAACATCGCAAAAGTTTGTGCACTTATACATATTATTCTTATCTTCGCAACTTGTAGATGTAATTTCTCTAATACACACATTCCGACATGGATCATGATTCTGCATATTATAAAGCAGTAGATCTGCTGAGATCTATGATTTCGACTCCCTCAATGAGCCGTGACGAAAAGGCTGTAGCCGACCTTATCAGCGACTATATTGCAAGCGAAAGCGGACTTGAGGTGAAACGCTCGGGCAATAATGTCTGGGTCATTGCCCCAGACTTCGATCCTGCTCGTCCGACATTGCTTCTCAACAGTCATTGCGACACGGTGAAACCTGTCGTGACTTGGACCCGCGACCCTTTCACTCCTGTAGAAGAGACTGTCGAAGGATCTTCAGGCAGACTCGAAACGCGACTTTTCGGACTTGGCTCCAACGATGCCGGAGCTCCCCTTGTCTCGCTTCTCCACACCTTTCTTCTGCTCAAGGACATTCCGCAGTCCTACAACCTCATCTTTCTTGCTTCGTGCGAGGAGGAGGTCTCGGGTAAGAATGGCATAGAGAGTGTCTTACCTTTGCTGCCAAAGATTGATCTTGCCGTGGTGGGCGAACCTACTGGAATGAATGCTGCCATTGCCGAGAAGGGTCTGGTGGTGCTCGATGGTGTGGCCCATGGCAAGTCGGGTCATGCGGCCCGCAACGAGGGTGTCAATGCTATCTACATCGCGCTCGATGCCATACAGAAGCTTCGTTATTTCAGTTTTGAAAACGAGTCGCCAACCCTTGGTCCTGTCAAGATTACCGTCTCTGTCATCAATGCTGGTACGGTTCACAATGTCGTGCCCGACCAGTGCAGTTTTGTGGTCGATGTGCGCAGCACTGATGCATATACCAATCAGGAGATAGTGGAACGTCTGCAGCAGCTTGTTGCACCAGTCGAACTCTCTCCTCGCTCCACCCGACTTCAGCCATCGGGCATCAGCGAGGAACATCCGCTAGTCAAGCGTGTCAAGACCTTGGGACGCCAGTGCTTCGGCTCACCGACATTGAGCGATCAGGCACTTCTGTCTTGTCCGAGTGTCAAGATTGGCCCTGGTGACTCTGCCCGTTCTCACACTGCCGACGAATACATCTGCCTCGAAGAAATTCGCGAGGCAATCCAACTATATTTCACACTCCTCAATGGACTTAATTTCTAATCCACAACAAATGCCTTATGACCGCTAAAACCATTAAAGACTATCTCAATAAGGGTGTTCGCCGACTGCGACATCGCAAGGGGTTCGGAGTGCATTCTCCTTTTGCCTTTTCTATCATCACCGATGTGATAGAAGAGAAAAGCGCCTATTACGCTTATGCCAATATGTCTCGTACCTATGGAGCCAAAGCACCGATACCTTTCAAGGTGGCATGTCTTTTGCTTCGTCTCGCCAACCATTTCAAGGCTCGTCGCATCCTTGAGGTAAGTTGCGATGGAGGCTATTCCATCCTCCCAGTCCTCTTGACCGATAGTCGCAATGCCATCATCTCCATTGCTGATTCGCGGCAGAAAAAGGATACGCTCAAGCTGTTGTCGTGGTATAAGGAGCGTTTCGGTCAGCTTACTTTCTTCGAGTCGCTGTCTTTTGTTGCCGACGATTATAGGGCCGATTTGATGATAGTGTCGTCGTTACCTCCTGGCTTTACCCAACAAGACTTTGCACAATGGGTCTTGTCACATACCCACGAGACATCGCTCATCTTTGTCAAAGGTATTCAGCCAAAACAGCCTCTCGTTGATTTTTGGGATTCATTCTGTGACAACGAATCTATCGATATTACAATGGATCTCTACGACTATGGATTGGCTATCAGAAAACCTCGTTTTTACAAACAACACTACGTTGTGTCGTTTTAATGATAAAAAATGTTAAATATTTATATGTAATTGATTGATTTTTCACAAAAAGAATTATCTTCGCGCGCAAATTTGAGAATTTATTCTTTCTTGCAAACTTTTAATATCTAATAATATGGGATTTTGGACATTAGAATTGGCTACCAAGCTTGAGGATGCTCCTTGGCCAGCCACTATCGCAGAACTACTTGACTATGCTAATCGCTCAGGTGCACCTCTTGAAGTGATCGAGAACTTGCAAGAGATGGAAGAAGAAGGCGAAGTATCAGAGATCTATGAAAACATCGAAGACCTTTGGCCAGACTATCCAAGTAAAGATGATTTCTTCTTCAACGAGGAAGAATATTGATAGCTCTATAACTATTTAATCGCTTGTATATCAGCAAGATGAATTTAGATAAAAAATTTGTCTTGCTGGTTTTTTATAGCCTCAAATGGTCTGGTTTCTTTGCTCTATTTAGCTTTTTTAACTCCTATTTTTTTGTTTCTTTGTCTTATTTCCCTATCTTTGCATCGTCATCCGACATATCGACAGTACGTACAACGATAGTAGGGAAATAATAAGAGTATTCACAATTAACAAAGAAACCATAATATGGGAAGACCAAAAAGAACGTGTCCATTGGGCAAATATAGGCTTCGTGCTTTTAAGTCGGCTGATAAGGAGAATTCCTTCAGCATTGAATTGGAATATACCTGGAATGGTAGTATCATCCGCAAGGCTACGGGTATAGTTTGTCGTGAAGAAGACTGGAATCCAAAAGGAGATAATGGGCGAGGTGAGTTGCGTCCATGTTTTGGAAAGGAGTACAAACACCGTAATCAGCAGTTGAAGAACCGTGTGGATAAGATAGATGCTCTGCTCGCTGACTATCAAGAGCAGCATCCTAATCAGATCACGCGAGATGTCATTGTAGGATTTCTTGACGATAAGCCTCTTGCCCGAAAAGATATGGGCAAAGACTTTTATGAGTTTACCACCGAGTTACTGCGTTCCGAATATGAACGTAATCGTATTGGTAAGAGTACGTACCAAAACGGCATGAGCTACATGGGCATGTTTACTGAGTTCCTTTTATCAAAGGAGTTGGGAACGTACAAACCAGACGGCATTTATGTGGCAGAACTCACACCAAAGCTTATCGACTCTTATATTGAGTGGCGTCGTAATGTGAAGCGTAATGGCGATGCCACCATTAACCATGCTTTGACGCCTATTCTCAAAGCTAGTAAGTATGCGTGTGATCTTGGTCTTATTGATATGCCTATCAACGCAAGGATCCAAGATATGCGAGTTGTGGTTAAGCCTTCATTGGAGCAAGATGCAGAACCCGCCTTTGATGAGAAATATCTTACAGAGAAGCAGTTGGCTAAGTTGAAGCAATATTATGAGACTTGTAAGGAACCGCGTCGAAAGCAATATCTTGAGATCTTCTTATTCGCGTTCTATGCTTGTGGACTTCGCATAGTAGATGTTATGACCCTTCAATGGGGACACATCAACTTTGAAAAGAAAGAACTTTCGAAGATACAAATTAAGACCTCCAAGCGCCACGTTATTCCGTTACGTCAGGAGGCCATCGATATTCTTTTGAAATGGCGAGAAGAATATCCAAATCGCAAGTATGTCTTTGGCTTGTGTAATGAGAATATGAGCCTGGATGATACAGAAAAGCTTTATTATGTTCGCAATAATGTGACCCGGTGTATCAACCAATCACTAAATGTGGTTGGAGAAAAGTTGGATTTCCCAATCTCTCTGACAATGCACATTGCTCGTCACTCATTCGCTGTATTCGCTCTCAATCATGGCTGCTCAATGTCTGTTGTTAGCCGACTCCTCGGGCATGGAAGTACTGACATCACAGAGAAGATTTATGCGAAGTTCTTGCCAGAGACTCTTGCAAGTGAGGTGGAGAGACTTGATATGGGATTTATGAAAGAATAATTTTCTATGACAAACCATAAAGCAGCATCAGATTGTTAACTACTAATAAACGATTCTCTTATACGAATAATGGAAGTTAAACTTTTGGCAGATAGCGAAAAAAGATGAACTAAAATTTTCGTATTCGAATTATTTCGTATATCTTTGCAGCGGCAAACGGGAAGAACTCCCCTTGCCGCTGTTTGTATTTACTGCTCCGATGTTGAACCTATAACAATTCATAGCAACCTATGCAGAACCAGACTCTGACCCGAAGCGAGATGACCGTCATGAACATCCTGTGAGAGATGCCCGATGGCGGCACCGTCTATGATGTGCTTGCGAAATACGAAGAACCGAAACCTGCCTACACCACTACGGCCACCTTCATGAAGATACTCGAAAAGAAGGGCTATCTGGAGTCCCGTAAGTTGTCGGGCCGTACCTATACCTATTTCCCGCTGATTAGCAAGGAGGAGTATAGCCGTCGGGCCATGCAGGAGGTCAAGAAGGATCTGTTCGACGGGTCGGCCAAGTCTCTGCTCTCGTTTTTCGTGCAGGAAGAAGGCCTCACAGCCGAGGCCATCCGTGTGGTGAAGTCCATGCCGAAATGGCCCCCAGGCAAGCAGGATGGCCAGCTTGTGAGGGTGGGATATGCTTTGCCTTTCAGGTTCCAGCTGAAAGGTCAGGATCAAGGCGCAGGCAAGGAGAAGGAAGCCGCACGAACTAACCCGATCAGCGATGGCCCCTACTCCGCAGACATGCTTTACATCTACGATGGCAACGTCGTAGAGTTTGAGGCCATCAAGGACCTCCCGCCCACAGAAATCGCGATTGGCAATATCCAGGTATTGAAGAGCTGCGAAATCTACGAGGAGTACCTAAGTAAACACCCGAAGGCCAGAAACGGCGTGGTGATTATGAATTCCTACTCGCGCAGGGATCAGCTCTGGGTTGTGGATGGTGTGCCGATGACCGGAGAGGAGATGGAGGTGAAGTACGCCAACGACTTCCCTGTTCAGTTCCAACAGCTTCGTAAAGATGCCGAGACCTTGGCCAAATACAGCCAATATCCAGCGGCCAAGAATGGCGTGAATATCGTCTTCACAAAGAAAAATTAGTCTTTCCTTCAAAAAAAATGCAAAGGGATGTCACCTTTTCGGCCGGAGAATAGTTATTAGGGTGAATCGGTTCAACAAACCCTGAATGTTTCACCTAATAAAATTATAGTATATGGAAGATTTAGTAGCAATTCTTGTACCGCTTGGTTGCGGCATGGTGCTCCCCCTTGGCATTGTCTGGATTATAGTAAAGCGAAAGATGGCAGAGGATATGAGCCGCAAGGAGATTATTCTGTCTGCCTTAGAGAAGAATCCTAACGTGGATCTTGAAGAACTGATGCTGAAGCTCAATCCTCCGAAGAAACTCCTGAAGGAGAAACTGCTCAATAAGCTGCTATGGGGTATGCTGTTCTTCTTCGCAGGCATCGGACTAATCGTGATTGCCATCGTCGCTGCGGTATGCAGTATGTGGACATCCGATCCATGTGTCATGACCGGCACTTGGGGTGTCATTCTCTTGGCCATCGGCATGGGACTTCTGGCCAATTACAAGGTCGGCCGAAAGATGCTGGACGAAGAGATGGATGCAGAATTGAAGAACCTCCAGAAGAAGTAACCGTGACCCGAGAACAATTTATCGCATTGGTAAAGAGTGAGCAGGAGGCCTTGCGCGGCTTCCTGCTCACCCTCTGCTGCGGTAATCGCAATGAGGCTGATGACATCGCACAGGATGCGTTGATCAAAGCTTATCTGGCTTCGACGGATTATCGGGATAAGGGACGGTTTCGCTCCTGGCTCTTCAAGATAGCGCACAATACCTTCCTGACCCATGTGTCGAACCTTCGGACGCATGAATCCATTGACGAAGCACAAGGAGAGTTGAGCGACACCGCTGCCGATTCTGCTTTCGAGCATCAGGACCTTTATATTGCTCTCCGTACCCTGCCACCCAAGGAACGCTCAGCCATCGTGATGTATTACATGAACGGATACACAATCAAGGAGATAGTCCATATGACCGATGCCAGCGAGGATGCGGTCAAGAAACAATTATCGCGAGGACGCGAACAACTAAAAGTCAAATTGAAGATATGATGAAAGATAAAGCCTTGGAGAAACTTTTCCTAGCACAGAAGCCATCGTTCGATGATGGTGAAGCTTTCATGGCGGAATTGGACAAACGTCTCGATACCGTAGAATTTCTCGTGCAATATCAGGCGAAGAAGAGGCGTCAATACCGTTACTGCATGATGGCCGCCCTGTCTTTCGGTATTATCATTGGCTGCGGCATGATGGTTTTCTCTTTTGCTTTGCAGCCTGCTCCCGCAGCCTTGCTTCATGTTCAGGCAGATGTATTCCAATTGTTGACTGACAATGCCCGCATCATTTCCATCACCCTCCTTTCCATACTCGTTTCAGGCTCCATCATTGTCATATTCAATATCCTTGTTGATATTACAGGAATGAAGATGGTAATGAGAAAATAGAAAAAAGTACGAGTTCCATGAACAATCTCCCAAATTCCACAAGGAGATCAAGTCCCGATATACACCGAAATTCGGACAATACTAAAAATGACAAGAATGGCTAATCCCATATCGAGAAGAGTCCAGCGACATGGAATAAAAAACTCTATTATTCTTTTCTCCCTATCCTTCTTTGTAAAATAAGTATAACAAATCGTAATTTGTGTATTTAAATTTGGATAGTTGGGAGAAAAGAGTTACCT
>JAEDEY010000055.1 GCA_016293065.1 Bacteroidales bacterium
GCTAGTTCAACACAATATGTACAACACTTACTCACAGCTATTGGCTTTGCCGATCTCATAGTGACTGCGAAGATATAATATGCACTTAATCCAGATGAGGTACTTGAATAAGTCGGTTAAGTATTTGTTTACTTTTTCTGGTAAGGAGTATATTTCAGACAAGTAGCACCCAGAATAAAAAAGAAACTTTTATAGACTGATTCGAGTCACCATTAAAGCTACACTCGTATCCTATTAGGCTTTGAGCAAGCAAAAGTAAGAACAAAAGACGCATCACCCAATCTCTGGATGGTGCGTCTTCATTTAGAGAGTACATCAAGTGTGTCACTTGCGTTTTTGTTTTTGCTTCTGCTGCAACATCTGCTCGTGCTTTGAACATGGGTCATAGGGACAGGTACCAGTCCCCTGGCCCCCTTCCTTAGTTAGGAAATCATAGAGCCAGTTGCGGTACCAGCCGTCGAACGCATTGGGGTTACCGCGGTGCAGGGCACGGATCAGGTTCTTGAACTTGTAGAAGCTAAGATGCTTCAGCTTGCCTTTTTAAACTCGTTGAACTTGGTAAAACCGAAATGACTTTCACGGCTTACCTCTGTGACACTGAGATGTGCTTCATGCATGAAGCGATCAATCTCCATACCTAAACGACTGATTTCGTCGTCAGGCAGCTGTTGAAATAATTTTGCCATGTTATTATTGTTAATTATAGTTAATGTTATTACCCACTGTGGGTAATATTAATTTTGCTAAATCGATGAAAATTAGTAAATTTGTGCATCGGAAAAGACGCGTATTATCGGCCGATGGTTTTTTTTCGACAAAACTAATTATTTTTATCGAAACAACAAAATTATGGAAAGATTATTCAAGATCCACAGTGTGTATCGTACATCGATCAAGGGCAAGAACATGGGTGACGCAGACCGCCCGAAGGTAGAAATCACACTCTGCTACCACGAAACTTACTTCTCGTCTCAGTCGGGACCGGGCATCCGCCAGCAGTACATTCAGGTTTCGCTTTTAGACGAAGCGGCGAACAACTGGCTGCTCGAGCCGGGCAACTGGATAGTAGCGTCGGTCGGACTCAATGCCTACGAGTCGCGCACCGAGCCAGGGCGCATCAACGAGGTGCATTATCTTGACCGATATGTAGTAGTAACCAATTGGAACTTACTGTGATGGCTGAACCTATGCTGATTGGCGACATCATTCGCCAGATGATTGACGAGACCCCGAGCAAGTCGCTGCTCACCGAACCGCGCATCAAGACGCTGGTCGATGACTATGGCGTGTCGGGACTCGGAGTGTATGTACTTTTACGAAATCTGATCGAGGTACAGTCTAGTGACGGACTGCCACTCGGCTTTGTCTTCCATTTTGGCTGCCGCTATGTGGGACGAAACAAGCTCAACAGGATAATCCGCGACTACGACCTCTTCTCCGAAGATGAGTTCGGGCTCGTGCATATCTGTGAACTCGACCTTACTCTCGCTGGGTGCGCACACGGAACGTGCACACGGAATGCGCACACGGAATGCGCACACGGGCGAAACACCCCCCAAGATAATATTATTATAAATAAAAATATTAATATTAATAAAACTACAGAGAGTGTGGGGGAAAGCCGAAGCCGCTTCGTCAAGCCTACCGTCGAAGAGGTGCAGGCTTACTGCATTGAGCGCAGCAACGGCATCGATGCCACCCGCTTCTGGACATTCTACGAGTCGAAGGGCTGGATGGTGGGCAAGAACAGGATGAAGAACTGGCAGGCTGCCGTGCGTTCGTGGGAACAGCAGGACAAGCGAGACGCTCAGCGCAGGAAGCCCACTGTCGTCAATATTCAGTCGGGTATTCAGTACTACAACGGCCGCCCTCTGCCCCCCGATGCCCCTCCGCGTCCGTCGGACTCTGCTGAATGGGACGAGTCGTCGCAGTCGTGGCTGATTTTCTGAAAACATGTAATCCTATGAACGAAAGAGATTTTGAATCTGTTGGCATTGACCTTGGCAGGAACTGCAGCGGCAGGATACGCATGGTCTGCCCTTTCTGCAATGACTCACGCCAGCACCACAGGAACGAGAAGTGCCTGTCGGTCGATATTGACCATGGCCTCTATCATTGCTACCACTGCGGCAAGTCGGGCTATGTACCGACCGACGACGAGGTGGAGAAACGTGAGCAGTGGCAGAAGACACGCGAGGAGAAGCTCAGGATGCGTGCTCCGAAAGGCTGCTATCATCGCCCGAGCAAGTTCCCTGCCGACTTCCTGATCAAGAACTGCGTCATCCAGGAAAGTGCCAAGCCTCTCATCGACTACCTCACCATTACCCGCAAGCTCGATATCGAAGTCTTGCAGAAGTATCGCATCACCCTGCCTTATGGCAGCTTCGAGAAGGACAGCAAGGCAGAGAAGAAAGAGAAGGAGTATGAGCAGATACGCTGCATCGGCTTCAACTACTTCGACCGCGGCGACTACATCAACGTCAAGTGCCGCACCCTCGACAAGCGCTTCTGCTTCCTCTACAAGGGCGAGCTCATACCATGGAACATCGACTCGCTGATAGGCAAGCCCGTGTGCTACATCACCGAAGGCGAGATCGATGCCCTGACCCTGCTTCAGTGCGGCTACCTTGAGACCATCTCGGTGCCCAACGGCGCGCAGAAGAACCTCCATTACCTCGACCGCTTCGTCGAGACGCATCTCGAGGACAAGGTGCGCATCGTGCTGGCACTTGACAACGACGAGAAGGGACTGATGCTGCGCGACGAGCTGATCCGGCGGCTCGATGCCGAGCGGTGCCTGCTGGTCGATTGGCCCGAAGGCTGCAAGGATGCCAACGACGTATTAGTGAAGCATGGGGTCGAAAAGGTGCGCGAATGCATCGAGGCGGCTCACGAGATCCCGCTTGTGGGCATACAGACTGCCGGAGACGTGGAGGACGAGCTGCTGTCGCTCTTCGAGAACGGCATGAAGCGCGGAGCTGCCATCGCGCTCCCAGGCTTCGACGACCTGATGACCTTCGAGCCTGGCCGTTACATGGTGGTGAGCGGCCGTCCGGGCGACGGCAAGTCGGAGTTCATCGACGAGCTCTGCCTGCGCCTCTGCCTGCTCCACGACTGGAAGATCGCCTATTTCTCGCCCGAGAATGTCCCCATCGTCTATCACCTGCGCAAGCTCTGCGAGAAGCTCACCCGCTATTCCTTCCAGCCCTCGCGCTCAATGACGCGCCCGCTCTTCGATGCCTGCGTCACCTGGCTCAGTCACAACGTCTGCCACATCCTGCCTGGCTTTGGCGAGGACGGAATCGTGGAGGGTGGGAAGGTGTTAAGGTGTGAAGATGTGAAGGTGTGCAATGATGGTGGGAGCGATGGACGGAGCGATGCCAATACGCTCGACAATATCCTTCAGATTGCGCATCGCGCCGTGGCACGCCGTGGTGTGCGCATCCTGGTGATCGACCCTCTGAACCGAATTGATGCCGAATCGGAATACGCCCAGCACGAACTGGCATGGTATTCTCACGTCAACAACACCCTCTCGCGCTTTGCCCGCCGCCACAAGTGCCTCGTCATCCTGGTAGCCCATCCGCGCAAGGTGAACCGTGCTAACCTCGACGGCAAGAAGCGACGTGTGGAGATGAACGACATCAACGGCTCGGCAGACTTCGGCAACAAGGCCGACTACTGCATGATAGTGGACCGCGACGATGACCTGCAGCTCGTGACCGTCTATGTCGATAAAGTGAAGTTCAAGCACCTCGGCACGCGAGGTGAATGCTATCTGCACTACGACAAGGTGTCGGGACGCTATGTGCCGTGTACGCTCAGGAAGGTCGATCAGATGACCGAGCATCCTTCGTGCACGAATGCGGTGATCGTTCAGAACAAGTCGGGCACGAAGTTCGAGAAAGCCGTTGACTGGCGAGACTTCCAGACCTGCTGGATCGACACCGAAGCACAGCCCATACTCTATGAACACCTGCATCGCTGGGACAAGCAGACATTGTTTGATTAGTTTAAAACAAGCTTTAATGAGTAAAGAAAAATCCATTTTACCGAAAGGCTTCATCCGCAAGCACGAGCTTGCCTTCAGGTACTTTCCCGACTCATCGTCGAAGAAGGCTGCCACTGAGAACCTCTCCCGTGCCATCAACCGCTGCCAGCCCCTCCTGACCGCCCTTGCCCGTTCGCCCGGTGGCTACAGCACGCGCGACAAGCAGTACTCGCCACTTCAGGTCGCACTGATTTACAGATACCTTGGCGAACCGTGATGCGAGGCTATAACCCAAAATAGCTGCAAATAGCGCTTGATGGCGCTTGATTGCCGCAATGGCTCATGTCGTAAGTCGTATCTTTGCACCGTGAATCAGTGGTCAGCACTCGTGCAGCGCTCGACCAGCGCTCGACCAGCGCAAACAAATCCGTAGAGGAAGCGTGGAGAAATACGAGCGCACCTCGAGTAAACTGGCTACTGCTCCACAGTTTGTAAACAAAATTATTAACCCTTAAAACTTTTTTACGATTATGGGAACAGTTAATGGCAATTGGCTCACAGGAGCACACAGTGGACGTGCTTGCAACCACGAGAACATCTACACCAAGACCAACCGCAAGACCGGCAAGTGCTACAGCGTCAAGCTCTGCAATCCGACCACCATGGTCAGCGAGATGCAGGCGGCTCACCGCGTCAGCTTCGGCCTCATCAGCTCTGCCATCAGCCAGTGGGTCGTGGAGCAGCAGGCTCTCAACTCGGCCGACTACATCTACGTCAAGGCGGCCTTCGACCGTCAGACACGCTACTCTTCGCTCCGTGGCTACATCATGGCACGCGGCCTGTATGAGATGCAGGAGGACGGCACAGTGGTGATCAATGTCAAGAAGAACACCGCTCAGTCGGGCTCGGCTGGCAGCACCCAGACTCCTGGCGGCGGCAGCTCTGACAACACCGAGACTCCAAGTGGCGGCAATGACAATAATGAGGGCAATGGCGGCGGTCTAGGTGAACCTGAGTATTCTTAAAAAAGGAAGTTAGCGGGAGTCATCTCCCGCTAACTCCCTTCAAAACATTATCTCCCTATCACAAGCCACAATGAAACATCAGATTTTTCTTGCCGTCATGCTTGTCATCTTCGGTGTGGTTCTCATCTCCGCCGCCTTCTTTGTCCCGCCCACAGGCGTCATCGACCCCACGGTCCTGACCGCTTTCGGAGAGATCCTAACCTTTGCTGGAGCCATCATCGGCATCGACTATCACCATCGGGTGAAGGAGTAGGACATAAACAATCGATTATTATGCGCAGCATCACACTCCTGATCATCCATTGCAGTGCCGTGCGTCCCGGCCAGACATCGAGCGCACGGCAGATTGACCAGTGGCACCGCCGACGCGGATGGAAGTGCATCGGCTATCACTATGTCGTGCGTCGCGACGGCAGCATTGAGCCCGGACGGGCAGAAACCGATGTCGGTGCTCACTGCAAGAACCACAACAAGTACAGCCTCGGCATCTGCTATGAAGGCGGACTTGACGCCGATGGGCATCCCTGCGACACTCGCACGCCTGCCCAGAAGCAATCATTGACAACCCTCTTGAAACAACTCAAAACACGCTATCCCCATGCATGCATCGCCTCTCACCATACTTTCGACCCTTGCAAGCCTTGCCCTTGCTTTGACGCTGAGCATGAGTACATCGAGCTGTAGCACACATCGCCATGCCACAGAGGTTGTCACCCACTCAGCCCGCGACACATTATACATCAATAAGCTGCACTATGACAGCATCTTCATCGACCGCTGGCAATCGATACGTCAGAAGTCCGACACCGTGTATCTTGAGCAGATCCGTCGCGAATACAAGTATCAGCTTCTCCGCGACACCATCCGCGCTGTCCGCGTCGATTCCATCCCAGTGATCAAGGAAGTCGAGGTAGTTCGCGAGGTCACTCGCCTACCCTGGTGGTCAAAAGCACTCTCGATGCTTGGCTTGGTTTTCCTGATGGTAATTTTTGGTAAAATAGGGGAGCAAATAGGGGTGCGTAAATGAAAAATCCTGCGTAGAGGATGTTCTACGTAGGATTATTTGTGGAGCTGGAGGGGTTCGAACCCTCGTCCAAACAGGGGACATCTGAGCTTTCTACATGCTTATTTCAGCCTTGATTGTCGGGCGCTACCAAGACCTGAACCACCAAGCAACGCCTTATCCTCTAAGAGTTCATCTGGGCATCGAGGCATACACCAGACTATTTCCGATTTACCTGCACCACCAGTTCCTCAGTCTCGGAACAACGACCTTGGGGTGATGTCTTGTCAGACGCACCTTGGCGTCCGATTAAGCCAGTGATCTACTGTACTTCGATCAGGCAGCAAGAGCGTAGTTAGTCTCGCCAATTATATTTCGCCATCGTGGATTATAGTGATAGGTGACGTCTCACTGCATGCTTACACAAAGGCCCATCCCGCTGTCAAAGCCAGTCAGCCCCAGATGGAAAACCATTTTTCTGAATTGCGGGTGCAAAGATACAGAGTTTGTCGATAAATCCCAAATTTTTGAATGTCAAAATGCCAAAAAATGATTTTTTCTTCTTTTTTTTGTGAGGAAAATGCTCTTTGTCTTGAAAGTTCGCGCGTAATTTTTAAAAATAGAGCAAAATTTATTATCTTTGCACGTTGAAAGATGTGAACATCTCAACGGGTAAGCAAAAACAAAAAAAGAATTATATAAAATGGAAAACAATAAGCGTGTTGTAATAACAGGTATGGGTATTTGGTCTTGCCTTGGCACGTCGCTCGACGAGGTTCGCGAGTCGCTCTACAATGGCAAGAGTGGTATTGTAGTCGATCCTGTCCGTCAGGAACTCGGCTTCCGTTCGCCTCTCACAGCAAGTGTTGAGAAGCCAGATCTCAAGAAGAAGGTATCGCGCAGCATGCGTCAGTTCATGAGCGAGGAGGCACAATATGCCTACTGTGCAACAGAGCAGGCTCTGGCTCAGGCAGGCATGACTCAGGAATATATCGATGCTCACGAGATTGGCGTTCTCTATGGCAACGACAGTACAGCCAAATCGACATACGATGCAGTAAGCAAGATATACGAATACAAGAGCACACAGGCTTGTGGCTCGGGCGCAATTTTCCAGAGCATGTGCTCAAACACTACTCAGTGTCTTGCTACTCTCTTCCGTCTTAAGGGCATCAACCTCACTACTTCGGGTGCTTGTGCATCGGGCAGCCACGCCATCGGCCTTGCATATCTCCTCATCAAGAATGGCCTGCAGGACTGCGTCATAGCAGGTGGCGCACAGGAAGTCAACCCAGAGTGCATGGGTTCGTTCGACGGTATTCAGGCTTTCTCGACTGCTCATATCGACGAGCCAGCCAAGGCAAGCCGCCCATTCGACAAGAACCGCGATGGTCTTGTGCCAAGCGGTGGTGGTGCTACATTGATCATCGAGAGCCTTGAGTCGGCTTTGGCTCGTGGCGCTCAGCCTATCGCCGAGATTATCGGATGGGGCTTCAGCGGCAATGGCGACCATATCTCTACTCCAAACGTGGCAGGTCCTCAGCGTTCAATTGAACTCGCCATCCAGAGTGCAGGCGTTGCGCCAACCGAGATCGGCTATGTCAATGCCCACGCCACTTCGACTCATGCAGGCGACGGTCGCGAGGCAATGGCTATTGCCAATGTCTTTGGCGACTACAAGGTGCCGGTGACTTCGACCAAGAGCCAGACAGGCCATGAGTGCTGGATGGCAGGTGCTTCGGAGGCAATCTATTCGATCCTGATGATGAAGAACAATTTCATTGCTGGCAACATCAATTTCGAGGAGCCTGACGAGGAGACTGCTTGCATCAACGTGATTGCCAAGACACAGGAAGCTCATTTCGATATGTTCCTCAGCAACAGCTTCGGCTTCGGCGGAACAAACTCGACAATCATCGTCAAGGACTTTAAGTAAAATAAATACTAACTAATATAAAATTCATTCAATCAATTATGACAAGAGAAGAAATCATTGAGCAGGTAAACACTGTGCTCGCAGAAGAATTTGAGATCGAAGATAGCAACTTTGCACCAGATGCAGTGATCTATGACACTCTCGAACTCGACAGCCTCAGCCTTGTTGACCTTGTTGCTGTGATCGAGCACACTTTCAAGGTGAAGATTCCTGCTGCAGAGCTCCCAACAGTAAAGACTTTCGAGCAGCTTTACGATTACATCGAGTCACATTTGGCATAAGCCGTGCGGCTTTGCCAAAGTAATATTAGCACCCTGAACGCCCCCACGGGCGCGGGTGCTTTTTATGTTTTTATTTATGCTTTATCAAGGAGAAGAAATAAAGAAACTGATTCCACAGCGCGATCCGATCATGATGGTCGATAAGTTCTACAGCGTTGATGGAGACATAGCCGAGACTGGATTGTCGCTCACTGCCGGCAACTTCTTCATCGAGGAGGATGGCAAGATGGCTGAAACTGGTCTCATCGAGCATATTGCCCAGTCGGCTTCGGCCTTTGAAGGTCACAAGGCTTTGGCAAACAACCTCCCGACACCTGTGGGCTACATCGGCGAGGTGAAGAAATTCCATTGCTACAGTCGTCCTGCTGTGGGTGCTGAGCTGCGCACCACAATCGAGATGGGTGCCGAGGTCAATGGTGTCACTATCCTGGCAGGCCATACCATGGCGGATGGCGTGAAGGTGGCAGATACACAAATGAAGATATTCATCGAAAAGTAACTAAAGATGCTTTTACAAGATAAATTCTATAAGGTGAATGGCGTCGAAAAGACAGATGAGCAGAATGCGGTATTCCACTGCACGCTGCTTTCCGACTGCGACGTCTATCGCGGACATTTCCCAGGCAATCCTGTGAGTCCTGGAGTTTGTAACATCGAGATGATCAAGGAGTGTGCCATGATGCTCACCGGTCAGCGTCTCGTAATCAAGGGCATCAAGCAGTGCCGACTCACTGCTGTTGCCTCTCCTGCCGTGTGTCCTGAGGTCGATGTGACCGTAGCGGTGACTCCAGTCGAAGGCGGATATAGCATAGTGGCAAGCATTGCCGACTCTAACCAGAGTTATATGGAATACAAGGGAGAGATGGCGTTATGACAGAGTTCTGCATCAAGGTATATCACTATTTCCGCGCACATCGTGCGGTTTATTGGACTTCGATGATTGCCCTCTTGGCATTCTTCGGGTTCTTTGCCGCACAGATACATCTTGAGGAAGACCTTGCCAAGATGCTGCCTGCCTCGCACAATGCCGACGGTTCGGTGAAGCTCGCTTTCAAGGATCTGAAGCTCAAGGATAAGACTTTCCTGCTCTTTGAAGGAAAGGATGGCGCTACGGTCGATGAGATCATTGCCGTGTGCGACTCGTTTGTGACTGAGCTCAACACCTGGAATGCCTCGCTCGACTCTGCCGATCAGGTCATCGACAATGTGTTTGCCGAGATTCCGATGTCGTCGCTCTTTGCCAATGGTTACGACTTCCTGTATGATCAGTTGGCTACCTACGTTGATACTTCTGTCTATGCGTCTATTGACACCATGCTGACGCTCGACCATGTGCGTCGTCAGCTGCAAATCAACCAGGAAGAAGCTGAGAAGCTTTCGCAATCGAAGATGAGCATAGTGCTCGAGACCCATCCCGAGATCTTCTGGATGGATCCAATAGGAATGCGCAAGGCATTCATGGCTCCATTCACTTCGCTCATGGATGGCGGACTGGGCGGCAACATGTCTATCATACAGAATCATTTCTTTACCAAGGACAGCACAGTCTGCATAGCTTTCCTCACGCCGACCTTCACATCGTTCAATACAGGCAAGGGCGCGAAGCTCTTTACCAAGATGAATGAGATGATCGAGTCGTATGCAGAGAAACAGACAAGCGCGACGGGAGAGGTGACACCAATGTACCATGGTTCGACGGCACGCGGAGCCTATAACTCATGGCAGACCAAGGCCGACCTGCGCAACACCATCGTGGGTTCGCTCGTCGTGGTGCTGATCTTCATCTTCTTCTGTTTCCGCAACTACAACACCATACCGCTTCTGCTTTTGCCTGTGGCATTCGGCACGGTGTTTGGCTTGGCGATGATGTATTTCATCAAAGGACAGTTCTCGCTTCTTGCTCTTGGTATAGGCGCCATCGTGTTGGGTGTGGCATTGAGTTATGTGCTCCATGTCATCACACATTATAAATATATAAGCGACCCAGAACGCGTGCTCCGCGATCAGGTCAAGCCTGTCTTCCTGGGCTGTCTCACCACCATCGGTTCGTTCATGGGTCTGATCTTCATCAACACCGAGCTGCTTCAGGACTTTGGCTTGTTCGCATCGTTTGCGATAGTCGGCACCACAGCTTTCTCGCTGCTTTATCTGCCTCAGTTCTTTAACCCAGAGAAGAATCGTGTCAATCGCCATGCATTCAAGGTCATTGACCGCATCAATGCCTATGCCTTCGACCGCAACCGTCCGTTGCTGGCGCTGATTTTCCTGCTCGTGGTGGTATGTGTGGGCTTCTATTTCTCGGGAGGTACCAACTTCGACCCAGATATGCGCAACCTTGGCTATCTGTCGGAGAATGTCAACTACTCAGAGAACCTCTATCAGGAGAAGACACGTTCGGGCTTGAAGCAGCAGTATTTCGCGGCTTCGGGCGACACGATGGAGGAGGCACTTGCCAATTTCGATATTCTTGCCCATCGTCTTGATTCGCTTCAGGCAATAGGTCTGGTCAAATCATATACTCCAACCTCGCAGCTCTTCGTGCCAGAGAAGGTTCAGCAGGAACGCATCGACGCATGGAAGAGCTATTGGACAGAATCAAAGGTCGATTACGTCGATCAGCTGATCATGAAGGCTTCGTCGAATGCAGAGTTGAGCCAGTGCTATATCGAGTATTTCAACGAGATAGCTCTCTTCGACTACAGCGTAGATAACCTTTATGACAAGGACTTCATGCCAAAGGGCTTTGTATCGACAATGATGGAAGAAAACGATGGCGGCTTCTTGGTGTTCACCTCAGTACAGTGTGAGAACGACTCAGTGAGAAGTGACACGACCGACTACCACCGTATCTGCGATGCCATCGCCTCGCATCCTAACCTGCTGGTACTCGATACATACTATTACACGACCGACACGCTCAAGGATTTGAATGAGGATTTCAATATCCTGCAGTGGGTGTCGATGGCTTTTGTGCTGATCGTGCTGTTCTTTAGCTTCCACTTCAACATCAAGAACACCTTGCTCGGCTTCCTGCCTATCATATTGAGCTGGCTCATAGTGCTCGGTTCGATGGTAATCTTTGACGTCAAGTTCAACCTCATCAACATCATCATCTCGACATTCATCTTCGGTATTGGCGTCGATTATTCGATTTTTGTGATGACAGGTCTCATTGGAGATCAGAAAAACAAGGCTGGTTCGCGTAACTTGCTCAAGTATCACAAGACAGCCATCCTGCTCAGTGCCATCGTGCTCATTGTCACAGTAGCTTCTATGCTGTTTGCGCTTCATCCAGCCATTAAGAGCGTCGGCTTTGCCACGCTCGTCGGCATGATATCGGCTGTGGTGCTTGCCTATGTGGTCCAGCCGTTCCTCTTCAGAATATTGAATAAGAAATGAAATACGACGTAATCATAATTGGATCGGGCCTGGGAGGCTTGGAATGTGGCTACATCCTTGCCAAGAAGGGCATGAGTGTACTCATCCTTGAACGACAGATCCAGCCTGGAGGATGCATGCAAAGCTATAAGCGCAAAGGTGTAGCTTTCGACACTGGCATGCACTATGTGGGCGGACTCGGAGAGGGTGACTGCCTGTATGCGCCATTCAAGAATCTCGGTCTGATGGATCTGCCTTGGCAACGTCTCGACCCTTCAGGATTCGACCGTGTGACTATTGGTGACCGCACATTCAGCTATGCTGAGGGCCATGAGGCATTCGTCGAGACTTTGTCGCATGATTTCCCTTCTCAGAGAGAAGCGCTGAAGAAATATTGCGGTGTGATGAAGGATGTGGGATCGCATCTCTATGATGCTCTGAAACCACGCAACGAGGTTGATTTCTTTACAACCTCACTGTTCTCTACCAGCGCCTATGGCTTTCTCAATGAGACTTTTTCCGACCAGCTCCTGCTCAATGTCTTGTGCGGTTCGT
Source organism: Bacteroidales bacterium (assembly GCA_016293065.1). GTDB lineage: Bacteria > Bacteroidota > Bacteroidia > Bacteroidales > UBA3663 > Liminaster. The sequence goes on from JAEDEY010000055.1 coordinate 12,170, forward strand.
CGCTCAAGATGGAGCTTTGCAAGGAGAAACTGCCGCTCTACACCTTTGCTCAGGGAAACAACAGCTTCATTCAGAGCAGCTGGCGTCTGAAGGGCGATGGCGACCTGATTGTCAATAAACTGATGACTGATATCCGCAGCATGGGCGGTGAGATAATTTGCAATGCAGAGGTAGAGGAGCTGATTGAGAAGGACGGACAGCTGGTGGCAGCACGTTGTGGCAATGGAGAGATCTACGAAGCTAATCTGTTCATCTCGAATGCACATCCTGCCGTGACCTGCGACCTCGTGAAGGAGAGCACCAGAATGAAGAAGGTGTATAAGAAACGCATCAGCAACCTTGAGAACACCTATGGCATGTTCACGCTCTCGCTTGCACTCAAGCCTGAGACATTGAAGTATTTCAACTTCAACCAATATATCTACAAGGAGGCTGATGTGTGGGACTACTATTCAAAGCCAGGTCCAGTGAGCGGTATCCTAATCTCGTGCCGTTGTCCGAAGGAGGGCGACTACACTCAGGTAATAGACATCATCACGCCAATGCCTTGGGAACAGATTGAGCAATGGAGCGACACAACCATTGGGCATAGGGGAGAGGAATACAAAGAACTGAAAGCACGCAAGGCAGATGAATGCATTGCTTTGGCAGAGAAGTTCATCCCTGGCTTGAGTTCGATGATTCAGGACCGATACATGAGCACTCCGCTCACTTATCGAGACTATACTCTCACTCCTAATGGTTCGGCTTATGGAGTGCGCAAGGACTATAATAACCCTATGATGACCTTGCTCTCAGCCAAGACTCCAATTCCAAACCTGCTGCTCACAGGCCAGAGCCTCACGCTTCATGGCTTGCTGGGCGTGACCATGTCGAGCCTCTTTACAGTGGCAGAAGTTCTCGGTAGGGAAGAGGCATGGAAGCTTACGCAAACTGATTAATTGATTATTGATTCTAAAAATACAGATTATGAAATATGCACTTGTAACTGGCGGTAGCCGTGGTATTGGTCGTGCAGTGAGCGTAAAGCTCGCTCAGATGGGTTATCGCATCATCATCAACTATGTCAACAATACAGCTGCTGCTGAAGAGACTCTCGCCTTGGTGCGTGAGGCAGGTTCGGATGGCGAGATGCTGAAGTTCAATGTCGGCAATCCTGAAGAGGTGAAGCAGGCCATCGAGTCATGGCAAGCCGCCCATGCTGATGCCGATGAGTATATCGAGGTTGTGGTCAACAATGCTGGCATTCGTCGCGACAACATCATGGCTCTCATGCCAAGCGAAGACTGGCTCAATGTGATCAACACCAACCTCAACAGTTTCTTTGCCGTGACACAGCCGCTCATCTCGCAGATGCAGTTCCATAAGTTCGGTCGTATCATCAACATGGCATCTGTCTCAGGTATCATGGGCATGCAGGGTCAGACCAACTACAGTGCAGCCAAGGGTGGCATCATTGCTGCTACCAAGGCTTTGGCTAAGGAGGTGGCTCGCAAGAACATCACCGTCAATGCCGTTGCCCCAGGGTTCATCAAGACCGATATGGTGGATGGACTCGATGAGGCAGCTTTGAAGAAGACCATCCCAGCCAACCGATTCGGCAAACCAGAAGAAGTGGCTGCTCTCGTCGGCTTCCTCGTAACACCAGAGGCAGGATATATCACTGGCAATGTGATCAGCATCAACGGCGGACTCTATACTTGATTTATTGATTACTGATTATTGATTACTGATTATTGATTACTGATTATTGATTACTGATTATTGATTTATT
>JAEDEY010000185.1 GCA_016293065.1 Bacteroidales bacterium
CTTTCGGCAATGCTCTCGCCGCTTCCCATCTGCTTCTCGTCGAATGCCGAAAGGAAGAAGATCACAGCCTCTGTTCCCATACCTATGATGAGCATGAGGTCGGCTCCTGCGGTGTGCAATATCTTGAACAATGCGCCGAGGATGACGATCGAAGCACCGATGCTGTATAATATATTGAAAATGCGCTGGCCTTTCTCGCCCGAGAAGATACCACGTACTTTTGGCTTTTTCATTGATTGCTGATATTTTTATTATGTTCTGTTCATCGTCTCACCGAAGCGCCAGCCCCTCTTGGACCTCGCGAGCTGCGTGTGCTCGGCGACTTCTGTGCTTTCAGCTTCCTGGTCTTTGTCTTGCTGGCGGCTGCGGCTCCATTCTTGGCTGCCTTGGCTGCCTTTGGCGAACCGATATAGGTGCGCACACAGCGGAAGCCCACAAACGATCGCTGTTCGTTCTGATATTCCCATGTCCTGACGTCGGCACGCACGAAATGCGACGGGTCTTTCCATGAGCCGCCACGTATCACCTTGCGCTTCAGCATATATGGGTCTTCCTTGGCGGCATTATACTGGTAGTCGGGATTGATGTCGGCAGTCTTGTGCACTCCCGATTCGCTCCACGCTGTCGATGTCCACTCTGCCACGTTGCCACTCATGTCGTAGAGTCCGAAGTCGTTGGCCTCGTAGCTGCCCACTGGCGAGGTGATGATATAGCCATCGCGGGTATAGTCGCCGAATCCTGGCTTGAAGTTGCCATTGTAGCAGCCTTTATCGGTATGAGGCACATCGGTCTTCCACGAGTAGGTCTGGTCGTTGTTGCCTGCTCGTGCTGCATATTCCCACTCTGCCTCGGTGGGCAGGCGGAATGGCTCGAAGTTGACTCCCTTCATGCCGTAACTCTGTCGCAGGTACTCGGTGCGCCAAGCACAGAAGGCATTGGCCTGCTCCCAGCTCACGCCCACCACAGGATAGTCGTCGTAGATGGGGCTCGAGAAGTAATAGCGCACATACTGGTCGGTATAGGCATTGGCAAAGTCGTTGACCCAGACGGTGGTGTCGGGATAGACATTGACAATATAGGTATTGACAAAGTCGTAAGGGCTCGACAGCGGACGGTTGATGGTGACGCGCTGTACGGTTCCGTCGTCGTCGATGAATGCCGTGTCTTTCGAGATGAGCACTTCCTCATCGTAGTCGGTGGCCAAGTCGGTGTTGTAGTTACGACGCTCAGGATTCATGCGGTTTCGTCGCAAGGCATACTGGCGATAGTCGAAGGTCTCGTATCGGTAGTTGAGCTGTTCGAAGTCGAGCATCTTGACTCCTGTGCGTGGGTCGGTGACATATAGGCTGTTGATGGCTCGTTCCTCATCCTCGTTGGGTTTGCGCCACGGGATGGGCTTCGACCAGTTGAGTCGCGGAGTGATGGGTTCGCCATATTTGTCGGTCTCGATCTTATAGTCTTCGTTGCCGCCGTAGGCAGGGTCGGCAAGACGTTCGCGTATGATGGAGTCGCGCACATAATAGACAAACTGTCGGTACATGGCATTCGACACCTCTTTCTCGTCCATCCAGAACGCATCGACCGAGACGCCTTTTGCCTCGGGTATGTCGTCCCAGAGCGAGTCTTTCTGGTGTGCTCCCATCTCTACCGAACCGCGTTTCACCAATACCATGCCGAAGGGTGTGGGCTCGTCTATCACACGTCCACGCACACCGGTCACCTCTCCGCCGGTTCCGCTCAGCGATTTCGAACAACCTGCCAAGGTCGCCGTCAACAATATCAGCAGTATTATCTGTTTCATCCGATTTTTGTTTTTTATTCCCATTGCCTCATAGTAGCCTGATGCTCTTCTGAGGCGCACGTTTTTTCTTGTCAAGATTGATTTTCATCAAATACGACAGCATCACTTCATGACTGCCTTTCGAGTGTTTCGCATCGCCAGATGTGCCGATGTCGTAGGCATAGCCTATCCTGAATGCCTTGATGTCGGCTCCTGCCATCACCACCACTCCGTCGTCGTAGCGGTACGAGACTCCGCCCCAGTAGCGTCGATTGTAGGTGGCTCTCAGCGTGCAGTCGATCGTGGTGGCTGTGCCATTGGCTTTCAGCAACAGCGATGGCTGTATTATTAATAACGTGTTTCTTGTCGGAATATTGCCTCCGACAAGAAAATAATATGTTCTTTTCTGCTGGAATGTGCTTATGGTATCGATTGTCACCGATGCCTCGTTCAGATGTGTTGCCGACAGTCCGGCGTATGCCTGTCCCTTGCCCAAGCTTCTCTGGTAATACAGTCCTGCTGCCAGATCCACGCTCGTCGATGTCTTCTCACTGCTGGTTTTCAGTGTCTGTTCTATCTTGCCTGCCTGCAATCCTATGGCAATCTGCCCGCCCCACAGCTTGGTACTGTAGGCATATTGTATTGCCAGCACATTGGCTTTGGTCAGGTCGGTCTTGCTGTTCTGCATACTGATGCCTACTCCCATCTTCGCTTTCTTCACCTTGAATGGCATGTCGGCGGCTACGAAGTAAGTCTGTGGCGATGTGTCCATGCCCACCCATTGCTTGCGTCCATAGGCTGTGATGTGCAGGGCGGTGTCTTTGCCTGCCGTGGCTGGGTTAATCAGTGTCGGCACTGCCCAATACATGCTCACACTGCAACTGTCCTGTGCCTTTGTCTCCAGAAGACTCAGCATCAGCCACAGTGTCATCATTCTTACCACCCACCTTTCAGCTATGTTTGTTCCTCGCTTCATACTATAGAAACGCATTTCTTCGCGTTTTATTGCAAAAACAGGCAGGCATTTACTGAAAAAACCGTCTGTTTCCCTTCAT
>JAEDEY010000186.1 GCA_016293065.1 Bacteroidales bacterium
GCTGATTAACGTCACCTTCCTTGGCCTTGCGCTTGCGCTTCTTGCGCTCTGCCTGCTCTTCGGCTTTCTTCTGCTGACGGGCTTTAATAGCAGCATTGCGTGATGCTTGCTGACGGCGCTGGCGTTCGCGCTCAATGTTCTTCTCAGCCTCAATGCGCTTCTGCTCTTCGGCTTTGAGCTTCTTCTGCAACTTTGCCGCACGCGCCATTGCAGCCGACTTCACCTTCTTCTCATGCACCTCTTTCTTGTGCCGCTCTTCATCCATTCTCTTCTTCTCTGCATCGCGGATCTTGTTAAGCTCGGCGGTCTTTCGCGCCACACCTTCGAGGTCGCCTGCCCTGCGAAGACGCTTGATCTCGGCAGTCAGCACTCGCGTCAGGGTAGCAGGGTTGCGCAGATCGCGAAGCCGCGCCAGTTCCTTCTCAACCTCTGATATGTGTGCCTCCACATCGTCGTTATAGTTGAGTGTCTGACCCATCGTGTGAATATAGGGAGGTTTCTTGTCCTCTGCTTCGTCGCCTGAGCAATAATAGGTCAGTCCGTTTATGTTGAGCTTCAGCTCACGCGCATAATCGACGATGGCATCATGCAGGCGGCGAGATACGAGCGTGTTGAGTTCGCTACGGCTGGCATTGACCATCCATGTCAGGAACACGTTGCGATAGTGAGCTGCTACGCGAGTGTCTTCAAGACAGCAATCGACGGCGGCAGTGTCGATCATCTTGGCTGAGCCGCACTCGTGGTAGTAGTTGCTATATACAGCCTCTTCGCCGTTGGTGGATTTCAGGTTGCACCCAAGTATGCACATGTGCGACTTAGGGTATCGGCGATACAGCTCCTTTATTGCGCCTATCGCTGTTTTCTCGGCTTCTGGCCTTTGGTCTATTGGTGTGGCCAGTGTTGTTGGTGTAGTTGTTTTGTTGTCCATATTGTTTATGTTTTTGATTGTTGGTTGTCTTTGCGCTAAAGCCCAATGGGCATCGGGAGGCGGGATTAAAGTTTGCGTTTGTCAGATGTTACCCATATCTGTTAATGTGTAATATGAATTGTGAATTAATTATAATTCGGTATTTGCTATTTTGTATTCACCTCCCTTACCCATCCTTGTAGTGTTACATAGGCTTACAGTATTAAGAGTTTGACATTTCGTTGCTATCGTTGTCAGTATCGAAGTCGGATGGTGCTTGTCCTGAGAACTTGCACTCTGGCACGCTCTCGATGTCGATGTCATAGCGTTGCTTTAACTTGTCGTAGTCGAACACCATCACGCCGCTCTTGCGCTTTGCCTGATACTTGCCAGTGCGGTCGGGCAGCACATAGCCACGTTGGTCAGCATCGTAGAATGTTTCCCACCTTGTATCGCCAAGATAACATTCCTTGTTGATGTAGTCGCGCATGGAGCCGGCACTCATCAGCTGATCGCGCAGGGCTTGATTGCCTTGGCACTGCTTTTCGATGATCTGATATACATTGTCGAAGCGAAGCAGCAAGACGCGATTGCACCGTTTAGCCCATTCCTTAGCCAATGGCTCGGATGATGACAGTCGGTTGGCAGGCTTGATCTGCAGGTGCACGCGCTGCCAAAGGAGGTCTTGTTCGGCTGCAAGGATGACTTGCCTCCAGAATACGACGCGGCGGTTCTTCGACTCGCTGACTCCACTTTGCCAGATGATCTTTTCGACGGTCTTTGGCAAGAGCTCTGTGATATTGAATGGCCACCAGTCGAACGACTGCAGGGTCATGTATGTGGCAAGCAGCTGTGTCCAGTTGGTCTTGATACTTGACTCTATGCCGTGCTGGTCTTTCAGGTGCTCATTGACGAGCTTCAGCATCGACTGATAGACGGTAGGGTATTCCTGTTCGAACAAAGACCTCTGTGCAAGGATTTCAGCTGTGAGATATTGCAGTCCTGGAGTGTACATTTCCACAAGCCTGTTGTATGCCTGCTCGTTCTTGGCGAACTTTTCCTTGTCATCGAAGAAGTTGAACATCACCATGCGTCGAGGCATTGAGTCGATATGGTTTGGCATGACCTCGCCCGTCAGTACCACGCCACACTTGACTTTCTTCGAGCTTGCCTCCTGAAAGTTGGTGCTTGCCGACATCTTCGATCGTCCGTCACCTCCCCACAGGTTCTTTATCTGGTCGAGTTTCTTGGTGTCGCGTCCTACGCCCTCGCTGTACTCATCCCAATGCACTACGCAGTTGCTTGCGCTCGTCACGAGCGAGTCAAGAGCTGCAGGTGTGGCTGACTCGAGGTTTTGCATCATGTGCTTTGTGCCGAAGAAATGGGTGAGCACCTCGCCGATGGTTGATTTACCCGAACCCTTGGGACCATAGCAGGTGAAGATGGGAAAGCCTCGTCCGCTCTTGCGCACCACGTCGAAGAAGACTGATGCAACCAAGAAACATGCTCCAAAGTCGCCTGCCTCGCCTATCACCTCGTGCATCTGTGCGAACACTTCCTTGATAGAGTATCGTTTTTGTACCCCAGATGAGAATTTGTCGGCCTTGGCTGGAGGCGCGTATGAGAACGAGTGAGCAAACTGATACTTCTCCTCGTCATCGTCCTCGTTCATCTGGTCATAAGTCTGTGCCGATGGAATGAAGAGATGGGTGTCGCCCGGAAGATCCACAACGCCGTACTTGTTTGCCTGGTACCACTGTCCGTTGATCATTGCACCATTGCCCCAAGCATAGCATTTGAGAGCTGTCTGCCATCCGTATCGGCCGATTTTCTTCACTTCTTCGGCTGTGCTCTTGATGTACTTGAATATTTTTGACAGTTCCATCTCTT
>JAEDEY010000056.1 GCA_016293065.1 Bacteroidales bacterium
CATCTGAAGTGTGATCGGATCCTTCTTGCCAAACCAACGCCATGTTTTTTCCATAGAAACAGTATTTATTGATATTTGTATTAGTATGTAATGTTTTCAGTTGTTCAGTCTTAGCAGATCATAATGACGGCAAGCTCATGCCATAGATCTTGCGGTAAAGATCAAGAGCATAGACATCGGTCATGCCACTGATATAATCCAATATCGACAATATGCGCACATAAGCCGACTCATGATTTGTCTCATATTGCTCAGGAATACGGTCGAGCAGTAGTTTCGAATAGGATTTCTGAGGGTTGATTACAGCCTCGAGCAGTTTGTCGAGAAGAACAGAGATGATCTGGTGACCAGCCACCTCGATATCGACGACATCTGACGAGTTGTAGATCTTGCCTACTGCCACTTTCGAGCAACGCGCATAAGCCTGTTTTGGCACATCGGAAATCAGGTCGATAAGAGGAGTCATGAACCTGCCTTCGAGAATCTCGTCCTCATGAGAGATGAATGCCTCGGAACACTCATAGACAAGCAATCCAATAACACGACTGCGGAGATAGGCTATCTGCTCGTTAGCATCGCTCACATACTTCAGACCTCGAGTAATCTTATCGCGGGTCTCACCTTCGAAGAAGCCAAGCAGAAGTTCCTGAGTCTCGGCTTGAGTGAGGAGCTTCAGACGGTGGGCATCCTCGATATCCATGACCTGATAGCAGATGTCGTCGGCAGCCTCGACGAGAAAGACAAGCGGGTGGCGTGCGAACTTATGAAGCTCAGGATCGATCTCGATTATGCCAAGTTCCTGAGTCAGCTTATTGAACGCCTCGGTCTCAGACTCAAAATAGCCGAACTTTGGCTTTTTGGTTGCAGATGTCGAAGGATAAGGGTACTTGATGATTGAAGCCAAAGTCGAATAGGTGAGTGCAAAGCCTCCAGGACGGCGGCCGTTGAACTGATGGCTGAGCAGTCGCAAAGCATTGGCATTGCCCTCGAAATGGATGAAATCGCACCATTGCTGCTGATTGAGCATAGGCTTTAACTTCAAGCCGTTACCTTCGCTGAAATAGGTCGATATGGCACGTTCTCCGCTATGTCCGAACGGAGGATTGCCCAAGTCATGAGCCAAGCAAGCCGTTGCCACGATGTCGTCGAGACTGTGCAGCTTCGAAATCCAAGGCTCATCCTTATACTTTTCAGACAGAGCCACGGCGGCATTGTTGGCCAATGACCTGCCGACACAAGCCACCTCAAGACTATGGGTCAATCTGTTGTGCACGAACACACTGCCAGGAAGCGGGAAGACCTGAGTCTTGTTCTGGAGGCGACGGAAAGGAGAAGAGAAAACCAGACGGTCATAGTCACGCTGGAACTCTGTCCTGGCGTGCTGACCACGATCTCTCAGATGCTCTTGACCGAATCGTAATGTGGAAAGCAACTTGTTCCACTCCATCCTGTTTCCCATATTACTCATGCTCTATTTTCGACGCAAATATACTATTTATTCCAGAATCCACAAAGGATTTTTCACGAAAAATAGCAGTATTGATACATAATGTATAAAAAATTGAGACATATCAATCCACACTGCGCTGTCCGCGCTTGACAACTTGGAAACCGTCGGATTGAGCATCGCCCGAGCGAGAGTTGTACAACCAAGGTTGTTCCCAATACATATAGTCGTCATGATAGCAAGACCAGTCGTAATAGTTGGCAATCTTGTAAAGACGGAACTTGAAATTAGAACCGTCGAAATAACCCGTAAAATAGTCATAATCCATGTGGTAGTCATAGATAGCCGTATCAAGCTCCGGGTCGTGAGGATAGTCGAGATAAATCACGCCATTGACAATTTCCCACATAAAACGGTAGTATTGTCTCTCGTAAGGACCATCATCATACCAATCGACCTGCTTGCCATAGCCATGGGTAGCATAATCATAATCGGGATAAAATACTATTTCCGACTTGTAGGCATCAAACTCATGGTAGTAGCCATAGCGGTCTTCAATACCATAATACATATTGAGGTTTCCCTTCCACGAGCCTGAGAGATTGATTGAACGTTCCACATCGTCATCAACACAGGCAGTCATCATCAGCGATGCTACAAAAACGAGCATCATGTAATACATTTTTTTCATAACGATATAAACCTATAAATAATTAGTTTTTCGAGTGCAAATATATTGGATTATATTATCTTTTCCAAATTTTTCACAGTCGATATTATTCAAACGATGTCAATATTCATTAAAAAGGGCATTCTTATCAACAAAAGTTTGTACATTAACATAATTTGCACTAAATTTGCACAAATGATTGCTTAACAAATCTCAATAAGTATGAAAACATATCTTTTATCAAATTTGAAAAAACTGATGCTGCTGCCAGCCTTTACGGCAATAGCCGTTTCTTGCAACAACAGTCCACAGGAAGAGGCTTTTGACGGATATACACTTGTTCATCAGAACGGACCTGACCTTGGCTATTCACCCAATTCCGGCGTTTCGATAATCATCGACAAGGATAAGGCTTTCAAGGACCTCAACAAGAACGGAGTTGTCGATCGATACGAAGACTGGCGCCTGTCTCCACAGGAAAGAGCAAAAGACCTTGCCGGGAAGATGCAGCCACAGGAGATTGCGGGACTGATGCTCTACAGCAGCCACCAGGCGATAAAGTCGGCTGAACTTACCGACACACAGAAGAAATTCATGCACGACGACTACTTGCGCCATATTCTCATCACCACGGTCGAGAGTCCTGAGATTGCCGCAAGGTGGAACAACAACGCACAGGCTTTTGCCGAAAGCCTCGGGCTCGGAATACCTGCCAACAACTCAAGCGACCCGCGCCATTCGGCCGACAACAACGCTGAGTTCAACGCAGGTGGCGGTGGTGCCATCTCAATGTGGCCCAACGAGCTGGGTATGGGCGCTACATTTGACCCAAACATAATGCACCGCTTCGGAGAGATAGCTTCGACCGAATACCGTGCACTGGGCTTTGCCACATCGCTCTCTCCGCAGATTGACATTGCCACCGACCCACGCTGGATGAGATTCAATGGCACATACGGCGAGGATCCTCAGCTCGTGAGAGACATGGCTGTGGCTTATTGTGACGCATTCCAGACTTCAAAGGGCGAAGATGCTCTCTATGGTGCATGGGGCAAGAACAGTGTCAATGCTATGGTGAAGCACTGGCCTGGAGGCGGTCCTGGCGAAAGCGGACGAGATGCTCATTTCGGACGAGGCAAATATGCTGTCTATCCAAACAACAACATCGACCTGCAAAAGTTCTCATTCGTGGAAGGCGCGTTCAAGCTTCAGGAAGGAACAGATATGGCTTCGGCTGTGATGCCATATTACACCATCGCTTATGGTCAGAGCAAGACAAACGTTGCCAACAACTTCAACCAGGAGATCATCGGCGAACAGCTTCGCAAGGAGGTAGGCTATGAAGGTGTAGTCTGCACCGACTGGGGTGTGACAGCCGACGTGATCAATCCAGGCATCCACAGCGGAAAACCTTGGGGAGTAGAATCGCTGACCGTTGCCGAACGCCACTACATGGCTATCATGGCAGGTGTTGACCAGTTTGGCGGCAACGATGACAAAGAGCCCGTATTGGCAGCTTTCGAGATGCTGAAGAACGAACAGGGCGAAGAGAAGATGCTGGAACGTATCCGCAGGTCGGCCGAGCGTCTTCTCCTGAACATCTTCCGTACAGGCTTGTTCGAAAACCCTTATCTGAATCCTGAAGAGACAAGCAAGATTGTCGGCAACCCAGAGTACATGGCAGCAGGCTATGATGCCCAGCTCAAGAGTATCGTGATGCTAAAGAACAACGACAACACTCTGCCTCTTAAGGACAGCAAGAAGCTGAAAGCATATATCCCTGAACGTTTTGTTCCGGGTCGGGTACAGTTCTTCTTCGGAAAGTCGGAAGACAAGACAGTCAGCCCTGTCAGCGCAGAGATAGCTGGCAAATACTTCGAGCATGCTGCCACTGCCGGTGATGCCGACATTGCCATCGTCTTCATCGACTCTCCAGCATCTGGCTGGGGCTACAAGGTGAGCGAAGCTCTCTCTGACCCAGCACTGAAGAAACAGACCATAGCAGCATACAACAAGGCTTACAATCAGAATATTCCACTCGATGCTCCTATCGACCAGATTGTCAAGGAAGACGACATCTACTTCCAGCCAAAGGGCAAGAAAGTGGTTGAACCTAAGAACGGCTACTACCCTATCAGCCTCCAGTATTCTGACTACATTGCTGAAGATGCACGCGAGGTGAGCCTGGCTGGCGGCGACCCATTTGAAGCGATAGCCAACCGCAGCTATAAGGGCAAGGGAGTGCGCACTATCAACAAGTGCGACATGGAGCTCGTGCAACAGACACGCAAGGAGATGGGCGACAAGCCAGTGATAGTGGTGGTGAACTGCGCCAACCCTCTGGTGATGAGCGAAATCGAGCCATATTGCGATGCTATACTCGTGACATTCAGTGTCCAGAACCAGGCAATACTTGACATCGTCACAGGAAAGGCCGAACCTTATGCATTGCTGCCTTTCCAGATGCCAGCCAACATGAAGACAGTGGAACTGCAAGCCGAGGACACGCCTCGCGACATGGAATGCTATGTCGATGCTTGTGGCAATGTCTATGATTTTGCCTTCGGCTTGAACTGGAGCGGCAAGATCAATGACTGGCGCGTAGAGAAATACGGCAATAAGAAATACTAAACTTCGATAACGATGAAAAAGAAGATTGTCGTAATTGTCACGGTGATTGCTGCAATCATCGTCATCGCCCTTGGCGGACTCTTGGGATATGGTTATCATTACCTCGTGAAAAAGCCTGTGCTGCATAGTGATGTCTGGGTCTTTATCGATCCAAACACCACTGTTACTGATATCTATCAGCAGCTACAGAAGGGCGACATGACACTCGACGAATTGGGTTATGTGCAGCTGGCACAGAAATTATATGAAAAGAAGGAAGGACGCTTGCTTGACAACAACTATGGTGCCTACCATCTGGAAAAAGGGTTGACTGCGGCAAGGATAGTGACTCGGATATTGCGTCATCAGCAAACACCTGTCAAGGTGACATTCAACGAGGCTCGTCTTGTCACTGAACTGGCAGGCAAAATGAGCAGCAAGCTTATGTGCGACTCGGTGTCTATGCTCAATGCCATGCTCGACCCAGGCTTTCTGTCGGAATGCGAAACAGACAGCGCCAATGTCATCGGCATCTTTCTGCCCGACACCTACGAGGCATATTGGGACATCACACCAGACAGCTTCGTGAGAAAGATGCTGGCGGAACACCGTAAGTTCTGGAACGACGAAAGAAAAGCTAAAGCACAAGACCTTGGCATCACCCCACAGCAAGCGACCATTATCTGCAGCATCGCTGAAGAAGAGACACAAAACCGTGCAGAGCGCGGAGTCGTGGCGCGTCTTTACCTCAACCGCCTCAACATAGGAATGCCACTGCAAGCCGACCCTACGGTGAAATATGCCGTTGGTGATTTCTCGCTGCGCCGTGTGCTCAACGTGCACCTTGAGAAAGACTCACCATATAACACCTATAAGGTGACAGGTTTGCCTCCCGGACCTATCCGCATGGTCGATAAGCGCACTATCGATGCACTGCTCAACAGCAAGCCGCACAAATATCTGTATATGTGCGCCAAGGAAGATTTCTCTGGAACGCACAATTTTGCGACAAGTTTAGGCGAACATTTGCGAAATGCAGCTCGCTATCATGCCGCATTGAACGCATATTTGAAAAACAAAAGATAAAATCGGAGCATTTATTTGGACAATAGCCACAGATTATGTATCTTTGCGATTCAATATGAATCAAAATAAACTAAGTTGATCAAATAACAGACATGCCAGATATTTCAGAACGTGGCAAACAGATGCCACTCTCGCCTATCCGCAAACTCGTGCCATTGGCAAATGCTGCCAAGGCTCGCGGTGTCAAGGTTTATCATTTGAATATCGGTCAGCCAGACCTCAACACCATGCAGGCTGGTCTTGATTCGCTCAAGCACATTGACCGTAAGATTCTCGAATATTCTCCGTCAGAAGGTATCAAACCTTTGCGCGAAAAACTACTCAACTACTATCATCGTTTCAGAATCAATGTTGATCTTGAAGACATCATCGTGACAACAGGTGGTTCAGAGGCGGTGCTCTTCGCGTTCATGTCGTGTCTCAACCCTGGCGACGAACTCATCGTACCAGAGCCTGCTTACGCCAATTACATGTCGTTTGCGATTGTTGCCGGCGCAATCATCAAGTCGGTTCCGACCAGCATCGACGAAGGCTTTGCCCTCCCTCCTATCGAAGAATTTGAGAAACTCATCACACCTCGCACCAAGGGAATCCTGATCTGCAACCCTAACAACCCTACGGGTTATCTTTATACACAGAAGGAAATGAACCAGATACGCGACATCGTGAAGCGTCACGACCTCTATCTCTTCTCGGATGAGGTGTATCGCGAGTTCATTTATACAGGTTCGCCATATATCTCTGCCATGCACCTTGAGGGCATTGAGCAGAATGTGGTGCTCATCGACTCTGTGTCAAAGCGCTACAGCGAAACAGGCATCCGCGTCGGTTCGATCGTCACCAAGAACGAGAAGGTGCGTCAGAACATCATGAAGTTCTGCCAGGCTCGTCTCTCTCCACCGCTCATCGGACAGATTGTAGCCGAAGCATCTATCGATGCCGATCCTGAATATATGCTCGACTGCTACAACGAATATGTTGAGCGACGCAAGTACCTCATCGACGGACTTAACCGCATCGACGGTGTCTATTCGCCAATCCCTATGGGAGCATTCTATACTATGGTCAAGCTGCCTGTCGATGATGCCGAGAAGTTCTGCGCATGGTGTCTTTCGGACTTTGAGTTCGAGGGTTGCACTGTCATGATGGCTCCTGGCAATGGTTTCTACGTCACTCCAGGACTTGGCAAGAACGAGGTGCGCATGGCATACGTCTTGAACAAAGAAGACCTCAAACATGCCCTCATCGTATTGCAGAAAGCTCTGACCGTCTATCAGGCAACAGTGATGAACGCAGAGGGCTGAAGGTGTTAGGATATGAAGATGTTAAGGTATTAAACTAATATCGACTATTTTGTCATTTGCTCTCTACATAGCGCGACGCATACATTTTTCGAAGGGAGATGAATCCCAGCGAGTGTCACCACCTGCTATTCGCATTGCCATCGCAGGCATTGCCATCGGCTTGGTGGTGATGATTTTATCGGTCGCTATCGTAGTGGGGTTCAAGAAAGAGATCCGAGAGAAAGCAATCGGCTTCGGAGGTCACCTGCAGATACATGCCATGACCAGTAACAAGACCTACGAAACCGAACCGATTTGCATCGACGACTCTCTCATGAAAGCCATCGGCAAAGTCGAAGGCATCACCAGCATAAAACGCTATACCACCAAGCCTGCCGTACTCAAGACCAGCAACGATTTCCTTGCCGTCGTAATCAAAGGGCAAGACGAGGTTGATGCTGACTCGTTTTTCGGCAGAAACCTCAAAGAAGGCTCTTTGCCTGAAACAGATCGCGACATACTCGTATCGCGAGACATTGCCGACAAGATGATGCTCAAGGTCGGTGACAAGGTAAGGGTTTATTTCATACGCTCCGACCAGAATGTCAATCAGTTTCAGTTTGGTGGTGCCGACCTCTCGATCAAGACGCGACAGCTGAACATCACGGGTATCTACTCGTCGCACTTCAACGAATACGACAAGATGATGATAGTAGGAAGCTTGCCGATGCTACAGGAATGTAATGGCTGGGACAGTGACATGGCAAGCGGTCTTGAAATCAACATTGCCGACTTCTCAGAACTCGACGACAGATGCTACGACCTCATCTTTGCCATCAATGCCATGCACGACCGTCGAGGCACGGCTTTTCATGTCCAAACCATCACTCAGCTCAACCCTCAGGTTTTCAGCTGGCTTGACCTCTTGGACACCAATGTGTGGGTCATCCTCATACTCATGGTCACCGTGGCATCATTCACCATGATTAGCGGATTGCTCATCATCATCCTCGAACGAACAAGCATGATAGGCATCCTCAAGTCGATGGGGTGCTCGAACTATCAGTTGCGCAAGGTGTTCCTCTATGTCGCCACTTTCCTGATTGCCAAAGGTCTTGTGATAGGCAATATCGTCGGCATAGGGTTTTGTATGATACAACACTATTTCCACATCATTAAGCTTGACCCCGAGAGCTACTATCTCGAGTGGGTACCTGTTTCGGCCGGTTTCCTCGAAATCCTTGCCATCAACATCGGCACTGTCATCATTGCCCTGTTAGTGCTCATTGTGCCCTCGGCTTTGGTGGCCAACATCAGCCCCGTGAAAGCTATTGCGCAACAAGGGTAAGTATTATCTCAAAATAACGGAACTATGAAATCAATCAAAGAGCTATATAGAATTGGCATGGGGCCTTCGAGCAGTCACACCATGGGGCCACGCAAGGCAGCCGAGATTTTTCTTGGCAAACACCCTGAGGCAACAGCCTTCGAGGTGACTCTATACGGCAGTTTGGGAGCAACAGGCAAAGGACACATGACCGACGTTGCCATTCTCGACGTGTTACATGCCCATACCCCTGACGTGACAATAATATGGGAGCCAAAGACATTCCTTCCCTTCCACCCTAATGGCATGAAATATTGCGCAATCGATGCAAAAGGCACCCGTTCTGACGAATGGATAGTATATAGCATTGGCGGAGGTGCATTGACAGAAGAGGGAACAAGCACCATCGAGACACCAGACATCTATTCAATGAACTCCATGACCGAGATACTGCTCTGGTGCGAGAAGACAGGTCGAAGCTATTGGGAATATGTCGAAGAATGTGAAGGTCAGGAGATATGGGACTATCTGCGTGAGGTATGGAAGGTGATGAAGGCTGCCGTCGAACGAGGTCTCGACAACGAAGGAGTGCTCCCTGGCCCGCTCAACCTGCGCCGCAAGGCTTCGGCATATTTCATCAAGGCATCAGGTTTTCAGGCAAACCTTCGCAGCCGAGGACTGGTGTTCTCTTACGCCCTTGCCGTGAGCGAAGAGAATGCGTCTGGCGGGGTGATTGTCACGGCACCTACCTGCGGTTCGTGCGGAGTTCTGCCAGCTGTGCTCTATCACCTTCAGAAGACCCGCGAATTCAGCGAGATGCGAATACTCCGCGCGTTGGCAACAGCAGGTCTCGTAGGCAATGTGGTAAAGACCAATGCGTCAATATCAGGTGCAGAAGTCGGTTGTCAAGGCGAGGTCGGTGTGGCATGTGCCATGGCTGCCGCCGCTGCAAACCAGCTGTTTGGAGGCAGTCCTGCACAGATTGAGTATTCGGCTGAGATGGGTCTTGAGCACCATCTTGGAATGACATGCGACCCAGTGTGTGGACTTGTTCAGATTCCATGCATCGAACGTAATGCCTATGCGGCTGCACGAGCTCTCGACTCAAATATTTATGCGACTTTCACAGATGGCACTCATCGCGTATCGTTCGATAAGGTCGTTGAGGTCATGAAGGAGACTGGTCATGACTTGCCTTCTCTATATAAGGAAACAAGCGAAGGTGGCTTGGCTAAAGACTACGAGCAGATGTAAAGACTTTAAGATGTTTAGGTATTAAGATGTTTTATCCTGATAATTTTGAAACTAAACTTGGATTCGACAAGATCCGCACAATGCTGAAAGGGGCAGTGTTATGTCCTTTGGGGTCGGCACGCATCGACCAGATGAAGTTCATGACCAAACGCAGCGACATCGAGTATGAGCTCGCATTGGTCAAAGAGATGATCGAGATCATGCAGGAAAGCAAGACCCCGATGCCTACCGATGGATTCTTCGACCTTACCGAACAACTTAAGCGTCTGCGTTTGCATGGCACTTTTCTTGAAGCCGACGATTTGTTCAACCTGCGTCGTTCGCTTGGAGCTATCATCGACCTTGTGAAGTTTTTCAACCCAAAAGAAGAGGAAGGGCGCAAGACTTTTCCGCTGATGAAAGCTATCACCACCGATGTGATGGTCTTCCCTGACCTGTGCCGCAAGATTGACCGCACTCTCACTCCTACTGGCGAAATCAAGGACAATGCTTCGCCAGCTCTTGCCGACATCCGTCGTCAGCTTGCAAACACCATGAGCAGCATATCGCGTCTGCTTAACAACATATTACGTTCGGCTCAGAGCGATGGTATTGTCGATAAAGACGTCACGCCAACCATGCGTGACGGACGACTCGTGATACCCATCCTTCCGTCCAACAAACGAAAGATACGCGGCATCGTGCACGACGAGTCGGCAACAGGCAAGACACTCTATGTCGAGCCGGCAGAGGTGGTAGATGCCAACAACCGAATACGCGAACTTGAAGGCGAGGAACGGCAGGAAATCATCCGAATCCTCACAGCCATCGCCAACGAGACACGTCCGATGCTGCCCGACATCATGGCTAGCTTCGATTTCATGGCGACAGTCGATTTCGTACGAGCCAAAGCAAAGTTTGCCGAACGGATCGAGGCTACGGTGCCTCAGATGTCGAACGACGGCTCTCTCGACTGGATTCATGCCAAGCATCCACTATTATTTATAAGGTATAAGAACGAAGGCAAGGCAAGCGAAATCGTGCCTCTTGACATCATGCTCGACCGCCGCAATCAGCGTATCGTGCTCATCTCTGGTCCTAATGCAGGCGGAAAGTCGGTGTGCCTTGAGACTCTCGGATTGCTGCAATATATGCTGCAATGCGGATTGGCAATACCTGTGGCTAAAAACTCTCTGTGCTCCATCTTCGACCATATCTTCATCGACATCGGCGACGAACAAAGCATCGACAATGACCTCTCGACCTATTCGAGCCACCTTCAGAATATGAAGTTCTTTGTGCGCAATGCCACCAAACGCACCCTCATCCTCATAGATGAGTTTGGCAGTGGCACAGAACCTCAGATTGGAGGAGCCATTGCACAGGCATTGCTCGGCAAATTCAACGAATCCAAGGTAAATGGTGTCATCACCACCCATTTCACCAATCTTAAGCATTTTGCCGAAGAGACACAAGGCATAGTCAATGGCGCAATGCTATACGACCGCAACGGACTTCGCCCTTTGTTCAAGCTTGAGATTGGCCACCCTGGAAGTTCGTTTGCCATTGAGATCGCCCACAAGATAGGCTTGCCTCAAGACGTGATCGAGACGGCAAAGACCATTGTAGGAAGCGACTATGTCAATATGGACAAGTACCTGCAGGATATCAGCCGCGACAAGCGATACTGGGAACAGAAACGTCAGAAGATACATCAGCAGGAGAAAGACCTCGAAGAACGTATAGCCAAAGCCGAAGAGAAAGCCAGCGAACTTAAGAACAAACGTCAGGAAGTGCTTCAGAAAGCTCGAGACGAGGCAGCTGCATTGCTCAAAGAGGCCAATTCTCGCATCGAACGCACTATCAAGGACATCAAGGAAGCGCAAGCCGAACGAGAAGCGACACGCTCGATACGAAAGAATCTGGAAACTTTCAAAGAGCAGATAGTGAACAAAGCCGGAGAGAAGCCCGAGTCGAAGAAAAAGGCCGCAAACGCTAAGGACAAGCAAGAAGAAGTTCCTCAACGTCCATTCCTTGTGGGCGACAATGTGCGACTCAAGGGACAGACAACCATCGGACAGATCGTGTCGGTCAATGGCCGGCAATGCCAGGTCGCATTCGGTATGATCCGAACCAATCTCGACTTGTCACGACTGGAACATGTCAGTCGCTCTCAAATCAGGCAGGAAGCACAAAACAGCATCGTCGGCGGTATTCATGACCCAAGCGTGAGCGACGAAATACGCCAGCGACGACTAAACTTCAAACACGAAATCGACCTGCGCGGGATGCGTGCCGACGAAGCTCTTTCGGCAGTCACCCTCTTCATCGATGATGCCATGCTCCTCGATATAAGTCAAGTGCGCATACTTCATGGCACTGGTACCGGAGCTTTGCGTCAGGCGATACGCACCTACCTCTCCTCACTCAAAGGGTCGGTCAACTTCCACGACGAACATGTGCAGTTTGGAGGTGCAGGTGTGACTGTGGTCGAGATACTGTAACCTGTTAATTTTTGATTACCCAATGTTTAGGATATAAAAAAAGGGAGGATCTCGCGATCTGCCCTTTTTTTCTTCTTCATAAGAAGAAACTTTCAATTACTTTTTCTGTGTTTTTTAATAATTAGAGTATAAGATTTATCGGTTCTTTTCAGGTTGTGTTATTTAAGGTATCGTGTTATGGTTATGTATCCTTTAAGGTGTTGCAAAGATACAGCCATTTTTCGGTCAATACAAATAAAAATGTATGTTTTACAACACAACAACCGATTGCACAGACGTAAATATGCTGAAAAACATATTTTTTTCGGTCAAAATGGTAGTTGTTTGGCAAAAAATTGCCATATTTGTATGTAAAATAAACAAAAACAGATATGAGTGTAGCCGAATTTCTCAATTCTCAGCACGAGACAGCTTTCTCGTTCGAAGTACTTCCCCCTGTGAAGGGACATAGCATAGAACAGATCTATAAGACCATCGACCGTCTGCGTCAGTTCAATCCCGCATATATCAACATCACGACCCACCGCAGTGACTTCATCTATCGCGAGAAGGAGCCTGGCATCTACATTCGACAGGAGGAGCGTCATCGTCCCGGCACGGTTGCCATTGCTGCTGCCATTAAGAACAAGTACGACATACCTACCGTCCCTCACCTCATCTGCAGTGGCTTCACTGCTCAGGAAACCGAATACGAACTGATTGACCTGTCATTTCTCGGCATCATGGATCTGATCCTGCTGCGCGGTGACAAGTCAAAGGAAGATGCGCGTTTCACACCAATGCCTGGTGGTCTTTCTCATGCCAGCGAACTCTGTTCATTGGTCAACAACTTCAATGCGGGCAACCTGCTCGACGGAAAGCGCCACGAGATGATCAACGACGTGCCTTTCACTTATGGTGTTGCGGGTTATCCTGAAAAACATGAGGAGGCGATGAACCTTCAAACCGATCTTGAGGCCTTGAAAAACAAGGTGGCACAAGGAGCAGGATATGTCGTCACACAGATGTTCTTCGACAATCAGAAATATTTCGATTTCGTGAAGCGTTGCCGCGAAGCAGGCATCACCGTCCCTATCATCCCCGGCATCAAGCCTATCGGTTCACTCAAGCATCTCGATGTATTGCCCAAGACATTCCACATCGACTTCCCTGAGCCTCTTGCCAAGGAATTGGCAAAGTGCAAGAGCAACGACGAAGTCAAGCAAGTCGGCATCGAATGGGCAGTGCTCCAATCGAAAGAACTGAAAGCAGCCAATGTGCCAAGCATCCACTTCTATTCGATGAACGCAAGCCTTGCCAT
>JAEDEY010000187.1 GCA_016293065.1 Bacteroidales bacterium
AAGGCACTTGCCTCTCTGATGTCCATAAGAACATGGTCATTCTCGCTCGGAGCATTGCCTATTCTCTGACCAATGTCATCAAGACGAGTCATCATCGTATTGACCTTTGTCAGAAGTTCGCCAACTGCACTGGGCAGTTGGTCGAACGATAATGATTTGTTTTCTTCCATTTGTTATCCTGATTATGTTTTTCACTTATGTCTGGTCACTCTCTTCCTTTGTTGGTATTTTGAGCGAGATACGTTCTGCCGCATCACGTTTGAGTTCGTCCACCACATCGGCATACACCTGAGTAGTGGCAAGATTGCTATGGGTAAGCAGCTTGCTCACGGTGTAGATGTCCGTTCCCTCTGCCAACTGCAAGGTGGCAAAGGTATGACGGAAGCAGTGGAAGGTGATGTGCTTCTCAATGCCGGAAGCCTTTATCCACGGTTTGAGGTACAATGCCACTGTACTGTTCGTGAGGTTCTTGAACACCTGCCCTGTGCTTCGCTCGCCACAGAGCTGCAAAGCCTCTTCGCTGATAGGCAGGATTGCAGCGGTGGAAGTCTTCTTTGTGATAATGTCCATTCCCCAGCCGCCATCAGCCAACTTGACGATATTCTCCCACTGGAGTCTGATGCAGTCAGAAAGGCGAAGACCTGTAAGGCAGGAGAAGAGACCTGCACGGCGAAGGACATCACTCTTGCAAGGAGTCTGAGACAACTGCAACAACTCTTCCTTGGTGAGGAACTGCCGCTTGTTGCCATGAGCCTTGGCACGCACAAGTTTCTTGGCGATATTCTCTTTGAGCAGTCCGTCCTCGTATGCGATGGCAAGGATGCACTTCAACTTGGTAAGGTTGTTGTTGGCTGTTGTTCCCATCATGCGCTTGCCGTTGTGCATACAGGCATCCGACAACAGGTAGTCGAGGAATCCCTGGCAGTACGGAACGGTAAGGTCGCAGAAGCGGCACTCGCCATGCGTGTAATTGTGGAAGTGCATGTAGGCGGTTGCCCAGTTCTGGCTGCTGCCACGCTCAATCATGAGGTTCTTGAAATATTCCAAGAAGCTCTCCTTGCCCTTGTTGCGGTCGAGGAAGCCATATTCCTCATTGATGATGGACTCAGTCCTGCGGCACTTGATGATTTCCGCTTTCTGAATCATACTTTTGTTGTACTCCTGCTGAAAGCGTTCAACAGGGTTGGTGTAGATGTAAAGACCAAGGTACTCCCTGCGTGAGAGCTTGCCTGTCTTCGGGTTGCGGATTGGAGGATAGAAATCCAGATAGAGGGAAGTCTGTCCGTTCTTGATAGGTCGTTTCCGCACGGTGACCTTTGTACAAATGTTCGTCATATTGTTATTCTTTTATTATTCTTACCGATGTGTATCTGTGGATGCGAATAGCCATGGTCGCAACGCTTTAACTCTCAAATCCGATGCAAAGTTAGATTGCCGTGAAAAGAGAAAAGCAAAGATGGCTTCAAATACAGCCAGAATTTAACCTGAATTTGCTTTTGAGTATGATTTTACGCTCAAAATCAGACTAAAAGCAGGTATTGGATGCGTTTTTTGTCTTATATCCGTTACTCTGCGTTGTGGGTTTGTTTCGACCGACATGGATGGGTGCTGCATAGCAATTGCAACGGCATGGGTCGTATATGAGTTTGTTTGAACCATCTCTTGACTTGTGTCTCACTTCCGTTTTGCCTTGGTCGTAGTACTGCTTTTCTCTGCCTTCTTGCGTGCAGCCTCCCAGTCTGCTTTCAGATAGTAGTTGGCTCTTCCGCCTTTGAACTTTCGGATTCTCACTCCATGGGTCTCCGCAAATCTGCGTACCTGTGTCTTGCCTAATCCGTAGAGTTTCATGATGTCGAAGCAGGTGTACCAGTCATCGGAAATGTTCTTACCCTGTTCTTCATTATAAAGCCCGATAACCCTTTCCACGTCTTCTTTCTTGAAGCAGGTCGTTCCCCATGCGTGAACTGACTGGAGTTGGTAACGATTGCGGACTTCATAGAATCTTCCATACTTGATATTAAAGGTGCTCAACACCTCTGCCATTGTGTAATGGGTGTCGTGGGTTACTCCATCAGGTGCTCTTTCACCAGCCCTGGGAGTCTTGCGACACTTTGCCAACTTGTTGACTGAGCCAGTCTCGGCATCTTTTAGCCTCTGTGCTTTCTTGGACGTTGCTCCTTCTAACGATAGGGAAGAAGGGAGAACCACCTGATAACCTTGTCCCTTGGCTATTTCAAGAAGGTCTTGCAAATAGATCCTGGTCATGCGTGTACCGAAATTTACGGCTCTTAGCCTGCCTTGACGAATAAGACTGCGTACTGTCTTGACGCTGATGCTTACTGCCTGCGCTGTTTCCTCTACGGACATCAGCACGATTGGAATGCGAGTTGTAGTATTCATTTTTACCGTTATTTTTGAATTTTGCAGTGACTCATGGGGGATGGTCCTTGACGGAAACTTTTAAGAGGAAACAAGGGGAAATAAGAGGAAATAAGAACCCTCATTAAGAACCGTGTGTCCCTCTGCCCATGGTACAACCGTGGTACAAAATTACTATAAACGGATGAAACTCGCAATAGGCGGTTGGAGCGTTATGTTAATGAATATGTATTGAAAATGAGCTATTTATGACGTTTCTCTAAGTTTTGTTTGGAGTTCTTTTCGATGCGTTTTAGTCCATAT
>JAEDEY010000188.1 GCA_016293065.1 Bacteroidales bacterium
TCACTATGTGGAGCAAAATTAATGAATTATCCCGACAATCCCTCAGTCAGATGCAAATAGCACTGAAGTTGGGCATCAGCCGAGACACAGTCAGACGCTATCAGCGGATGAATGATAAGGAGTTTGAGGAATTGGTTTCCAGCGAGATACTTCGCCGGAAACGTAAGTTGGAAGCCTTTGAGGGCTTCATCCAGCAGTTGCTTCAGGACAGCCCGTTCCTGTCAGCAGCACAGATTTATGACCGGTTGAAGGAGCATTTTCCTGATCTTCCGGAAGTCTCGGAGCGTACCGTGTATAATACGGTGCGCCTGGTGCGGGAACGGGAGGATCTTCCCAAGGTGCAGGAATGCGGTCGGCAGATGTCCAAGGTTCCTGACTGCGAGTACGGCGAGAAAGCCCAGGTGGACTTCGGAGAGAAGGTGTTGCGAACATCAAAGGGCAGTCAGGTGAAGGTGTACTTCATGGTAATGGTACTGCAACGGTCAAGGTATAAGTTCGTGTATCTACAGAATACACCATTTACCTCAAGGACAACAATCTATGCCCATCATCTGGCCTTCAACTACTTTGGAGGCATGCCACGAAAAGTCATCTATGACCAGGACCGTAAGATGCTTATAAAGGAGAACTACGGTGATTACATAATGACGGAGGAGTTTGCCAAGTATGTCAAGGCGGCGGGCTTTGAACCAGTCTTCTGTATGCCGTATGATCCGGCCAGCAAAGGGCAGTCAGAGGCAGTGGTCAAGTATGTGAAGAACAACTTCCTTGCAGGACGCACTTATGTCAACATTGAGAGTCTTAACGATGAAGCCATAGGCTGGTTGTCCAGGACTGCGAACGCCAAGGTCAACAGCAGCACCAGACTCATCCCGGCGGAAGAGTTCAAAAAGGAACAGCCCGAGTTGGCGCTTTACGTGGAAGAGATAGATGAGCCGGAGATGGAAGCGCGGGAATACTCTGTACGCAAGGACAACACCTTGTTGTATCACAGCAACTTCTACAGCCTGCCGATTGGAACATATGCCGGTCAGGGAACAAAGGTTCTGGTCGTCAAGAACGTGGATAGCAACGAGTTGGAGATATATGACCCCACAGACTTCTCTCTGATAGCCAGACATAAGATAAGTCCCTTCCGTGGTAAATATATCAATAAGGACGAACACGCCAGCAGTCGTAGCCGTGACATCCTGGAATCCGAGCAGATACTGCGAACTCTTTTCAATGAATGGTCGGATGACAGCCTTTTGTCACGCTTCCTGAAGGAACTCCACGACAATCGTCCTCGCTATTACCGAAAGAGTGTGACATCAATGGCATCCCTTCTGACCGATTATGACAAGACCACGGCGCATACCCTGCTGGAGATGTTTGCGGAGTCCAAGGTATACAATGCTAATGTGATGCGTGAGATGGCGGCTAAAGTGGCTGACAGGATGGAAAACCAGCCGAAGAGAAATCCGGTTGTTACTGATACAGCTTCACATATGAACGACCTTACTCCAGAGCAAAGGTCCATTGACTCGTATAACATCATTATAAACGGAGAGGAGGGTAAGTGATGGAAGAGACACTGAAAACCAGTACCGAGGATATCCGTATATATGCCAAGGCCTTGCGTCTGAGCCACTTGAGAAACAACTGCGGCGACATCATCCATAAGGCTCAGATAGACAAGCCCTCATATCTGGACTTCATTATGGAAATACTCAAGGCGGAGACTGCATCACGTCAGCAGAACGACCTTGTGCGCAGGATGAGACAGGCAAAGTTGCCGCGCAACTGCGACTTGGACCGCTTCGACTTCAATCACAGCGCCGGAATCACCAAGCCTCAGTTGAAGCAACTGCGGGAGCTAGTATGGCTTGACCAGATGTACAATCTCATCTTTATGGGACCTGCCGGAACAGGCAAGACCTTTATGGCCGCAGGGCTCGTAAGGGATGCCGTAATGAGGGGTTACAGAGCACAGTTCATAACAATGGATAGTCTTATAAACATATTGAGAATGAAGGATATGACCTCTTCTGCAATGAGTGCATACAGCGGAATACTCAAGTGCAATCTCATAGCCATAGACGACATAATGCTTATGCCGATGAAAAAGGAGGAGTCTGTTGCATTCTTTAATCTCATTAACGCCCTGCACGAGAAGGCATCCGTCATCATAACCACGAATAAAGCACCTACAGAGTGGGTGGAAGTACTTCAGGATGAAGTACTTGCAACAGCTCTCCTAGACAGGCTTCTGTTCCACTGTGATGTGGTCAAACTCGTGGGATCGTCGTATCGTATGGAAAATCGGTCAGGCTTTTTGGCCAAGAACAAGAACAAGGAGGACCAATAGATGAAAAAGAAGAATAGAGAAGCTCTTAGAACAGCTTTGAATGAGTTCCGGGATGCGTATCGCATCTTTCTGGATGATGTCAAGAAAGAAATGGAAGCGGACGAACTCGGTATCAGAGGGTCAGTAAGCCCGACCAGCCCATACTCTCATCAGGAATGGGAGATAAAACTGGATATACTTGAGGAGACCGTAGAACGTGTTCTTCAGGATGAAAGATAGATGTTAAACCATAGACCTTAAGCGCCTAGCAGTGATGCGGCAGCGCGCTGCCGCATCACTGCTTTATCAATCAAAATATGCAGAAGCTGCTTTCCGAAATCTGCTGAAA
>JAEDEY010000057.1 GCA_016293065.1 Bacteroidales bacterium
CGATAAGGAAGACTCAGATGCCGAGATCAACTCTGTATGGATCAGAGGCAGATAAACAAATGCGCTACAAAAACATAACATATATATGGCAAAACAGGACTATATATGTGTTGTATAACATAATTTTTACTTTTCTTAACCCGTCTTTTTGGAATGTTAAAAACTATTTCATAACTTTGTGCTATTAACGGAACGATAAAAAATACTATTACTATATATCTTAACTGTTTTTGCTATGAAGAAGTATCATAATATCCACCTTATGCCACTGCTATACCTGGCAGTTGCATTATTTGCGTCTTGTCGTGAGGATTTTGATTACGATAAGGCCTATGGAGGTAAACTTTATGCAGAAAAGTGTGCTCAATACGACGATGCTTTCAAGGCAGAGTTCTGCAATGGCGCATCGATAGATCCCACCCACAACTGGGGCTTCACCGAACTTCCAACGGTAGAAGAACTGCAAACCAAAGCATCGACAAGAGGGGCGAATACAAATTCCAATCTATGGGCAGACACATACAATGTTCCTGCTGATATCACACCAGAGGAGAGCGCTGCCGTATATGAGTATATTAAAGATAAAGATCACTCGTCGGAAAACAGCATTGACATCAGCTATTCTGACTTCTTCGTACAGCATGTATGGAAGGGAACTGATGAATATGAAGCTGGAGACAAAAGTAAGGTCTATGCCAGCAACCAGATGAACGAATTGAAAGCCGGAACACCATCAGCCCCGGATGTGGTCAATAATTTCAATAACGGCAATGGCACAAAGATGCTGATGCTAAATTCCGGTACCACTTATTTTGCATATAGTAATTCGCAGGATGGAAAACAACACGATGAGAAGAATACCGACTATAAGATATTCAACGTTCCTGGTTATGGCTATTATGTAGGCTTTGACTTCCGTGCCACTGGAGATAATCCAAACCAAAAGGTAGCCGCTGATGGTATATTCACCGACTGGATTGTCAAGATTGTTCCTGCAACACTGAAAGGCTCAGGCAACGACCAGCCAGTCGAAGACTTCAAGGCTCCGGCAATGCGAGTCATGTGCGAAGATCTTGGAGGATTCTCGGGAAATGACATCGATTTCAATGACGTTGTATTCGATGTGACTTATCTCACTGCGACTCGGGCAAAGATTACGATTCAGGCAGCAGGAGGTACTTTGCCAATATATATTGGTAGTGAGACTCCGGAAAATGAGGTTCATGCACTCTTCGGTGTGCATCATAAAACCATGGTGAATACCAACAGAGAAGGATTTTTGAACAAGAATGTGGCGAATGTAGTGACTTGCAAACCGGTGTCCATAGAAATCGCGGTTCAATCTCAGAATCCGAAAGAAATCCCAGTGAGAGTTCAAGCTGCAGATGGATCAACTTATTTGCTTAGTTCCAATACTGGCTGGCCAACACAGAAGATTTGTGTGCCAGCTGGAACAGAGTGGACTAATGAGAGAGTCGGAATTGCAGATCAATATCCAAGGTTCTCAAAATGGGTCTCAGACTCGAACATAAAGTTCTGGGAAGAAGAGGCAGGAGACAATAATGTGGTTAACACGGGTAGCGTAATCTGGTTCAAAGGCATACAGTTCTCTTGGTGGTCGCAGACTTTCATCGGCAGCAGCGAAACTAACCTTACGGCACTTGCAGCTGGAAAGAAACTCCGCTTCAACTGCAGTATGAAGGTCAGTGGCTGGCAATCACCAACATTCAGAGTTTTTCTTGGAGAATGGGGCACACAGATATATGAATATGCAGGCAACCCAGCTGGCGCAAATGGTTATGAGGAAGATAAATCATTTGAAGTCACATTGACCAAAGAGATGGTCAGCACACTTGAAACTTGTGGTTCGAATGTCTTCACAATTCAAGGAGCATTCTTCTGGCTCAACTCAATCGAGATTATAGAATCCACACGAAAGATATAGACAAGAACAAAACAGCCACGGAAGGTAATTTCTTCCGTGGCTGTTTTTGTTGATTGCTGTTAAGACACCGAAGCCGCTTTTACTCGGTATAGAATCTGATGATGTCGGCAACTGCCTCGCAGCAGACAGGACAGAACTCTGGGTTTTGGTTGGTTCGCATACGGCAGTCTTCGTAGGCACGGAACACTCCAGTAGTAGAATAGCCGCCGCCCTCGAATTTGCCCAAGAGAGCAGCCTTGTCGGCATCGACCTTTGTGGTGATGTTCTTCTCCCAAGGCTCAACATCGAGAGGGTAGGTCTCGTGGTTCTCATCGCCATATTCATATTCGTCGGCAAGACCGGCAAAGCTATGTCCGAACTCGTGCACCACCACCGGACGATACCACTTGTGCTTGGTCGATGTCATATTATAGCTGTTGTATATTCCGCCACCACCATATTCGTCGCTATTGGCAAGGATGATGATATGCTCGTATGGGATGCCAGCCAAGGCATTGTGAACATCCTTGAGGTGGAGAGTAGTGAGATAGCGGTCGCTATAGAATGTCGAGAAGTGGCTGCTGAAAGCCGTATTTTTCCAGATGCCGTTTTTGGGAATGCTCACACCACTTTCAACCGAAGGGCTCTCGACAGCCACAATATTGAATCGATTGCGGAAAGAGCTGAAAGGCTCATGCGCAAACATTGCCTCGACTGCAATATCGACATATTCATAGAACTCCTTCATCTCTTCTTTGGTATAGCCCTCGGCAAGGAAAGCGATGTCGATGTTCTTGTCGAGGTCTCCATTGTCGATGATGTAACGATGAGGAGTGATGTCTTTCTCGCCAAGACGAGCAATAAGGATGTCGGCAGGGTCGATGTCGTGTATCAGTCGAGTAGTCACCTCATGACGGTTGTTCAGGAGGCATACTTCGACCGATATGGGTTTCAGCGGCATAGGTATCTGGAAGCAGTTCTCAAAACTGCGGTTCTGCTGCTGAGCCTCTTCGGTCACTATCCATTCCTGAAACAGACTGCTGAAGCTGGTCATGTAGATAGTAGCCGAGGTAGCGGCATCACGCACTATAATCTGTCCGTTGCCGATGAGCGGCAATTCGTTGAGACGTTGCTGTCGGCCCGCCCAACGCGGATAACGGCTCAGCTTGTCCAGATAGATGAATTGCTCCTTGCTGTTGCCCGCAAAGATATAATCGAGTCGGAGAGTAGTGTCGCAGAACCATTCGTCGAACACTACATGGTCAAGTTCTTCGGCTGGGGGAGCCGTTTCTGCTGATTGCATAGCCTTAGGTTGTTGCCTGATAATCGAGACAATGACAGCTGTCATCAGTGCTACAGCCACAAGTATTCTACATTGCTTTATCATAATGTTAAGTATTAATTGTTCGTAGTGCTGTATTTCAGAAGAGTCTTGGCATTGCTTATGGCTTCGGGCGTGATAGTCGAGCCAGAGAGCATACGGGCAATCTCGTTGACACGCTCCTCGTCTGAGAGCTGCACTATATGCGTAGTTGTCTCGGTGTCGTTGTCGTGCTTATAGACCTTGAAGTGAGCATTCCCCTTTCCTGCCACTTGTGGCAGATGAGTGATAGTGATGACCTGCAGATGGGCAGACATATCTTTCATCACTTCGCCCATACGGTCGGCGATGTCTCCGCTCACACCTGTGTCAATCTCGTCGAAGATGATGGTTGGCAGCGTCTTTGCCGAAGCAATGAGAGCCTTGATGGAAAGCATCAGGCGGCTTATCTCGCCACCGGAAGCCACTTCTCCCGCAGGTTTGAGTGGCTGGTTTTTATTGGCAGAGAACAAGAACCTGATATTGTCGATGCCCGAAGGCGAGAAAGCCTTCAGCGGACTTATCTCGACCTTGAATCTCACATTTGGCATACCGAGATAAGCCACTTTGCTGATCAGCTTGCTCTCGAAACTCTCGGCAGCTTTCTTGCGCGATGCAGTGACGAGGTCGGCAAGACGCTTGGTTTCGGCAGTGAGTTGTTTCTCCGAGGCTTCCAGTTCTGCTATCTCGTCGTCGTTATTGTCGAGATGCAGCATCTTGTCGGCGAGACTGTCGCGCAGGGCAATGAGTTGTGCCACGCTGTCGCAGTCGTATTTCTTCTCGAGCGAATAGATGGTGCTGAGCCGTTCCTCGACCCATGCCAAACGCTCGGGGTCGAAGTTGACACGTTCGCCCTTGTCGCTCACCTCGTCGGCAATGTCCTTGAGGTCGATGAGGTCGGTGCTGAGACGGTCGGCAATCTCCGACAGTTGCGGATAGACGTTCACGAGGTTGTCAGCCCTCTGGCTCATCTGCTTCAGTATCGACACCACGCTCTCGCCTTCACCATTCAGACCTTCGGCAATGGCAAGCAGTCCGCCCTTGATATCTTCGGCATGAGACAACAGGTCTTGTTCCTCTTCCAGCTCTTCCTGTTCGCCGTCTTGCAGGTTTGCCTCGTCGAGTTTGCCGAACTGATAACGAATGTAGTCGGCATCCTTCGCGTCTTGTGCAGCCTCTGCCTTTCGTGTCTCGATCAGCTTGTGCAATGCCGTCAGTTCCTTGTAGCTCGCCTTGTAGTCGGCTAATAGCTTGTGGTTGGCTGCCAAGGTGTCGAGTACCTCCTGCTGGAAGGAGTCTTGCCCGAGGAGGAGATTCTGGTGCTGCGAATGTATGTCGATGAGTTTGTCGCCCAAAGCCTTGAGAGTGGCGAGTTGCACAGGACTGTCGTTGACGAAAGCACGAGACTTGCCCGTGGCATATATCTCGCGGCGTATGATAGTCGAGTGGGCATCGTACTCGATGTCACAATCGGCAAAAAACGACTCTAAGTTATAGGCGCTCACATCGAACGTCGCTTCTATCACGCATTTTGTCGAGCCGTTGCGCACCGACTTGGCATCGGCACGTTGTCCGAGGATGAGCGAGAGTGCGCCCATGATGATGCTCTTGCCCGCACCTGTCTCGCCTGTGATGACCGTAAGACCTCGTTCGGGATTGAACTCAAGATGTTCGATCAGAGCGTAGTTTTCTATTTGTAGTGATTGGAGCATATACTCATTGTTTTATTTTTTCGAGCTGAGAGATATAAGTAGGATATTCTTCCGACAGCGTGGCAAACACCTCATCTTTCTCGTTCCGTGGAGCCTTGCTGTAGATGTTGATCAGTTCGTCGAGCTTGGAACTTATGAACATCGACAGGAGTGGGGTCTGCACATCGACCTCGCGTATCTTGCCGAGCTGAGAGATAGCCTCGCTGATCTGGGCGCGACCCTTGTCGGCCGACTGTGCCATCTGGTCGAGACCCGATCGGTGGTAGGTGTACCACAAGTCACGGTAAGCACTCTGCGATTCGCTGAGCATGGCAGTGATCACGGCATGTCGGTTCTTCTTGTCGGCAAAGGCACTCCACCCCTTGCCCTCGGCATTCTGCATCTGACTTACGATATTCTCTGCCCTGCTCAGGAATGGCTCTCCGCCATGAGGAGCAAAGCTGTCGAAGTCGATGCCAAGGATGAGATAGACATAATAAGCCACGGTGGCAATGAGTTCGTTGTCGAGGTTGAACTCGTTGAAGGTCAGTGTCTGCCCCTCGGAGTAGGTGAACGTGATGTTGTCGTCCTGCCAGTTGAGCGTGTTGGTGTTGTAACTTGAGTTATAGACAGGGCGGCTGCTCTGTATGATGAGGCTTGCGTTGTACTTGTCGTTGTCGGTCATCTCAGAGATGGTGAAAGCAAACGTGCAACGTATCTTCTCGACCTGTGAGAACTGAGCCGACGACCATTGCTGTCCATTGATAAACTCCTGCAGGTCGCTTTGCAGCGTCGTGAACCTGTCGCGCAGGCTGGTTTCAAGTTGCTGGGTGTTGAATGTCACCTTGGCATTCAGTTCCTGAGCATACATGCCAAAAGGGACCATGCAGAAGCATAGCCCCAATATCGTTCTGTATATCCAGACAGCTAACGTCATATCACATTATTGCTGAGTCATCATGCTGAGTTTATACTGCGAAAGAATCTTCTTGGTCGAGAGCGAAAACTGCCCATTGATCATCCATGCATAATATGATGGTTCCTCGCGCAGCACATCGACGATAGGCTTGCCCTTGTGTTTGCCGAAGTTAAAGCAAGCCACATCCTTGTCGTTGTATGCGAAGCAGCCCATAGGGTCGATGTTTCTGTTCATCTTGCAGTAGTTGTGCAGGAACTCCACATCGTTCTCAAGGTCGGGATACCTGTCGAGCTGAGCCTTCAGCACCTCGTAGGTGGCGCGAGTGTCGGCATCGGCACTATGTGCGTCTTCGAGGTTCTTGTTGCAGTAGAACTTATATGCAGCCACGAGCGTGCGCTGTTCCTTCTTGTGGAAGATGTTCTGAACGTCGATGAAGTGGCACTTGGTGATGTCGATGTTCACTCCATTGCGCAGCATCTCCTCGATGAGAAGTGGCACGTCGAAGCGGTTGGAGTTGAATCCCGCGAAGTCGCAACCCACGAAATCGTTGGCAAGAGTCTGGGCAAGCTGGCGGAAAGTAGGCTTGTCTGCCACGTCGGCATCATAGATATGGTGCACTGCCGATGCCTCCTCTGGAATGTGCATACCTGGGTTGACATAGTAGTTGCGCTCTATCTCTTGGCCATTGGGCATCACCTTGATATAGCTGATCTGCACTATGCGGTCGGTTACCACATTGGTGCCCGTTGTCTCAAGGTCGAAAAATACAATAGGCTTCTTAAGCTTCAGTTCCATCGCTTATCGTGAAATATTATTCATTGGTCGGTTATCAGAAATCGGTAAGCATCATTGGCATGATGAGCATGAGAAGGTCCTCGTTCTCATTGCTCTCGACAGGCACGATGAGCGCTGCACGAGCATGGTCTGAGAGCAGAATCTCGACCTCAGCCGAAGCGATGGTGTTGAGAATCTCGATGAGATAGCTGGCACGGAAACCGATAGCCATTGGCACTCCGGCATAGCTGCATGATACACGCTCGGTAGCCGAAACAGAGTAGTCGATATCCTGTGCGCTGATGGTGAGCATATTCTCAGTGAGGTCGAACTTCACCTGATTGGTAGCGGCATTGGCAAACACGGCCACACGGCGCAGCACGTTGATGAGGCTCTGGCGTTCGATAGTCACCTTGTTGACGTTGTTCTTAGGGATGACCGACTCGTAGCGAGGGAAACGTCCGTCGATGAGGCGGCAGCTCACGGTGTAGTCGCCCACCGAGATATGTGCGCTCTTTGAGTCGAAGGTGATGGTGGCATCCTCTACATCCTTTGCAATGATGTTCTTCAGGAGGCTGGCAGGCTTCTTTGGCAGGATGAAGTTTGATGTGAAGCCAGGCTTGACCGCAGTGTTGATGAGGCGGACGAGCTTCTTCGAGTCGCTGGCAACGAAGATGAACTGGTCGTCGCGGATGTCGAAGAAGATACCGTTCATCACCGGACGCAGATCGTCGTCGGCAGTGGCGAAGAAAGTGCTCTGAATGCCGGTTGCCAAAGCCTGAGCAGGGATGACGAGAGTCTGGGCATCTGCATCGAGTGCCTTCTGCTGTGGGTAATTGGCTGCAGTGTCAGGAGCTATGAAGTTGAATTTTCCTGACTCGTATGTCACGAATATTTCAAGATTGCCTTCATCAAACTCAAACTGTATTTCCTGCTGAGGCATTTCCTTGAGAGGCTCAAGCAGATTCTTTGGGCTGATGATGATGGCACCAGAGCCCTCTACAGAGTCGAGATTGACCGAGGTGACGATGGTGGTGTCGCCGTCGGAAGCTGTGATGGTGAGCTTGTCGGATTCTACATTGAAGAGAAAATTCTCAAGAATAGGCATCGCGCTCTTGCTGGCAAGGACACGGCTGATGGATGAGAGGTGGCTCAGAAGGTCTGAGCTGAGTACTTGAAATTTCATATCGTGTTGAGTTTGTGAGTTACTATTATAAAAAATTATGGAACAAATATATGCAAAATATCAATATCTCGCAAATATTTGTTCCAAAAAAAGTCATTAATTAGCGATAATGGGCAGAAAATGGCTTTATCCACCAAACATTATCCTCTTTATGTTGCTATTATGGGTCAACAACGGCTCAATATCTCCTTGAGGTAAGCATAGAATGGACCTACCGAAGGAATGTAGAGTCGCTCGTCAGGAGAGTGTACGCCTTCCATAGTAGGACCGATGCTCACCATGTCGAGATATGGGTACTTGGTGAGGAAGAGTCCTGTCTCGAGTCCGGCATGGATAGCCATGATTTCAGGCTCTTTGCCATAGAGGTCGCGATAGGTGTCGGCACATACCTTCATGATAGGCGAATTGGTGTTTGGCTTCCAGCCAGGATAGCCGCTTCCTTGCTTCACCTCTGCTCCAGCGAGGCTCAATACTGTTGCCACTACTTGTGCGATGGCACGCTTCTCCGATTCTACCGAGCTGCGCTGGCTTGTCTCGATCTTGATGACACCTGGTTCGATCATCTTGACCGATGCCATGTTGGTCGAGGTCTCGACGAGTCCAGGCATCGAACGGCTCATGCCCTGTACGCCATGCGGACAGGCGATGAGTGCCTTGATGAGGCGGTCTGCCACTTCTTTCTCGATCACTGTCTCAGGAGCATCGGCTGTCTCGATAGTGATCTTCATGCCCTTCTCGATGTCGCCCACTTCGCCCTCGATCATTGCAGCAAACTGGTTGAGCTCAGCCACTACATTGTCCTTGCTGCTGTATGGGATGCCTATCACTGCCTCTGCCTCACGTGCGATGGCGTTGCGGAGGTTGCCGCCGTTGATGGCAGCAAGCTGTGCATCAGGCTGTGTGGTGAGGAAACGGGCCAGCACCTTGTTGGCATTGGCATGTTCGAGATGGATGTCGCCACCCGAGTGACCGCCGAGCAAGCCGCTTACCTTGACCTTGGCATAGTAGAGATCCTTTGGAGCAGGAACTGGAGTATAGCGGAACAGACCAACGGTGTCCATACCGCCTGCACAGCCAATGAAAATCTGTCCTTCGGTCTCAGAGTCGAGGTTGATGAGCACCTTGCCTGTCATGAATCCTTCCTCGATGGCATTGGCACCTGTCATGCCAGTCTCTTCGTCGTAGGTAAACAGAGCCTCAAGCGGGCCATGCTGGAAGCTGTCGTCAATGAGACATGCGAGCGAGAGAGCCACACCCACACCGTTGTCAGCTCCGAGGGTAGTGCCATTGGCCTTCACCCAGTCACCGTCGATGATGGTTTCGATAGGGTCGTTCTCGAAGTCGTGATCGACACCCGAGTTCTTTTCGCATACCATGTCGATGTGTCCCTGCATGACGATGGTCTGATGGTCTTCATAACCAGGAGTAGCAGGCTTGCGCATCAGGACGTTGCCTGTCGCATCAAGCTGACATTCGATGTTGTGCTGCTTGGCAAAATCGACAAGCCACTGGCGGATTTTCTCTTCTTTTTTCGATGGACGAGGCACCTTTGTAATCTGATCAAAGATGTTCCATACCAAGTTTGGTGATAGATTTTTGATTTCCATATTCATTTCTTTTGATAAAAAAAGTTAAAATGATTGCTTTTTCAAGAGTCAAATAAAATTTATAGTCGAAAAACTACTCATTTGAAAATAAAATGACTATCTTTGCAACTGCATTTTTGTGATTTGACACTGCAAATATAATGAATATGTGGCAAACTATAGCAATTTCTGTCGGAATAATTTTAATCTGTTTTGTTTTTTTAGCAATTCGGGTTATATTTAAGAAAAATGGAACCTTTCCGAAGACTCATGTGAGTCAAAGTAAGGCCATGCGCGACAGGGGTATTCACTGTGTGCAAACTCAGGATTTTGAGGAACGTACACGCAAGGGATTATACGATTAAATTAAACTCAGATATTTATATGAAGAAATCATCTATTGTCGCTGCAGCAATCGCAGTCCTTTTTGCAGGTAGCCTGGCTTCTTGCTCTAACAGCCAGCCTTCTATCACACCTGCATCATCTATCGCAGAAGGCGCTTCATTGCCTATTGCTTACGTGAATACAGATTCTTTGCTTGCCAACTATAACATGGCCAAGGATCTTAATGAGGAACTTATCAAGAAGACAGAAGACGCGCGTGCCAGCATCAACAGTCAGGCAGCAGCTCTCGAAAAGGAAGTCAACGAATTCCAGCGCAAGGTGCAGACCAATGCCTTCCTCAATGAACAGCGTGCTCAGTCTGAGGCCAACCGCCTTCAGAACAAGAAGGATCAGCTTGACCAGCTCAACTACAAGCTCCAGAACGACCTCGCTCAGGAGCAGGCTCAGATGAACGACCGTCTCATCGACACTATTCAGTCTGTCCTCAAGGAATACAATGCTGTCAAGAAGTTCGAGCTCATCCTCAGCAACACAATGCACGACAACATCTTGCTCGACAATCCTAAGTATGATATTACCAACGAGCTCCTTGAGATTCTCAATTCTCGTTACGCAGAAAATAAGTAATCACAAATAAAACAATTTGTCGAAAAAGAGCCCAGCAGGATTTCCTGCCGGGCTCTTTTCTTTTTCGTCAGTTTGGCGAATTGTTAGTTTGCAGTACGTACCTCGTTGGCCTTCTTTGCAGCCTTCTCTGCCTTCTCCTGTGCTGACTTAGCCTTCTTTGCTGCTTTCTCGGCAGCCTTCTGAGCGCGGATGTTGGCATCGATTACCTTTTTCTTTGCCTTGAGATCCTCGAGCTCAGCCTTGAGTGTAGTGAGCTGTGAAGAGAGTGAAGTGTCATTTGGATCAGCCTTCATCTTAGCCTTGACGGTCTTTACCTCAAGCGACTTTACGTTGATTTCCTTTTTGTACTGTTCGCTGAGCTGAGCATCTGTAAGCTGATCGTCAGCCATTACCAATGTAGGCATTGCCAATGCTGCACAAAGCAGCAGGGTCTTGATAGAGAGTCTCATACTGAATTGATTTAGATGTTAATGATACATTATTTATATATTGTGTAATCTTCTGTTTCTGTTTTACCAGATGTTGACACGGTTTTCTGGAGCTACATAGAGAGCATCACCAGGCTGGATATTGAATGCCTCATACCATGCATTGCACTGAGCGACACCACCATTGACGCGCAGATGGTTTGCTGAATGAACATCGATGAGAGTGTATCGGCGGAGGATCTCCTCGGTAGAGACACCTGCCCAAACGTTGGCATACGAGAGGAAGAAACGCTGTTCAGGAGTGAAGCCATTCTCGACAGGGAGCTTGCCGTTCTGCTCTTCAGCTATCTTGAGTGCCTTGAATGCGATGTTGAGTCCACCGTGGTCAGCAAGGTTCTCGCCGAGGCAGAGACGTCCGTTGCTGTGCAGGTCGCCTGGGATAACCCAGAGGCTGTCGTAGTACTGTACCATCTGCTCAGCAGGCACGTTGAATGCCTTGACATCTTCTTCGTTCCACCACTGGCGGAGGTTGCCGTCCTTGTCGTACTGGCGACCCTGGTCGTCGAAGCCGTGAGTCATCTCATGTCCGATGACAACACCGATGGCACCATAGTTGACAGCATCGTCGAAATCCTTCGAGAAGAATGGAGGCTGGAGGATACCTGCAGGGAAGCAGATCTCGTTGGTGGTTGGGTTGTAGTAGGCATTGACAGTCTGAGGAGTCATGAACCACTCGTTCTTATCGACAGGCTTGTTGTAGTGCTTCTCCTTGCTGAGGTTCCAGTAGAACTTGCTTGCAGCCACCACATTCTCGAGGAGGCTCTTCTGTGGGTCGATAGTCAGGCCAGAGATGTCTTCCCACTCATCAGGATAACCCACCTTGACATAGAAAGTCGAGAGCTTCTCGAGAGCCACCTTCTTGGTCTCTTCGCTCATCCATTCCTGTGCCTTGATCACCTCACCGAGAGATGTCTGGAGGTTGGCAACGAGCTTCACCATGCGCTCCTTTGACTCAGCAGGGAAGTACTTCTCGACATACATCTGACCTACAGCCTCACCGAGAAGACCATCCACACGGTTGACAGCACGCTTCCATCGAGGCTGCTGTTCCTTGGCTCCGGTGAGCTTCTGGTTGAATGCGAAGTTCTCGTTGGTGAAGTCATCGCTGAGCAATCCGCTCAAGCCGCTGATGGTCTGGAACTCATAGATGGTCTTGAGGTCATCGAGAGGAGCCTCGTTGATGATCTTGCAAGCCAAAGCCACAGGGATAGGCTGACCGATGACGATGGTGTCGGTCTGGTCGTATGTGTAGTTCTTGAGGTAGAGAGCCCAGTCGAAGCTGCAGAGCTTTGAGAGTTCAGCCACAGTCATCTTGTTATAGTTGGCTTCTGGGTCGCGAAGTTCTTCCATCGACTTGCTTGCCTGAGCTATCTGAGTCTCATACTTCATGATGGTTGCCACCTTCTTGGCAGCAGTAGCCTCATCTGTGCCGATGAGCTTGTAGAGGTTCTGAGCATGTTCGATGAAAGCCTCGCGAATCTTCTTCACCTGAGGGTCATCGCTGATGTAGTAATCGCGGTTGCCGAGGCTGAGACCACCCTGGCCAATCTGCACGATGTTGTTCTTTGAGTCCTTCTCGTCAGCTCCGCAATAGAGACTCCAGAGAAGGTTGTCGTGCTCCGAAGCAGCATAGGCAATCAGTTCCTCGCGGGTCTTCATGCTGTTGATCTTCTCAAGATAAGGGAGGAGAGGGGTGTAGCCTTCAGCATTGAGGCGTGTGCTGTCCATACAGAGCTTGTAGAGATCGCCCACCTTCTGAGCCACAGAGCCGAACTCATGTTCCTCGGCTGCGAGACCCTGGATGAGTTCGCTGAGCTGGTTGGTGTTGTCATCGGCAAGCTTTGTGAAGCTGCCCCAACGAGGGAAAGCAGCAGGCTGAGGGTTGTTGTTGATCCAGTTGCCTGTAGCAAACTTGAAGAAGTCGTCGCCAGGACGAGCTGTGGTGTCAAGGTTGGTATAGTCGATACCAGAGGTCTTGACAGGTGCGTTGCTTGTGCATGCACCCAATGCCATTGCGCTGATTGCGCTCATAATAAATAGTTTTTTCATTTGTTTATATTTGTTTTGTCATGTTCTTTCTCTTTCGCTTCGTTCCACAATTCGTCCATCTCGGCGAGCGTCATGTCGTTGAGCATCTTGCCTTGTTCCTTGGCTTTTGTTTCAACATAGGTGAAGCGGCGGATGAACTTCTGGTTGG
>JAEDEY010000189.1 GCA_016293065.1 Bacteroidales bacterium
AAGTCTTCTGGACGTTTGCGAAGTCTGAATTCTGCTCCAATGATGAGTATGGCAATGAGCAAGAATGCCCAGATGGACGATGAAGACATAGTGGAAGCAGATGTTGAAGAGTCGGTCGAGATTGATGATGCATCAGCCACAACCAGTGATTCTCACATGACCAACATACGTGTGGGCGATGTCAAGGTTGCTATGTGGCAGCCGATGATCGATGTTGCTGACGATGGCTCAGTGACGGTCGAGTTCGATGTTCCTTCCGACAACACCACATGGAAACTGCAGATGTTTGCCTTTGGCGAAGACCATTCCACAAGCACAACCCTCACCCGCAGCATCATTGCACAGCGCACACTGATGGTCAAGCCTTCACTCCCTCGTTTCCTGCGCAGTGGCGACAAGACCATACTGATGGCAAATGTGCTCAACAGCAGCGATTCTGATGTTTTGGGCGAAGTGACTATCGAACTGTTCGACCCTCGCTCTGGCAAGGTATTGACCGACACCACAATGCAGGTCAACATCCCTGCTTCGGGAATGACTGCCGTGGGCATTTCTGCCGAAGCCTGCGACAATCTGTCGTTCTTAGGCTTCCGCGTCAAGGCCGCTGCCAATGGTTCGGTCGATGGCGAGCAACAGATGATTCCTGTGCTTCCTTCGGTCGCTCCTGTCATCGAGACTATTCCTTTCTATCTCAATCCGACCGATGGCGACACCCTCATCAGCATCGACCACTTCCCTGCCGATGCCAGAATATCGTTCGAATACTGCAACAATCCTGTCTGGTATTGCCTTCAGACTCTGCCTACTATCTATGATGCCGAAAGCAAGACAGCAACTGGTCTGATTCACAATCTGTATGCAGTCTCGATCTCCAAGGGTTTGTCAGAAAACAACCCGATGATTGCCAATGCTTTGAGAAAGAATATTACCGATAATGAAGATTCTAAGGAAAAGAGTTTAACTATTATAAAAGGTGATGCGAAAGCCATCATCAAGCAACTCTGTTCGCTCCAGAACCCTGATGGAGGCTTATCATGGTTCGACTGGCAGGAACGAGAGTCGTCGGAGTATGTGACCTATCAGGTGCTCGAACTCCTTGGCGAACTGCGTCAGCTTGGTTTCGGCATTGCTGATCCTGATCTTTGCGCTCTCGAACAAAAGGCTCTTGCCTATTATGAGGCACGTCAGATGGAGCGACTCGACGAGATGAAGAAGCGGGCGAAGAAGTCGAAAAACGACATCGACTATTGCCTGTTCAACCCGTATCTCTACCTTCGCACCCTCTTCCCTGCCGACAGCTTTGCTCTTGCTTCCGACAATGCCCGACTCCTCAACAGGACCTTGAAGTGTGTCGAGAAGCATTGGCGCAACCTCTCACTGCCTTCTCGCGGCTTCACAGCTCTCTCGCTCTACCGCAACAAGCGCGTTGAGTCAGCCCGTCTCATCATCGAGAGCCTCCGTCAGTTCGCCATCAACGACACTCGCCGAGGCATGTTCTGGGACAACCTCCAGACCTTCGGTTTCCGCTGGTATAACCGTACGGCTCTCACAGCCCTTATGCTCGAGGCGTTCCACGAGGTCGATCCTCGCCAGACAGAGCTCGACAACATCCGCAAATGGATGCTCCTCGAAAAACAGACCACCGACTGGGGTTCGTCGTCGATGGCTTCCGAGGCTACCTATGCTATTCTTTCCACAGGCAGTCAGTGGCTCCACTCAAGCGAATGTGAATATTTCAAGCACGACATCACTTCGCGCCAGCCTATCACCGTCCACCACTTGCAAGGTGCTCCTGCATGGGGTGCCGTCTATGCTCAGTTCCCGACCAAGGTCTCAGAGACCAAGGCTTTCCGCCTGCCCGAGATTGAAATAAAGAAAGAGCTGAAGAAATATGAAGGCAACAAGGTTGTGAATATCGACCAACTTCATGTGGGCGATAAGGTTCAGGTTGTGCTCACTGTCAACACCGATCGCGACATGCAGTATGTGACCATCAACGATCATCGTGCCGCATGCTTCGAGCCAGCCGACAAATTCTCTGGCTATCAGTTCTCCGACAGCAACATCAAGCATCGACAGAGCATCGGATATTACAACGACATCAAGGACACGCAGAACCGCATCCTCATCAATTTCCTGCCGAAGGGTTCTCACGTCATCACCTACGATGTCTATGTCACCAACTCAGGCACGTTCTGTACAGGCATAGCCGAAGTGACCTGCGAATATGCTCCGCAATTCACCGCCCATACACAAGGAGAGGTGTTTATAGTTGGGCTTTGATACCCAACAAAACCTTTAAAATGTTGTCTTAGTTTTAGATGTTTTATTAAGAAAGAATAAAATAAAACCTATAAAACAAATAAAACTTTTAAAATGTTGTTTTGGTGTTTTATTCAATAAGAAATATCCGTCCAATCCGTTAAATCCGTGTTCGAAAAAAAGTTGTCTTTGTTATAAATGCTCTATTCAATCAGCAATCAGTAATCAGCAATCAGTAAAATGTTGTCTCAGTTTTAAGTGTTTTATTCTTCTCCCCTGCCCCCTTCTTAACCCCTCTGAAACCTTTATCCTTGGGGCATTATGTTCTAAACAAAAAATTTACACAAAGGTGCTTACCACCTTCGTGTAAATCAGTAATCAGTAATCAATAATCAGTAATCAG
>JAEDEY010000190.1 GCA_016293065.1 Bacteroidales bacterium
ATACAGTCGGCAAGCTTCTCGTTGGTTGCTGTTGCAGCATCATACTGGTCAACAGAAGGAGCGGTATATACAGCCCAGTTGATATAGAGTTTGGCGAGAAGAGCGAGAGCCATGTACTTGTTTGGCTTGCCATAGTTTTCGCCAGTCGTTGCCTCTGGGAGTTTGTCCCAAACCTCAAGCAGCTCTTTCTCGATCCACTTGGCTACCTCAGCGCGTGGAGCACGGTTGTTTGAGTCGATATTGTTGGCAATGCAGTATTCCATGTCAGGAAGAGGAGCGTCGCCCCAGTTGTCCATGATGATGAAAGTATAGAAAGCGCGCATTGCACGTGCACCATACTTGTGCTCGTCAGGATAAGAAGAGTTGACGATTTCGTTTGCCAATACGTTGGCGCGACCCAAGACACCCATCCAGTCAACAGTGGCATCAGTAGGCTTCTGTGTGTGGTAAGAAGGGTGTGCGTAAGCATAACTGTCAACCCAGTTGCCGCTATATGCCAATGATGTATATTCATCGCTTGTGAGGGTCATAGCTTCCATGAAACGACGTCCGAGAGGGTCGCGGAACTGGAAATATACATTCGACATGTTTGCATTGATGGCCTCTTCAGTACCTACAAGACCTGTGTACTGAGACTTAACATCAACGTCGAGATCTGTACAGCTGGCCATAGCAAGAGCAAGCACACCAGCTGATATAAGATATTTATTTGTTTTCATATTCTCAGAATCAGTTTTAGAAGTTAATCTTAGCACCAATCATTGTAGTGCGTGTGTGTGGGTAAACCTTCCAACGATAGTCAACACCTGGGTCAATGCCACCGAGGTTAACTTCTGGGTCAAGACCCTTGTAGTTGGTGATGGTGAAGACGTTGTTCATCGTTACGTAGAGCTGGAGGTTCTGGAGCCAGCCGTTGAACTCCTTGAAGGTGTAACCCAATGAGAGGCTCTGGAGGCGTACATAGTTGCCCTTCTCGATGAA
Organism: Bacteroidales bacterium; assembly: GCA_016293065.1. Lineage (GTDB taxonomy): Bacteria > Bacteroidota > Bacteroidia > Bacteroidales > UBA3663 > Liminaster. The sequence goes on from JAEDEY010000190.1 coordinate 982, forward strand.
GCGGTCAGATGGGATGTTCGAACCAGTATCCTTTGCGCTACGGTCGGTGATGAACTCCTTAAGGACGTTCTTGCCGCCTGCGAAGAAGTCAGGTGCAGTATAGTGAGCGCGGAGTCCGTTATATACGTCGTGTCCGAATACGCCTGTGAAGAATGCCGAAGCGCTCCAGTTCTTGTAGTTGAAATTGTTGCTCCAACCGAGGTTTACCTTAGGCTGAGCACAACCAGTGATAGTGCGGTCCTTGAGGTCTGGGTCGCGAGTTGTCTTGCCGTCGCGCTTGCCATTCTCGTCACGAGTGTAATAAACTGAAACGCCCTCAGAATCTACGCCTGCCCATTCGTAAGTGTAGAATGTACCGAGAGGCTCGCCTTCCATGATGCGCTGTGTCCAGCCGTTGGCAGAAACACCTGCAACCATTGGGTCGCCCTGTGTGAAGAGAGAGGTCTTGTAAGTCTCGTTCGAGAGTTTATCAACAATATTCTTGTTGTGCGAGAGGTTGAGAGTTGTATTCCAAGTGAAGTCCTTGGTCTGTACCGGAGTAGCAGTGAGCGAGAATTCCACACCATTGTTGGTGATCTGACCCACGTTGGCAGAGATCGAACCGAATGGCTGTGAGTAAGATGATACAGGGTAATCCCAGATCAGATCCTTGGTCACCTTGTTGTAGTATTCGATGCTACCAGAGAGACGGCCGTCGAAGAAGCCGAAGTCAACACCGACGTTGAACATACCTGTAGTCTCCCACTTGAGGTCAGGGTTGGCAAGCTTTGTTGCACCGAGCATCACGTAGCCATTGTCGATGTTGCCAGTCGAACCGTAAGTAGCTACGGCAGAGTAAGCGCCGAAGCCCATTGCATTACCTGAAACACCATAACCGAGACGGAGCTTGAGGTTGTCGATGACGTTCTGATCCTTCATGAAGTCTTCTTCAGTCACGTTCCATGCAACAGAGACAGAAGGGAATGTTCCCCACTGGTTGCCCTTGCCGAATACCGATGAACCATCGCGACGAATTGTTGCCTGGAGCATATACTTAGAGTTGTAAGAGTAGCTTGCACGACCATAGAAAGAGATGTTGCGGACGGTCTCGATTGTTCCAGACTCTACCCACTTCATGCCGTTCTTCATCATACCAGCGTATGTGAGGTTGTTCCAGCCGAGCTGATCGTCGAAGAAGTTGTTGACTGTGAGCCCGAAACCGTCGTTGTCGGTGTTCTCTTCCCAAGAGTAACCGATCATGACGCCAACCTTGTGCTTGTCGGCAAATATGTTGTCGTAGTTGCCGTAGGTCTCGAATGTCTGGCCATGGCCGAAGTATGTGCTGCGGTTTGCCACACCATTGAGGTCAGGGCTGCAGTTGCCATACTTGTTGATGATCTGAGTGTTGTGTGTGTGGTATGAGCTGTAAGTGCGCTGCTTGTTGTTGTATGAGTAGTTCATGTTCCAAGTAAGGCCATCGATGATGTTCAATGTTGCCTTGCCGATGAACTGCATACGCTTCCACTGAGTCTGTGACTTGTCCTCGTTGATGAGTGACAGAGGGTTGTAGTTGTTTGAGCCGTCACCATGTGACCAGTCGCTGCCATCTTTAGTATAGATATCGAGGGTTGGGTTAAAGTAGTTCATTGCATCGAGCACAGAAGCACCTTCGTCACCCATTGGCACGCCCACGT
>JAEDEY010000191.1 GCA_016293065.1 Bacteroidales bacterium
CATGCCATAAGACGGAAACTGCCATTGGATGATGCTACCATAGGGAACAACCTGTGTTCAATGATCCGTTCTTTTCCCGATTTGTCGCGTAGGCGCATGTAATCCTTAAGATAGTAATCGCGTCGGCTTTTTATCGACAATGGCTTGATGAGGTGGATGAAGGTCACCTCGTCGGCATGACGGTGAGCCAAGTCGTCGGCATCAGCACGGTCGAAGATGAAGTCTTCATAAAGCGAAGGAATCACGTCCTGACGTTCGTCGGACGAAAGCCCCAATTCATCAGCAAGACCGCCGAAATAGCAATAACTGCATTTCAGCTTGTTGTCGCCCATCGAAACTATAGCATTTTCCATGATGGAATAAGTCCTTGCCAATGCCCTGCATTCGGCAATCTGAGCCTCCTCGTTGTCGTCGTCAACGAAAGTTTGCGACACATACATATCGTATGTAGCTTGAAAATCCTTGTCCATATCAACGGTTATTTACTTATTCATTTAATACTGATGACTTGCGATGAAGGCCTCCCATAGGTGCCTGCGATTCATACTGGCTTCGGATGAAATCCACGAGCATATTACCTCTCCAACCCTTCTGTTAAGAACCTCCTGAGATGAAGATGGGTTATGCCATTATCATCAGACTTTGTAACCAATGGTGTCATAGAGATGACATACTTGGGATAGTTGTCCTTGATGGAACGGAGGTTGCCAAACTCACGCTCATAGGTGTTATTGTCTGCTATAATATAGGAAGCCTGCACATAAATCCGTTCTCCTTTTGGCTTTGTACAGACAAAGTCAATCTCACCAGCTTGAAGTTGTCCGACCATCACTTCATAGCCCAAACGGACAAGGTGATTGTAGATGATATTTTCTATTACCTTTTCAATATCTCTCTCACGCGAACCACCTACAAGAGCATTACGAATGCCATTGTCTTCAAAATAGAATTTATCGTTGCTCTCTAAGAGCTTCCGTCCATGAATGTCATACCTGTTCACCTTGTGGGTCATGTATGATTCGCACAGGTACTTAGCATAATTTATAATGGCAGTAGAGGTGATGTTCTCACCTTGCGAACGCATATACTTTGCTATGCTGTTGGCAGAAATGATTTTTCCAGCATTGTCAGCAAGGAAATGCACAAGGTTTTCCAGAAAAGGCACATTGCGGATATTGTTCCGTTTGATAACATCTTTCAGCAGGACTGTGCTATAGACATCCATCTGGTACTCCCGTGCATCCTGTTCGTCAAGTCCTATCTTTTTCAAACCAGGCAATCCTCCAAACTGAATATACTTTGCCAACGTATCATCACTGTCGGACAAATCATGAAACTCCATGAATTCCTTGTAGCTTAGCGCCTGGACGAAGATTTCCTTATAGCGACCGCCTATTTTGTTAGCCAAGTCACTGCTGAGCATATTGGAGTTGGAGCCAGTTACAACTATTTCAATATCTGACTCCTCATAATAACTACGAATACTGTTTTCAAAACCTTCTATATCCTGAACTTCATCTATCAGAATGTAGTTGGTCTTTGTCTTGTCTCGCCGTTCATCAATATAGGCATTCAACTCACGGTCGGTCTGAATGTCGGCAAACTCATGTTTCTCTTTGTCAATGAAGATAATGTTTGCATGAACATCTTCTGCCACTTTATCCCTAAAGAGGCGCAGAGTATAGCTCTTTCCCACACGACGTTGGCCAACTATAATAATGATGGTGTCCTTACCAAGATGCTTCGCTATCTTGTCAAGATAACTTTGTCTTACAATTGCTTTCATATCTTTTATAGATGAAATTTGCTGCAAAGATAATGATTTTATCTTTTATAAAAGACAAAATTGTCGTATTTTTATATTTTATTTTTTATAATTTACGTTTTTAGCCCCCATATTGACTCATTTCACTTTATAATCTTCTGGCGAGAGATTCGATGTCGCGAGGGTCTAAGACCAAGTCGAGCAGGTCGCCATTGCGGTTGAAGAGTTTGTAGGTGGGGAAACTGTGGAAAGCAGAAAAAGGACATTCCACGACGCATTGACTGCGTTTTGAAATGTCCCTATTGTATATACGTGGCGGATAGTCACATTATCAGTCTTCCTTAAAATCCACTGCCCGATTGATATAATCGTTGAAAGGCTTTACGGTTTTCAACAGTTCTGCCACACGTGACACGAGATCAGGCTGGAGAATGAAATCGTCATCGAGGTATGTAACCAAAGAAAAACTCTTCAGACGCATAAAATCGGCGTATGGAGCATCAGCGGAGTACTCCTTAGGCACTCGCTTCAATGCTCCGTCCATGTCCACCTTGAACGAAGGGTCTGCCACATCAAGCACATCCGCCTTGAACGCCTCCCAATCGAAGCTGATATCCTCACGAAGCATCTTTATCACACGAGGTTCAAAGCAATAGTTGCCCGATGCAATCATGTGGCAATGAGGGTATGCCTCTCCCATGCCGGTTCCCACATGGAAGTAATATCCAGCGTGCATCGACTTCTTGCCGCCTTTTGACAAGAACACGCCGAAGTGAGTCTTGTAAGGACTTTTGTCGGCACTGAAACGTGTGTCGCGATAGATGCGGTAGGTGCAGTCCTTGACCGTAAGTCGGGCTATGTCGGGGTCATATTGTCCGACTTTCT
>JAEDEY010000058.1 GCA_016293065.1 Bacteroidales bacterium
AAGAAGGGTTCGATGCACAGAACGACCTCGACATCGAGTCGCTTCGCTTTGGCTCGTACAAGGAAGTCAACTTCGGACGAGGTGCGCGTGTGATCAAGACATATAAGCGCGACAACGACCTCGTACTTGTGTTCAAAGGCAAAGACACAGGCATCGATGCTGAGGAATTTGCCCCTAAACTCTTGGGACAGAAGAAAGACGGACAGATGGTCTTTGGTTATTGCCGATTGCCGGAGATCGACTATACTCCTGCCCTTCTCTCGACACGTCGTCCGACACTTGCCGACGATGGCAGGACAGTAACCATCAGGGTTGAGAACTACGGATTGTCGGAGTCAAAACCCTCGTGTGTCAAGATAATGAGCAAGGGCGTGTTGGTCGGTAAAGGCAATATTCCTGCCCTTAGTCCTTATGGCATTCATGACCTTGTAGTCACATCGCTAACCCCACTCGGCAAAAACGAAGACATCACCTTCGATGTGACCTTGACCACAGAAAACAAGGAGACAACAACCCATTTTTAGCATTTATTGCCCCTCAAATTATGTTATTTGCCATAAAAATATTATAAAACTTATGTTTTTTGTTAAAAAAACGATATAAAATTTTGGCAAAGATTGAAAATATTATTAAATTTGCAGTACAAAGATTAATGGGGAATACAAACAATGAATATCTTTCAAATTCTAAAATACGGTGTTAAAAAAATTTTAGTAGTTCTGACATGTGCGTCGTCATTCGGCGCACATGCTTTTAATCAATCACATTTACCGGAAGAATTCTCGGATTTGCCCACCTATTCTGTCTCTTTCCCTAAAGGCACAAAGAGTCAGACAACCTATGGCATCATACGAGACCATGAAGGAATGATGTGGTTTTCGACCGCCAATGGCATTGAGCGATACGATGGCCTCTCGTTCAAGAACTATAGCCTTAGTCGCACTAAGATGCGACATATACGCGATGGTTTTCAGGCCACGTTGCACATGGACCGCAAAGGAAACATCTATGCCTTTACCGAACGAAGCCTTGTATTCAGATATAATCCAGAGACCGATGTTTTCGATCAGATTGCTTCGTTGGAGTTGCAGCCAAATCTTCATGGCGTGAAATGTTTGATTTCGGAAGGCAATGTCGTTCACCTCGGAACAACAAGCGGTTTCCGTGTCTTCGAACCTTATGCTGACACACTGCTGTATGTAGTCAACGAAGGCGAAGACGTACAACAAATGGTGGAATATAAAAATGGTAAATACCTCTACGGCACTGATAATTTCATCGGTGTATATAACCCTCGCAAGCGTACTGCACGAATGCTCTGCAATATCAATCAGAATGTCATGTCTCTGTATTATGACGAGAAACGTGACCTTATCTGGGCTGGTACAAGCGGATCGGGTGTTTACGTCATCGATGGCAAGCACCCCGACAGATTCCTCAGTCTGAAAGGTTGTGAAAATTCTATTGTCACTGCGCTTGAGATGCTCAATGACGAATATTTGCTCGTGGGCACAGATGGCGAGGGATTGAAGATTTGCAAGGTGCCTAACGATAGTGCCGACTTCAACGATTCGCTTCAGCTTTATACTTTTGCCGACGACTCGCACAATGCTCCATACACCTTCCCTCTTTCTGTAGTCAAGGGTATCTTGTGTGATGACGGACATATATGGGTGTCGATGGACATGGGCGGCTTGGCATTGATGCGCACTGGAGGTCTCTTCAAGCGATTGAGCAATCCTTATGCCCTCAACGTGTCGGACAACACAGTGTTTGGTGCCGACTTTGATAACGAAGGAATGCTTTGGGTGGCGTTCAACAACTCGATTGGTTGCTACGACAGGAATGGCAAGATCAAAAATATCTACATGAACCATGAGTCGCGATTCCTAACTGTCAAGCACGCGTCTGACCATACTGTATGGGCAGGTGGATACAACACAGGTCTTTACCACTTTGACCCAAAGACAGGCGAACGCGAACATATCCCTTCGATTGCCGATCAGCCAGTACTCGATTGTATATGGTCGGTCAAGGAAGATGTGCATAAAGACATCTGGATTGGCGGTCTTAACTTCCCTCTCACACGTCTGCATTTCACAGAAGATCGCATCGACGGCAAGTTGCAACGCAAATATGAACGCACATTCTATCCTGTAAGTCAGGTGACGGATATGCTCGAGATCAATAAAGACACAATGGTGGTGAGTACCTTCGACGGCTTCTGGATTGTCGATCGCAACACATCAGAGGTGACCCGCAAGCTGAACGATGAATCAGTGTGGAAATATACCAACTGTATCGGTGCGGTGGCAGTTAGCGATGGACATGAGCTATGGCTAGCCACTACCGGTGCTGGCTTGTTGTGCTACGACCTTCATACCGACAAACTTGAGTCGTATAACCTTGACCACGGTTTGCCATCGATTGAACTCCGTGGTGTCGAGATGCTCAACGATACTCTATTGTGCGCATCGACCGAGAATAATGGTCTCTTCATCTTTGATGCCAAAAACCGCAAATATGTAACAGCCATCAGTCAAAGTGAGTTCTCTGAAATCTCGCAGTTTATCCGTTCGGCATCCGAGGCTTCGAAAGATGGCACCCTCCTATTCGGTACTGATCAGGGTGCTGTATTGTTCAGTATCAATGATATCAAAGTTGAGCACTTCTCATACAAGATTCTCGTCGAAGGTGATTATACAAAGAATGACAGTATCATCCATCTGCCATCATCTAATCGCAACATCAATATAGAGTTTACCACCAACGATATCTACGAACAGGCAACCTATCATTTTGAATATCGCATCAAAGGTCTCGTCAACCATTGGGAAAAAGTCGATGACTCTCGTCGCCTGCGTTACATGGCTGTTCCTCCAGGACGATATACCCTCGAAGTGAAAGCCATCGATCCGTCGAACAATGTCAGCGAGAAGCAAGTTAAGCTCATTGTAGATCAGGATATCTATCTCCGTTGGTATTTCATTCTGTTGTATATTGTGGTCATTGCTGCTCTGTGTTTCTTTACAGCAGTATGGGCAGTCAATTATACTATGGCTCGCAATGATACTCAACATGGAGACATTCGTTCGCGTCTGTCGTTCGCAAGTATCTCGTCATTGCGTCAGGCTAAGCTCAATTATCGTCTCATCGTCAAGCAATCAGAGACCGATGCCTTGACAGGCTTGCGTAACCGCTATTCAGGACAGAAACTGATCACCAGTATTCTGGAACAAAGACAGGAAGGTGTGCTTTTCATTATGGATTGCGATAAGTTTAAGCATGTCAACGATACTTATGGTCACATTGTAGGCGACGACCTTCTTACTCAGATTGCACGTGCCATGCGCAATGCCTTCCCTAACGACATCACTATTCGCTTGGGTGGCGATGAGTTTGCAGTCTTCATGAAGGGTAAATTGACGGTCGATGAAGTGCGCAATAATGCAGAACGCTTCTTTGATCATATAAGTCGCGTACATCTAAAAGAAGCGCCTGATTATGTAACTTCGATCAGCGTTGGTGGAGCATTCACTCCTGCTGACGAAGAAATATCTTTTGAAACGCTCTACGCATTAGCAGATAAGCACTTGTACGAAAGCAAGAAGATCAAAGGTTGTAGTCTTGTGCTACCAGATGATTTGAAGAAAGAAAAGTAGTCATGAATTGTATTAATTTCATTTTTATATAAAATTATAAAGGACGGCACATGTGATATGTCCCGTCCTTTTCTTTTTTTAATTGATTCGGAAAATCAATTAACAGTATTAAGATCGCAATTTACAGTGTTTACTGACACTCTCCGTAATACCTTGCATACCACTGAGCGAAAGCGCGAAGTCCATCACGCAGAGACGTAGAAGGCTTGAAGCCGAAATCCTGTTCGAGAGGAGTAGTATCGGCATAAGTCACAGGCACATCACCAGGCTGCATTGGCACGAGCTGCTTGTGTGACTCGAAGTCATAGTCGGCAGGAAGTACCTTGGCAGCAATGAGTTCCTCCTGGAGGATAGTCACGAAGTCGAGAAGGTTCTCGGGGCTGTTGTTGCCGATATTATAAACCTTATATGGAGGAATAGGCAAACCATCTTCGCCATTCTGCTTTTCTGGAGCATGTTGCATGATGCGAACCACACCCTCGACAATGTCATCTACATAGGTGAAATCGCGCTTGCAATGTCCGTAGTTGAAGATCTGTATCGTCTTGCCTTGGCGCAACTTATCGGTAAAACCGAAATATGCCATATCTGGACGACCAGCAGGACCATAGACAGTGAAGAAGCGCAAACCAGTCGATGGGATATTATACAGCTTTGAATAAGCATGAGCCATCAGTTCGTTGCTCTTCTTGGTTGCAGCATAAAGGCTGACAGGATTATCGACCTTGTCGTCGGTAGAATATGGCACCTTCTTGTTGCTGCCATACACCGATGAAGAAGAAGCATAGACAAGATGCTCTACCTCGTGGTTGCGGCAAGCCTCAAGGATATTGTAGAAGCCTATGAGGTTTGACTCGATATAACTGCCAGGGTTGGTGATGCTGTAGCGAACACCAGCTTGTGCAGCGAGGTTGACCACTACGGCAAACTTTTCTTTCTCAAACAACTGATCGACAGTTGGCTTGTCAGCAAGATTGGCCTTGACAAATAACCAGTCGCGATGAAGCGCCTCGATTTCGTTGAGACGTTCGTACTTGATGTTGACATCGTAATAGTCGGTAATAGAATCCAAACCAACCACACGGATGTCCTTGACATCGTTGAACAGACGCTTTACCAAGTTGGAGCCAATGAAACCAGCAGCACCTGTGACAAGCACCGTCTTGCCTTCGAGACAGATATTATTCTGAAGCATAAAAATGTAGGATAATAATAAATTAGTTTTTCCATTCCCAGGTTGTTCGTTCGATATCCTCTTCGATGAGCGGATTGCCTGTCTGCACCTCGATGAAGGTAAGGTTGGTCAATGCCTTGATAGCATGCCAATGATTAGCAGGAACAACCACTGTGTCGCCAGCCTTGACGATACGTTCTGAGCCATCGAGCACAAAGACGCCCTCACCTTCCACGAAAGTCCATATCTCGTTTCGGTGGTTATGGCGCTGGTATGAGATGAACTTCCCAGGGAGAACATTGATACTCTTGGTGAGGCTATGACTGCCATCGGCATAATGGCTGTCGTCGAGCACGCGATAGCTACCCCATCGACGTTCCTCATACATCGGACGAGGAGTAAGGTTCTCGACATATTTCTTGATGTTCTCTGTTTCTTTTTTGGCGCACACCAAGATGCCATCGGGACAAGCAGCAACAACCACATCTTCTACTCCATCGACAAAGATTGGATGTTGCAATTCGTTGATGACATGAGTGTTGACACACTTCGGACCGATCACAGCATTGCCAATAGTGTGTTTGGTCAACTCATCGGTAAGGGTGTTCCATGTGCCAAGGTCCTTCCATTGACCCTCGAAAGGCACAACAGCCACCGATTTGGCCTTCTCGGCAACCTCATAGTCGAACGAGATCTTTGGGAAGTCGCTATAGCGTGAACGTACTGCCTCAAAGTCGGCAATCTGATCAGTACCATTGCCAACAGGCAGATACTTGCGCACTATCTGGAGCATATAGCCAAGACGGAAAGCGAAGACACCGCCATTCCAGAAAGCACCTTCCTTGAGAAGCTCCTCGGCAACAGGCACTGTTGGCTTCTCGGTGAAGCGAGCCACCTTGCGGTAGGTCTTGTCGGTATCGGCATCCTTGACAGGAACCACATATCCGTATTTGGCAGATGGATAAGTTGGTGTGATGCCCATGAGCACGAGTTCGGCAACATCCGACTCGACACATTTTACCATACGGCCTATGGTGCGGAAATACTCCGTTTCGGTGAACGGGTCACATGGCATGATGACTACTATCTCGTCGTCGGCACATTTCTTCTGTAACGACAGATATGAAACAGCGAGAGCTATCGCAGGAAAAGTATCGCGACGTTCAGGTTCAGTCACCACCGATACCGATTCGCCAAGCTGGTTGGTGATGATGTCGAGTTGGCTTGCATTGGTAGCTATGGTGATATTCTTGGTGAGGTCGGCTTCGGAAGCCTGACGCACTACACGCTGAACCATCGACTCCATCGTTCCGTCTTCTTTTTCTAGAAGAGGTAGAAATTGCTTGCTTCGGGCATTGTTGCTAAGAGGCCACAGACGTTTGCCAGAACCTCCTGACAGTAATATCAGTTGCATAATTAGATTCGATTATAGGTAATACTTGAGTTTTTCAAACTCCACTTCCTTGTCGAGCGACTTGAGGAAATCGTCAAGAGTCTCAGGGGTTACATCTCCAAGTTCGAACTCCTTCATTGCGTCTTTGCGAATCTCGGCTATCCAAGCACGACGAGCCGTGATGTAGTCTTCCTCGATCTTGGCAGCATGTTCGGGAGTGAGATCACCCTCGATGTTATAGTATTCGCGAATCAAGCGATAAGACCAAGCCCAGCGATACTCGTTGTAGCTCTCGTTGGCCCTGTAGAACTCGTCGCGTATCTCTACGACACTATTGAGCGAACCAGACTTGATTGCCTCGACAATACGCTGCTCCTCAGACAAAGGAATAAGTAAGCCTGAGAGATCGCTCCACTTGCCTGTGCCTACCTGACTCTCAGGTTTTTCGAGGTTATGTCGCTTCAGTACTGCACCCATATAGATGCGAAGGGCTATGTCGTAGTATTTGATACCCTTCTTGAGCGAAGAATTCTTGATGATATAGTCGTGATAGTTGTAGCTCTCGACATCACCCGATAGCTCGCGCAAAGCTTCGAGAGTTCGCTTTGCCACCATGATATTACCTGCCGAGAATGGAGAAAGCCAGTCGAAATTGACGATTGAATGCTTGCCTCCCTCAGGTCGCTTGTCGCGCTTTGGCCACTTGCGGATATCGCGATAGAGACCTACAGTCGTGAGGTTGCGTCCAGGGATGATATACATATCGTCGCCATAAGCTATGAGATAAGAGAACGGCAGCTTGCGCGTATCGGGGTGATGGAGCAGCTTGCCAAAGCAAACCGAGAACGTACCGATATGAGCAGGCAACAGGATATAAGAGCCCGATGCAGTCTTCGTGCCTCGCTCGAGCACACCCCAGTGCATTGGTCCCATCTTGTAGGCATGATTCGAGAAGTTGGTGTTGGAACCAGCATTATAGAACGAAAGTTCCGCACCGATCAGCAGAGAGCACTTATGATGACTTGCAGAGAATGGACCGCAGAAAGCAGCACAAGCCTCACCGTTGCTCATATAGTTGTTGGCAAAGAAAAGCGAGTTTTCGGCAGTAAAGCCATCGGTAATCTTACATGCCTCGCCCACGAAGCAACGTTCGAGCTTGGCATTGTTGCTGATTGTCGAGCCATTATATACCACCGTATTGTCGCAAATCACACCAGTGCCTATATGAACAGGTGCCGACGGAACACTCTTGAAAGTACATTCCTGCAGCTCAAGAGCTCCCTCGATCACACAGTCGTTGCCTATGTGACAGTTCTTGATCACACCCACATTCACTATTCGCACACGGTGATGGATGGTGCCACAACGTGCTTTCTTACGACGTTCGGCGATATATTCGGAGATGATCTTACGGATTTTCTCGGTGAAGACTTTGTCTTGTTCGTATTTGACCATAAGACTCGCCAACTGCGAAGACAAGCCATCGAAGATCATCACGTTGCCATCTCCCACCTCATTCATTACAGAAATCACTGTTCCCTCACCGAACGAAGCATCGGCAGTTGTCTCGATACTGTGCACGTTGCTAATCAAGCAATTATCGCCAATATAATAATTGTTGATATAGCCTTTTACATTCTCGATGAGACAATTGTTGCCAATCTCGACATCTCGAAGTGTGGCATTTCGTATGATGCAGTGTTTGGAGAATCCTGGAGTAACCTCGTACGAACCAGTGTTGGCTCCAATGATGATATCGCCATAGAACTCTACGTTACGGACATAGTTGGAGTCGAATTCCTCATGTACAGAAATCCGACCCCAATCTTCGGCATTACAGCCCGCCTGAATAAGAAGGGCTATTTCTTGTTGTGATAATTTACGCATGAGCAATAATGCATCATAGAGAGTCGATGAATCGCTGACTCATAATTAATATTACAGGTTGTCTTTTTCGATATCCTTGAAGTACTTGTAGGTATCGACCTTCAACTCGCCACAAGCAGCCTCATCGCAGACGATGATGGCATGTGGGTGCATCTGAAGAGCAGAGATAGTCCACATCTGTGAAATGCCTTCTTCGATTGCGTGCTGAAGAGCGCGAGCCTTGTTGTGTCCGTTGCAAACGATAAGCACCTCCTTGGCATCCATCACAGTGCCCACACCTACAGTAAGGGCTGTCTTTGGCACGAGGTTGACATCGTTGTCGAAGAAACGGCAGTTGGCAATGATAGTGTCGGTAGTGAGCGACTTGACACGAGTGCGAGAAGTCAGAGAAGACCCTGGTTCGTTGAACGCGATATGTCCGTCAGGACCGATGCCGCCCATGAAGAGGTCGATGCCACCTGCATCCTTGATTGCCTGCTCATATGCCTCACATTCTGCCTTGAGGTCAGGAGCATTGCCATTGAGAATATGTACATTCTCCTTCTTGATGTCGATGTGAGAGAAGAAGTTAGTCCACATGAAGCTATGATAAGACTCCGGATGTTCTTCTGGAAGGTTGACGTATTCGTCCATATTGAAAGTCACCACATTAGCAAACGACACCTTGCCAGCCTTGTTAAGGGCGATGAGCTCCTTGTAAAGACCAAGAGGCGAAGAACCAGTGGGACATCCAAGCTTGAAAGGTTTTTCTGGTGTTGGATTAGCAGCATTGATCTTTGCTGCAACATAATTTGCTGCCCATTTTGAAAGAGCTGCATAATCTGGATTGATAATTACTCTCATAATGTTTTTGTATTAAAAAATGTTATAAACTCCAATAATCTTTTTACCTATTACCAAGTGCAAATATAGCCAAAAATTTAATTTTTTGGAATTATTAATAATAATTTTTTACATATTTACACAAAAAAATAAAAAAATTTGGAAATTAATAATGTATTTGCTACATTTGCCACACAGTAAACCGCAATCAACATGGGCATTCAAGAAAGCAAGGAATTCTTTTATTATAAGATTCCAGTATTTATTATTGACCTAATCATACATCTCTATTCGATGTATTGGCTGCTGGATAGAGCTCCGAGTTCTATGGTACTTGATATCGAACAAGCCGATGCTGAATTAGGCATCTACTGTCTGGTCGCAGTATCATTCTCGATATCCGTCAGCCTGTTTTCTATAAGACTTCAGGAACGAAACATCGAACCTATGAGAGTCATTGCCAGAGCAGCCGCACAGACTATATTGACCAATATTGTGCTGATCGTACTTATGGCGATGGTGTATAAGGCTGTGCCTCGTCACATCTTTTCATATCAGTTGTTATTCACGATGCCAGCCATTGCCATCTGGCACTTTGTGGCTAACAAGATTGTGCGCCGTATCAGGCATTTGGGTTACAACACACGTTATGCTGTGATTGTGGGTAACGAGGTCAATGCTATCAATATCTATCACGAATTGCTTGAGGGACAAGGCTTCACTGGATATAAGGTCATGGGCTTCTTCTCATCGATGGCAAAGCACCAGTTGCCAAAAGGAGCGCGACTCATAGGCGCAATCGACCAGTCTTACCATTGGATAGCACGTCACAGGCCAGACGAGGTCTATTGCTCTTTGTCGCCAAACGAATATCAGGAAATCAACAATAAGCTTATCAAAGTTTGCAACGAGAAGTTCATCAACTTCTTCTTCGTTCCTGCCATGGATGGCTATCCTCGCCGTTCGATGGTCATCAGCCGTATGGGCAATGTAAACCTGATAAAGCTGCACGAAGAACCAATGGCTACGATTGTTGCCAAAATTTACAAGCGCACTTTCGACATCTGTGGTTCTATCCTATTCCTCGTGACCTTATTCCCAATCATTTATGTCATTGTGTTTATTGGCACTAAGCTGACATCGCCAGGGCCAATCTTCTTCAAGCAGAAACGCACTGGCTACAATGGCAAGTCGTTCTATATCTATAAGTTCAGGTCGATGAAGGTCAACAACGATTCAGATCGCCTGCAAGCCACTGCCGACGATCCGCGAAAGACAAAGTTCGGTGACTTCCTGCGACGCAGTTCGATCGATGAGTTGCCACAGTTCATCAACGTACTTAAAGGAGAGATGTCGATTATTGGTCCTCGCCCCCACATGGAATATCACACGGATATGTATAACCAACTAATTGGCGACTATATGGTTCGTCATCTTGCTAAACCTGGTATTACAGGATGGGCACAAGTGAGCGGTTGCAGAGGCGAGACACAGACAGTGGAAGATATGAAGAAACGAGTAGAACACGATATCTGGTATATCGAGAACTGGAATCCGATATTGGATATCGAGATCTTCTTCCGCACTATTTGGCAGTGTTTCTTCAATCAAGACAAGCAGGCGTATTAAAGTACGCCCTTGCTTGATGGTAGTTCGAAGTGGTGGATATCGCGATTGATAGCCATCTTAAGGCTTCGTGCGAGCGCCTTGAAGATTCCTTCTATCTTATGGTGCTCGTTGTCACCTTCGGCCTTGATATTGAGATTGATGCGGGCACTGTCGCTGAACGACTTGAAGAAATGCAGGAACATCTCGGTTGGCATATCTCCTACTCTTTCGCGATGAAACTCGGCATCCCACACGAGCCATGGCCTTCCGCCAAAGTCGAGAGCCACCTGACATAGGCAGTCGTCCATTGGCAAGCAGAACCCATAGCGACCGATGCCTCGCTTGTTGCCAAGGGCCTTCAAGATACATTCACCCAATGCAATGCCAGTATCTTCAATCGTATGATGCTCATCGACATTTAGATCTCCCTTCACTTTGATGGTCAGATCCATACCACTGTGCTTGGCTATTTGTTCGAGCATGTGATCGAAAAATCCGAGTCCTGAAGATATCTCTGCCTTGCCAGTGCCATCCAGATCGACTTTAATATAGATGTCAGTCTCCTTGGTGGTTCGTTGCACTGTGGCAATTCTCTCTCCTGCAAACAGATAAGCCGCAATCTCGTCCCAGTTGCGAGCAACGAAATCAGGCTTTGCGTCATTATCCGTTGCCTCTGCAGTCTTTTCTGCATCAATGAGTATAGACTTGCAGCCAAGATTCTTGGCTAACACTACATCGGTCATTCGGTCACCGATGACATAGCTGTTGGCAAGATCATATTCAGTGCCGTTGCCTTCGATGAACTTCTTCAGCATTCCTGTTCCAGGCTTGCGGTTAGGATGATTGTCCTCCTTGGTATGCTCGTCGAAGTATGACTCCTCGAAATCCACACCCTCGGTATGAAAGATCTTCATGACAAGGTCATTGATTTCGTTGAAGCGGTCAAGAGGATTGGCTGGTGTACCCAAACCATCCTGATTGCTCACAATGATGAAGTCATAGTCGAGCTTATGACGTATGAACGAGAGGTTCTGGATAACGCGAGGCAGGAACTCTATCTGGTCGAAACGATCGACCTGTTCGGTGATAGGAGGCTCTACGATGAGTGTGCCGTCACGATCGATAAACAATAGCTTTTTCATAATTCCTTCAATGTCTCGTAGATTTCGGCATTCTCGGTTGGAGTTCCCACTGTGATGCGAAGGCAGTTGGCACACAGAGTCACGCGATTGCGGTTGCGCACTATGATACCCTTCTGCTGGAGATAAGCATAGATGACATTGGCATCGCTGACTTTGCACAAAAGGAAGTTGGCATCGCTCGGATAAACCTCCTTGACACATGACAACGACAAGAGCAAATCGCGCAAGACATCACGTTGAACAAGTATCTCGGCTACGTTTCGTTCTTTCTTTGCCACATCCTCAAGCACCTTGAGCGCGTGTTTCTGAGTCAGGATATTGACGTTGTAAGGATACTTGACCTTATTGAAATAGCCAATCACCTCTTCAGAAGCCAAAGCTATGCCAAGACGGATGGCTGCTTGTCCCCATGCCTTCGAGAATGTCTGAAGCACTATGAGGTTTGGATATTTGTCGAGCATCTCTACCATTGTGCCTTTATCCGAGAAGTCGATATATGCTTCATCGACCACCACCATCGCATTCACGTTGTCAAGGAACCATAGCAGGTCGTCCTTGGCAAAGACATTGCCTGTAGGATTGTTTGGCGAGCAAAGCCAGATGGCTTTTGTGTTCTGGTCGATAGCCGCCTTCATCGCTGGCATATCCAGCTGGTAGCCATCGGTCAGAGGCACTGCTCGATATTCGATGTCGTTGATGTCGGCACAAACCTGATACATTCCATAGGTTGGAGCTGGAGCCACGACATTGTCGATGCCTGGGCGGCAGAAGATGCGATACACGAGGTCGATGGCTTCGTCCGAACCATTGCCGAGGAAGATTTGGCTCTGTCGCACTTTCTTGATTGGTGCAAGGAGCGCCTTCACCTCTGCCTGCAGCGGATCAGGATAGCGGTTGGTGCCATTGTTATATGGGCTCTCGTTGGCATCGAGATACACGCTTGCCTCTCCCTTGAACTCATCACGGGCACAAGAATATGGGGCAAGTCGGCGTATATTGTCTCTGAGTAGTTGTTTTATTTCCATAGATTAAATAGTTGCAAGTCTTACGGTTACGGCATTGCGGTGAGCATCGAGCTGTTCTGCTGTTGCCATTGTCTCGATCACAGGGCCAAGGTCATGGAGTCCCTCACGCGAAATCTCCTGGAAGGTGACTTTTCGCATATACGAGTCGAGATTCACGCCATTATATGCCTTGGCATAGCCGTTGGTTGGGAGCGTATGGTTGGTGCCCGAAGCGTAGTCGC
>JAEDEY010000059.1 GCA_016293065.1 Bacteroidales bacterium
ACGTGGTTTACTACATGAAGAAGAACTGATTATTTGCGGTTTTTTGCTTGTTTTGTATAGAAAATTCGAGAAAATTACGATTATTTTGAAAAAAAACAAGAAAAAAGATACAACTTGTTGAAAAAGTCAATATATTTGCCGCAACAAAACTTTTATACAAATAAGTAATATGAATCTATTCAGTGCAAATAAGTGGTGGTGGCGACTTCTCATGACATGACAGTTGTGGGACGCACCCTTATGCGCATAATGAAGCAAATAACGGGCTTGCAGGACACGACTGTCTTGCGAGCCTTTTTTTTGACAATAACGACAATAATATAATAATAGTATAAGACAATGAAAAGTTTTCAGGTTGATGAAAATGGCTATTATGGCCAATTCGGCGGGGCTTATGTTCCCGAGATTTTGTACAAGACTGTCGAGGATCTGAAGAAGGCCTATCTTCCGATCATCGAGAGCGAGGAGTTCCAGAAGGAATACCGTCAGTTGCTGCGCGACTATGTGGGTCGTCCGTCGCCACTGTATTTCGCAAAGCGCATGAGCGAGAAATATGGTTGCAAGCTCTATCTGAAGCGCGAAGACCTCAACCACACTGGCGCACATAAGATCAACAATGCCATCGGACAGATCCTGATTGCCAAGAAGATGGGCAAGACACGTATCGTAGCAGAGACGGGAGCAGGTCAGCACGGAGTGGCTACAGCTACGGTATGCGCTCTGATGGATATGCCTTGCCGCGTGTATATGGGCGCACTGGATGTAGAGCGTCAGCGTCCGAACGTAGAGCGCATGCGCATGCTGGGTGCTGAGGTCTATCCTGTGCACAGTGGAAACAAGACCCTCAAGGATGCGACCAACGAGGCGATTCGCGACTGGTGCTGTCATCCGTCCGACACATTCTATATAATAGGTTCGACAGTAGGCCCTCATCCTTATCCCGACATGGTGGCTCGCTTGCAGTCGATCATCAGCGAGGAGATCAAATGGCAGCTCGAAGAGAAGGAGGGACGCGACTATCCCGACTACCTCATGGCTTGTGTGGGCGGTGGCTCGAATGCAGCAGGAACCATCTTCCACTATATCGACGACGAGAGAGTGAAGCTCGTATTGGGCGAAGCAGGAGGACTGGGATACGAGACAGCCGAAACAGCAGCATCGCTCACCATCGGCACTGTGGGCATCCTGCACGGCAGCCGCATCAAGGTGATGCAGACCGAAGACGGACAGATCATCGAGCCATATTCAATATCGGCAGGTCTCGACTACCCAGGCACAGGCCCAATTCACTGCAACCTCTATGAGACAGGTCGCGCCAAGGTTGTGCCAATCAATGACGATGAGGCTCTGCGTGCAGCGTTCGAACTGACTCGCATGGAAGGTATCATCCCAGCCCTCGAATCGAGTCATGCCTTGGCAATGCTTCCAAAGATGAAGCATCTGTTCAAGCCCGAAGATGTGGTGGTGCTCACCGTATCGGGCAGAGGCGACAAGGATCTTGAGACTTATCTCAAACATAAGGACGAAATAGTTTTATAAATTGGAAAAATATGTTCAAGTATAAGGTATATACGAAGCAGATGCTGGCAGATATGGTGACTCCAGTGAGTGCCTATCTGCGTCTGCGCGACAGTTCAGAAAAGAGCATCCTGATGGAGTCGAGCGACTACCATTCGGGCAAGAATGCTCATTCGTATATCGGTGTCAATCAGTTGGCACAGGTGTCGATCGGCCATGGCATCGGTCAATGTGACTATCCCGACCGAAGCAGTTTCGAACACGAGATCAACAGCGAGTACAAGAGCGACGCACTGATCCGCCAGTTCATGAATCAGTTTGAGTTTGAGGGCAACGAACAGCAGATCAGCATCTGTTCGCTGTGGGGCTACACCTCGTCGAATGCCGTTCGCTATTTCGACAATATCAACGTCAAGGATGAGACCAAGGAAATCAACGATGCGCCCGATATGCTCTATGTGCTGTTCCGCTTCATCCTTGAGTTCGACCACTTCAACAACCTGCTCTATCTCCACGAGTTGGTGCCAGAAGGCGAGGAGCCAAAGATTGCCGACCTTGAGCATCGACTCAACCGACTCAATGTGCCAGTCTATGAGTTCCATCCTGTGGGAGAAGTCACTTCGCCACTCACCGACGAAGAGCACAAGGCCAATATCCGCCGAGGCATTGCCCACTGCAAGCGAGGCGATGTGTTCCAGATAGTGCTGTCGCGCCGCTTCGTGCAGCATTACGAGGGCGACGACTTCAAGCTCTACCGCACCTTGCGTTCGATCAATCCTTCGCCATATCTCTTCTACATGGACTTTGGTGGCTTCCGCATCTTCGGCAGTTCGCCCGAGACACATTGCCGCATCGAGAAATGCGGAGATTCGTTCAAGGCTTATATCGACCCGATAGCCGGCACCACCAAGCGCACTGGCAACATCGACGAAGACAAGCGCAATGCACAGTATCTGCAGAACGACCCGAAGGAGAATGCCGAACACGTGATGCTTGTCGATCTGGCTCGCAACGACCTGAGCCGCAACTGCCATGGCGTGAAGGTGGATTTCTACAAGGAACTGCAATACTATAGCCATGTGATTCATCTCGTGAGCCGTGTGAGCGGAACGCTCAACCCAGGAACCGACCCGGTCAAGGCATTCATCGACACCTTCCCAGCAGGTACGCTCAGTGGAGCCCCGAAGGTGCGTGCCCTCCAGCTCATCAACGAATATGAGCCACATAACCGAGGCGCATACGGAGGATGTGTGGGCAGCATCTCGTTCGACGGCACGCTGAACCAAGCCATCACCATCCGTACCTTCGTGAGCCGCAACAACGAACTGTGGTTCCAGGCAGGAGGCGGCATCGTGGCAAAGAGCAGCGAGGAATATGAGTTACAGGAAGTGAATAACAAACTTGGTGCGTTGCGTCGTGCCATCCAAAAAGCAGAAGAGTTATGAAGATAGCAATGATCGACAATTACGACAGCTTCACCTACAACCTCGTGCATCTTGTGCGCGAGTTGGGAGCTGAGATCACCGTGTTCCGCAACGACCAGTTTGAGCTCGAGCAGCTCGACGACTTCGACAAGATAATGCTGAGTCCAGGTCCTGGCATCCCAGTCGAGGCAGGCAAGCTGCTCGACGTGATCCGCACCTTCGCTGGGTCGAAGCCAATACTTGGCATCTGCCTTGGCGAACAGGCGATAGGCGAGGTGTTCGGCGGAAAGCTCATTAACCTCAGCAGCGTGTTCCACGGAGTGCAGACACCGGCACATATCATTGCCGAAGACGCCATCTTCCGTGGCTTGCCCCGCGACATCCTTGTGGGCAGATACCACTCGTGGGTGGTCGATGCCAACAGCCTGCCCGACTGTCTGGAAGTGACTTGTGTGTCTGACGAAGGACAGGTGATGGCACTCCGCCACAAGGAATACGACGTGCGTGGCATACAGTTCCATCCAGAGAGCGTGCTGACTCCACTCGGCAAGAAAATGATTTTCAATTGGTTGATAGCAAAATAAGGAAATATGAAAGAATATTTATTGAAATTGGTCGATGGACAGACCCTGTCGCGCAGCGAGACTCACGACATCATGATTGGCATCACACAACAGAGATACAACGACTGCCAGATAGCATCTCTTCTCATGGCATTGCAGACACGAGGCGTGACCGTCGATGAGCTGCTCGGCTTCCGCGATGGCTTGCTCGAAACAGGCAAGAAGGTCAATCTTGATGACTATAACACTCTCGACATCGTGGGTACCGGTGGCGACGGCAAGAACACATTCAACATCTCGACCTGCTCGGCATTCGTCATTGCAGCATGTGGATATAAGGTGACCAAGCACGGCAACGGCAGTGCTACATCGGTAAGCGGTGCGTCGAACGTGCTTCAGGCTCATGGCGTGAAGTTCTCCGACGACGAGTCGCAGCTCCGCCGCAGTCTTGAGCAGACCAACTTCTGCTATCTGCATGCGCCTCTCTTTGCCTATGGCATGAAGTATGTAGGTCCGACACGCCGTGCAATGGGCATTCCGACCTGCTTCAACCTGCTCGGCCCATTCGTCAACCCTTGTCATCCTAAGAACTCGCTCCACGGCACTGCCAACCACGACCTGCAGCGACTCTATGTCAATGCACACCAGAAGATTGGCGACAACTATGGAGTCATCACTTCTTACGACGGATATGACGAGATCTCGCTCACTTCGGGATTCAAGCTCATCACCAACTACTTCGAGAAGGTGTTCACTCCAAAAGACCTCGGACTCAATTACCTTGACCCTCAGGAGATCTATGGTGGAAGCACTCCGGAAGAGGCTTGGAAGATCTTCGACAGCGTGCTCGAAGGCACATCGACCGAAGCCCAGAAGAATGTCATCATCGCCAATGCCGCCTGTGGTATTGCCGTGATGGACCGTAACCAGAGCATCGAGGACAGCGTGCTCATGGCGCGTGAGGCTCTCGAAAGCGGCAAGGCACTTGAGACTTTCAAGAAGTTTGTTGAATTGAATTCGTGAGTATGAAAGATGTACTTGAAGAGATAGTTGCCAACAAGCGTGTCGAATTGGCTATTGCCCAGAACGAAATGTCGCTCGACTATCTGAAGGAACTGACCGAGAAGAAGATTGCTCAAGACGGCTCGCTGAAACTGCGTTCGATGAAACAGAGCCTGGCAGGAAGTGCGAGCGGCATCATAGCCGAGTTCAAGCGCAAGAGTCCGAGCAAAGGCTGGATCCATGCCGATGCCGAGGTGACCGATGTAGTGCCGAAATATGCTGAAGGCGGAGCAAGTGCTGCAAGCATACTCACCGACAAGAAGTATTTCGGCGGAGACATAGAGTTCATCCGTCAGGTGCGCGACAAGGTACCACAGTTGCCAATCCTGCGCAAGGAGTTCATCATCGACCCATATCAGCTCTATGAGGCTCGTCTGGTAGGAGCCGATGCCGTGCTGCTCATCGCTGCCGACCTCTATCCGCAGCAATATGCCGACCTGTTGGCAACAGCCCATTCCCTTGGGCTCGAAGTGCTGCTCGAAGTACACGACCCTGCCGAACTGTCGTATCTCGAAGCCGCCATTCCGGATATGCTTGGTGTCAACAACCGTTCGTTGGGCACCTTCCATACCGATGTTCAGCATAGCTTCGACATTGCCAAAGAGATGCAGCAAGCCGTTGCTCATCTCGCCGAGAGCGAACGTCCGCTGCTGGTCAGCGAATCGGGCATAAGCAATCCAGCCATTGTGTCTGAACTCCGCAAGGCAGGCTTCCGTGGCTTCCTCATCGGAGAATGTTTTATGAAAGAACCAAATCCGGGTCAAGCACTCGCTAAATTTGTGAACGAATGTATATAAAAGTCTGTGGTATGCGCGATGCCGACAATATTCGCGACGTAGAGGCGCTCGGCGTTGACTTCATGGGATTCATCTTCTACGACAAGTCACCTCGTAACGTTGAGACGAAGCCTGATTATCTGCCTGAGGGCTGCCATAGGGTAGGAGTGTTTGTGAATGCGACGGTCGAAGACATAGTGTCGCGAGTCAAGGACTTCTGTCTGACCTTCGTACAGCTGCACGGCGACGAGACTCCAGCTTTCGTGCTGAGTCTTCGCAAGAGTCTGGAGGCAGAGGGATTGGCAACAGTCAAGATAGTGCGCTCGATAGCCGTAGCCTCACGCAGTCAGGTCATGAAGGCGCAGATATGGGACGGCTATGTCGATGGCATACTCTTCGAGACACCTACAGCAGGCTATGGAGGCTCGGGCATATCGTTCGACTGGAGCCTGCTGTCGAGCTATCGTGGCAAGACACCATTCTTCCTTGCAGGAGGCTTGGGCATGGAGTGCTTGCCCGAACTCAAGGCATTCCGTCATCCGCGCTGGCTCGGCATCGACCTCAACTCGCGATTCGAGATTGCACCGGGAGTCAAGGACGTGGAAAAACTTCAACAATTTATTAAAGCATTTAAGTCATGAATCGAATAAACCAACTATTTGCAGACAATAAGAAAGATCTGCTCAGTATATATTTCTGTGCCGGTGCGCCAACGCTCGACGGCACTGCCAACGTGATCCGCACACTTGCCGCCAATGGCATCAGCATGATAGAGATAGGCATCCCATTCTCAGACCCTATGGCCGATGGACCTGTCATTCAGGATGCAGCCACCAAGGCATTGCGCAACGGCATGAGTCTGAAGCTCCTGTTCGAGCAGCTCAAGGATATCCGCAGGGATGTCGATATTCCGCTCATCCTCATGGGCTATATGAATCCGATAGTCAGATTCGGCTTCGAGCAGTTCTGTCAGAAATGTGTCGAGGTCGGCATCGACGGCATGATATTGCCCGACCTGCCATTCAAGGACTACATGGAGGAGTTCAAGCCTATAGCCGACCGATATGACCTCCGCATCATCATGCTCATCACGCCCGAGACCTCCGAAGAGCGCATCCGCTTCATCGACAGCAATACCGACGGCTTCATCTACATGGTGTCGAGTGCTGCCATCACGGGCGCACAGAAGGAGTTTGATGCAGCCAAGCAGGCCTATTTTAATAAGGTACACGCGATGAACCTCCAGCACCCTACGATGATTGGCTTCGGCATCAGCAACAAGCAGACCTTGGAGTCGGCTCAGGCCAATGCCAATGGTGCAATCATAGGCAGCAAGTTCGTGCAGCTGCTCGATGCCGCCAAGGGTGATGCCCAGGCCGCTATCGACCAGCTCTATGAAGCATTGAAACAATAAGGGGGAGACGACTGTAGCACACGTGGGGCTTATCTCAGCTCCGAGAAGTGCTTGTGTCGTTTAAGGTAATACTCTATCAGGATATTCAGCTTTTCTTCGCCGAAAGTCTGGATATCCTTTTTCTGTGTCGTGTTGCCGGCAAGATGGCGGTAGGTGCTGCGATACATTGCCGAGGCCTCGCGATGAGCGTCCCAGATGGCCTTGACCTGCATCACCTCGCCATGCAGCAGGAAGTTGATGGCTGCCACGCCGTCGAGCAGCAGTCGCTTCACTATCACCGAGCGTCGGCGGCTGCGGGGCAGGTTCTTGTAGAGCATCAGCAGCGAGTTGCGGAAGTTGAGCTTGGTCTTGCGAGGATTGCCCATAGCGAGCGAGCCACCGCCATAGTGATAGACCCTCGACTGAGGCAGGCACACGATGTCGTAGCCCAAGTTCCTCACTCTCCAGCACAGGTCGATCTCTTCCATGTGGGCGAAAAACAATTCGTCAAGTCCGCCAGCCTTGCTATACACGTCGGTGCGCATCATCAGACAGGCGCCTGTTGCCCACATTATCCTTGCCACGTCGTCATATTGTCCGTGGTCGTTCTCGGTAGTGTCGAAGATACGTCCACGGCAGAAGGGATAGCCAAATCGGTCGAGGAAGCCGCCACAGGCACCAGCATATTCAAACGACTGCTGACAGCGGTCGCTGAGCAGCTTGGGCTGCATGGCACCCACCTCGGGGTGAGCCTCCATATATTCGAGCATGGGTTCGAGCCAATGTTCGGTGACTCTCACGTCGTCGTTGAGCAACAGGCAGTAGGGCGTGTCGATGTGGCTGATGGCGAGGTTATAGCCCTTGGCAAAGCCGTGATTCTGGTCGAAGGCAATAACGCGCACTGTCGGGAACTCCTCGCGTAGAATCTGCAGAGACTCGTCGGTCGAACCATTGTCGGCAACAATCACATCGGCAATATCACCATCGGTATATTTCACTACCGATGGCAGATACTTCCGCAGCAGCTTGCTGCCATTCCAGTTTAGTATGATAATTGAAACTTTCTTCATCGCTCAAAACCTCAAAACCTTCTGCGGAACTCTGCTACGGTGATGGCTGTGGCAATGCCAACATTGAGCGATTCGCTTGTCTGCGCATCCTCTGGGAAAGGAGGGATGTGGATCTTGTGGGTCACTATAGCTGCCACCTCGTCCGAGATGCCGTTACCCTCGTTGCCCATGACAATGATACCATTGGCAGAGAGATTGGTGTCGTAGATGTTAGCCCCTTCGAGAAAAGTGCCATAGACATTGATGCCACGGCTACGCGCATCGGCAAGACATTGAGGCAAGTCAAGATAATGTACGCGCACGCGCGAAATGGCACCCATCGTAGCCTGTACCACCTTGGGACTGAAACAATCGGCAGTTGTGGGCGAGCAGACGATGTCGTGGATGCCAAACCAGTCGCAAAGGCGGATGATAGTGCCGAGATTGCCTGGGTCCTGGATGCAGTCGAGAGCCAAGGTCAGCGCGTCGGCAGCAGGGACGAAAGGCGTGGGCTGTGGGATATAGAACACCGCCAGCACATCCTGGGGAGTCTGCATGAGACTGACCTTCTCCATCTCGTCGCGCGTCACCACGAAACACTCCTCGGCGAGGGCATGGGCATAGTCGTGCTGCTCCCACCATTGGGCAGTAGCCACCAGCCTGTGACAGCGCATTGCCGACAGGTTATCTTCAACGAGTTTGTTGCCCTCGGCAACGAATTTTCCCTCAGACTTTCTGAACTTTCGTTGCTCAAGACTATGTATCTGTTTGACGATGTTTTTCGAAATCATAAGGCAAAATTAGGACGAATTATTGAAAATTACAACAATGAAGACATAAAAGTGCATTTTTTTGGCATATTTTGGACACCATAAACATATTTTATTTATTTTTGCAAAAATATAATCTACATTCTGGACATCATAAATGATCATCGGCATAGCAGGCGGCACAGGTTCGGGCAAGACCACCGTGGTCCGCAAAATCATAGAGAGTCTTCCCGAAGGAAGCGTAACTGTCGTATCGCAGGATTCGTACTACAAAGACAGCAGTCATCTTCCGTGGGAGGAGCGCAGGGCACAGAACTTCGACCAGCCGGGTGCGTTCGACTGGCCATTGCTGTTCGAGCAGCTTAACATGCTCCGTGAGGGCAAGAGCATCGAAGAGCCTGTGTATGACTACACGACTTGCAGCCGACTGAAAGAGACAAGGCATATCGAGCCTCGCAGTGTCATCATCCTCGAGGGCATCATGGCGCTGGTCGATCCTTCGATACGTGCCATTCTCGACATGAAAGTCTTTGTGGATGCCGACAGCGACGAACGTCTCATCCGTGTGCTCCATCGCGATGTCATCGAGCGTGGTCGCACCGTCGATGACCTCATCGACCGCTACCAGCGCATCATCAAGCCTATGCACAACCTGCACATCGAGCCAACCAAGGCTTATGCCGACATCATTGTGCCGCTCGGTGGCAGCAACAGCGTGGCTATCGACGTGCTCAGGCAATACATCAAACGACTGATATAATATATCTTGAAGAAAGTGACCAGAGACGAATACATACGACTGACTGCAATAGTTGCTACGATACTCTTTGTAGCTGCCGTTGGCGTGTGTGCGTTCGATTTCATCTCGGTGACAAACCGTGTCGAGGTCTCACCGCAGGAGGCCGACACTACGCTTCAGGAATCGCCGGGCTGGGACAGCGTGCAGATGCAGGTGATAGCCAACGAGATACGCAAGGCACGCCAGCACAAAGAGCGCAAGCCCAAGCGATACAAGTTGCAGGAAGGACATGTCTCGCCCTACGACAGCCTGTTCCGCCACTACGCCAAGGAGGTCGGTTGGGACTGGACTCTCGTGGCAGCCGTGGCTTATGTCGAGTCGAAGTTCCATCACGACATCTCGTCGAAGAGTGGAGCCAAGGGACTGATGCAGCTCATGCCGCGCACTGCCGCCCATTATGGCTGTCCGGACTCGCTGCTTTACGACCCCGAGGAGAATATCAAGGCGGGAACGGCTCTGCTTGCCGACCTCGAACGACGTTTGCGTCGCAAGAACATCGACCACGACCTCGTATATTTCACCCTGGCTGGCTTCCATGCAGGATTGGGACATATCTACGATGCCATCACCATGGCCGACTCGCTCGGCTATAACCCGACGCTCTGGCACGACAATGTCGAAGTCTGCCTGCAACTCAAGGCCGACCCCGAATACTACAACCTGCCATACGTGCGTCTCGGTCGTTTCAATGGCAAGGTCACATCGGCTTATATACGCGAGGTGCTGGGTTACCAGGTGGCATTCCATAAGGCGAGTGGAGGTGTTAAGATGTGAAGGTGTTAAGGCATTAAGGTGTTAAGATGTTAAGAAATTGTCAGAAGATATTGAAGGTGGTGTTACCTCTCCTGTTTGGAGTGGGCATCTTTTGGTTTCTGATGAGCAAGGTCGATTATGCCCAGGTCAAGGCGGTCATCGAGCGAGGCATCTCGTGGACGTGGGTGGCTATCTCACTGTCGATCGGCTTGCTGAGCCACATTGCCCGAGGCTTGCGCTGGCGACAGCAGATCCGCACCTTGGGTGTCGATCCTTCGGTTCACGACATGTCGGTGGCTGTGTTTGGCAACTATGGTCTCAACCTCATCTTCCCACGTCTGGGCGAGGTGTGGCGTTGCAACTACATTGCCCAAACCTATGGCACGTCGTTCACCACCACCCTTGGCACGATGATCAGCGAACGCATCGTCGATATGCTGATGTCGTTGCTCATTGCCCTTGTCGCCTTTCTGTGCGAGAGTCATGTCTTCTTCCGTCTCATTGCCGACAACGGGGGCTTGGGAGGCGGCTTGATCGAGGCTCTCACTTCGCCCCAGACCTATGTCGTCATCGCCGTAGTGGTCGTTCTGGTACTGATATGCCGACGGCTCTTTGCCGAAAACCGTATGTACCGCTATGTCTTCGGCTTGGTCAAGAACGTCTGGACGGGCATCATGAGTCTGAAAGACCTGCCCAACAAGTGGGAATATCTCCAATATACCCTCCTGCTTTGGGGTCTCTATTATCTCAATAGCTATACGGGTCTTTTCTTCTTCGACTTCACCTCGTCGCTATCGCCCACCCAGGCTTTGCTGGTGTTCATCATGGGCAGCATGTCGCTCATAGTGCCGGTCCAGGGAGGCTTGGGAGCATGGCACGCCATGGTCATCTTCGCCCTTGGCTGCTATGGCATAGGCACCACCGAGGCATTCTCGTTTGCCATGGTGCATTGGCTCATTCAGGAGGGGTTTGTGCTCCTGCTCGGGCTTTATGCTCTCGTGGTGGTAGCGTTCCGAAAGAATACTAAAATATAAACCAACCATAATTTTTTAACCATAATAAATTATTTCAAAAATGGAAATTTTGAGGCAATTTGATGCAATCTGCAATCTTCCACATCCATCTGGTCATCTCGATTCTATCCGTCAGCACATCCTGTCGGTAGCTGTTGCTCATGGTTTAAAGCCCGAGGTCGATGAGGTCGGCAACGTGCTGGTGCGAGTTCCTGCTACTGCAGGCCGTGAAGATTCGCCAATAGTGGTGCTCGAGGCTCACATGGACATGGTGCCACAGTGTAATGCCGATAGTCTGCACGTTTTCGAGCAGGACCCAATCACTGTGCGTCGTGTCGCCAAGGGCGAGGATGCCGAATATCCAGACGCAGAACTCCTCAAGGCCGACGGCACTACGCTCGGCGCCGACAATGGCATAGGTGTAGCAGCCATGCTGTCGATCATAGCCGACCCTGCGTTGGCTCATGGCCCATTGGAGTGTCTGTTCACTGTCGATGAAGAGACAGGCATGACAGGTGCTTCGGCACTCAAGAGTGGCTGGCTCAAAGGACGTTATATGCTAAATCTCGACTCAGAGACGGAAGGCGAACTGATGGTGGGCTGTGCCGGAGCCGTAGATATGGATGCCTGTTTCAAGTATCGTCCCGACGAAGACGTGCCAACCGGCGACGTGGCATTCTGCCTCTCGCTTCGTGGGCTGAAGGGTGGACATTCGGGCATGGACATACATTATGGACGCGGCAATGCCATCAAGCTCATGGTGCGTTTCCTCAAACATGCCATCGTCAACTTCGAGGCTCGCATCGCCACTATCTCGGGTGGCAGTGTGCGCAATGCCATCCCTCGCGAATGCGTGGCTGTCATCACTGTTCCTGCCGATGCTGCCGACGAACTGGCTGAGGAAGTGGCATACTACAACGAGCTCTTCAGCTACGAGCTGCGTGGCATCGACGACGACGTGATCTTCGAGGCTGAGCCTACTGCATTGCCCGACCGACTTGTGCCAGAAGAGGTGCAGGACGATGTGGTCAACAGCATCGAGGCAGCCTTCGATGGTGTGTTGCGTATGTCGCCCGATGTGCCTGGGGTGGTCGAGACTTCGAGCAATCTCGCACTGCTCGTAACCGATGCAGAAGAGACTCATGTGGTGGCACTCATACGTAGTATGAACGAAGAGTCGAAACGCTATCTCGCCAGCATGCTCCAGAGTACTTTTATCCTTGGTGGTGCCAAGGTCGAGTTCAGCTCGTCTTATCCTGGCTGGGAGCTTCCACGGACATCGCCATTGCTTGCCAAGTCGCTCGAGGTCTATCGCAGCACTTTCGGCACCGAGATGAAGGTCAACAGCGTGCATTGCGGACTGGAATGTGGCATCATCGGAGCCGCCTATCCAGACCTCGACATCGTGAGCTTCGGACCTACCATCCATCACCCTCACAGTCCTAACGAGAGTGTTGAGGTTGAGTCAGTTGCTCGCTTCTGGAAGTACCTCACTTCACTGCTTTCTGCACTGTAATTTATATGTGAAATAGTCAAAATTTGCTATCTTTAGTAAAAAAATAGCCTGATATTTTATTTTTTCAAAGATTTTTTGTTCAAGTTATGGATTTTTCACATAACTTTGCATATCATTTATTAGGCTAACAATAAATTTTACAGATATGAAAAAGTATTTTGGTTTACAGAAGGTTATTCTTGCCTTAACTACGCTCACTCTCGTGGGCCTTTCGTCATGCAACGACCAGAACTTCGACTGGGATGAGGCGCATGCAACACAACAGTATGAGAAGTT
>JAEDEY010000192.1 GCA_016293065.1 Bacteroidales bacterium
AGCGTCGATGGGTAGTTGACCTTGAGATAAGAAACCGACTCTCCATCGAGCTCCACGACCTTCAGGTCATAGCCTTTATGAATGAGGAACTGAGTTAGCACACCCATGCCAGGGCCAACCTCAAGAACCGGCAGCGACTGGTGGGTGGAGAGCGTATCGGCAATACGTTCGGCAATCGACAAGTCGGTCAGGAAGTGCTGACCAAGGTTCTTCTTGGCTCTAACCTTCATCGTACCATCAAATTCGGTAGAAGGCTTGACGGGGATATGTTTTCGTTGTTTCATTTCGACAAAATTATTGCGCAAATATAATTTGTTTTTTGCGATTTTCCATATTTTTCACAAAAATTGTACATAATCTCAAAAAAAAATGTCAATTAGTTTGTATAATTGAAAATATTCTATATCTTTGTACGGTCAAATTAAAACATCAGATAAATATGATTACTTGCATCCATCATCACCATCATCTCTATTCTCATTGAACAGGTGAGTGGTGTTGTCGTATGCCTATATAAATAATGAGCTTGCCTGAAGTTAGATGGTAAGTTCATTTTTTGTTTTTGGGACAATAGGTAAAGTCCGTTGTCGCCTATTGGCTCCCAATAAATCAAGTTAACTCCTATATATAAAAATATGTTACGTATAGCAATTCAATCAAAAGGCCGTCTCTTTGAAGACTGCATGGACCTGCTCAAGGAAGCAGGCATCAAGTTAAGTAATGCCAAGCGCACTCTGCTCATTCCATCAAGCAACTTCCCTGTCGAGGTGCTTTATCTCCGCGATGACGATATTCCCGAGTGTGTTGCCAATGGTGTGGCAGATGTAGGTATCGTTGGTTTGAATGAGTTCTCAGAGCGCGAGAAAGATGCTAAGATTGTCAAGGAACTCGGCTTCTCGAAGTGCCGTCTTTCGCTTGCCATCCCTGCATTGATCGACTATCCGGGTGTAGAGTGGTTCAATGGAAAGACCATTGCTACGAGCTATCCTAATATCCTTCGTCGCTTCCTTGACTCAAAGGGCGTGAAGGCAAGCATCCACGTGATCACAGGCTCGGTGGAGATCAGTCCTAACATCGGACTTGGCGATGGCATCTTCGACATCGTAAGTTCGGGAAGCACACTCGTGAGCAACCGACTGAAGGAAGTAGAGGTTGTGGTGGAGAGCCAGGCAGTGCTCATTGCCAACAACAATCTCGATGCCGAGAAGCAGGAGATACTCGAAGAATTGATGTTCCGCTTCGATGCCGTGCGCAGTGCCGAAGACAAGAAATATGTGATGATGAACGTGCCTGACGAGAGTCTTGAGGCAGTTATCTCGATGCTCCCTGGAGTCAAGGCACCAACGGTGATCAAGCTTGCTACCGAAGGTTGGCACGCTGTACACACAGTGATAACCGAGAAAGCATATTGGCAGCTCGTGGGCAAACTCAAGGCAGCAGGAGCAGAAGGCATCTTGGCACTGAACATCGAAAAGATGGTGCTGTAAGCATATCACGAAAACTATACTATTATGCAAGTATATAGATATCCGAGCAAAGACCAATGGAATGAGGTGGTTGCTCGTCCGACATTCGACAATAGTCAGTTGCGTGATTTGGTGAGCGGCATCCTGTCGCAGATCAAGGATGGTGGCGACGAAGTAATCAAGCATCTTGAAGAGAAGTTCGACCACTGTCAGCTCACCTCTCTTGAGGTTCAGCCAAACGAGTTTGAAGAAGCTAAGGCAGCTATTCTGCCTGATTTAGCAAGAGCCATCGACCGTGCATACCAGAACATCGCTGCCTTCCACGAGTCTCAGCATCATGCCTACAAAAAAGTAGAGACACAACCAGGTGTGCTGTGCTGGCAGAAGTCCATAGCCATCGACAAGGTTGGTCTCTATATCCCTGGAGGCACTGCACCGCTGTTTTCGACTGTGCTCATGCTTGCCATTCCTGCCAAGATTGCCGGTTGTGGCGAGATAGTGCTTTGCACTCCTCCCAATCATGAGGGCAAGGTCAATCCTGCCATCCTTTATGCTGCATGGCGAAGTGGCGTGACAAAGGTCTATAAGTGTGGTGGTGTACAGGCAATTGGCGCAATGGCATACGGTACTGAATCAGTTCCAAAGGTGTATAAGATTTTTGGTCCTGGCAATCAGTTCGTACAGATGGCAAAGCAGTTGGTTTCGCTTCGTGACGTTGCCATCGACATGCCTGCAGGTCCTTCGGAGGTGGCAGTGATTGCCGATGCCGAGAGCAATGCGGAGTTTGTGGCAAGCGACTTCCTTTCGCAAGCAGAGCATGGTGCAGATAGCCAAGCTCTACTCTTCACTACTTCTGAACAGTTTGCCGACAAGTTCAAGAGCGTGATGGAGTCGCAACTCGAAAAACTACAGCGACAGGAGCTGACACGCAAGTCGCTTGAGCACTCGAAGATTGTGATCTGCCGCGACGACGAGGAGATGATGGAACTCGTCAACGAATATGCGCCAGAGCACCTCATCATCCAGACGACGAATTATCTTGAACTTGCCGACAAGGTGCGCAATGCAGGTAGTGTCTTCCTTGGCCCATATAGCCCTGAGAGTGCTGGCGACTACGCTTCGGGCACCAACCATACGCTCCCAACCAACGGCTATGCCAAGGC
>JAEDEY010000193.1 GCA_016293065.1 Bacteroidales bacterium
AAGGCAGAGAAGAACCAAACTCAATAGTTGTAGTTGCTATTTCGTGTAAGTAGTTATTGGCTAATAAATGTTTTAGCCAATAACTATAATTTTTTATGCTTATTGGCTGTCTTTCTTGTTATATCATGACGACGCAACCTTTCCCGTCAATCGTCAAGACTTATTTCTGAACTTCATCAGCTTTTTTACAATCTCTTCGATATCATCCGAGAGTAAAAGGTTGAGGTTCTTGTAAAGCCCCTTTTTCGTAAGGTATTTCAAAAGGATATAGATAGGCATTTTCTTTGTCCAGAAATCTTTGTCCATGAAGATCATAGGACTACTATATCCAAAACTAAGGTAATGGTTCTGCACAGCATCCTGAAAGACTTCCTGCATTGTGCCGGCACTGCCAGGAGTATATATGATGCCTCCCATGGCTATGGTAAGGATCTCGTCTTCTCGTATTGAATTGGTGAAGTATTTGGCTATTCTTGTTGCAAATACGTTGGCTGGTTCATGTCCGTAGAGCCATGTTGGAATGCCCAGGCTCTCGTAACGGCTCTGGAAATATTTCTCACGCACAGAGAATGCCGTATCGAGCCATCCTTCGTCTGTGAAGCTTGGAGCAGCCGACAGCATCTCGATGGCATCGAGGGTCTCTTCGGCAGTGAATCCTGCCATCCATGCGCCCAGATGTGTAGCTTCCATGGCACCTGGTCCGCCTCCGCTGATCATCAGCGAACCGAGTTCTGTGAGTCTTTTGCTGAGAAATACCACCTGTTTATACTCTTCGCTTGTGCGCAGGATGCCATGTCCTCCCATGATGCCCACTACGTTTTTCTCGTCATATCTGCTCAGGAAGTCGTACATGGCAAGTGTGATTGCCTGATCATGCAAGGCTCGCGCCATCAGTTCGCCTGACTCGTTACAGCGTTTGCCCTTGCGTATGAAATGTCCATACACCTGCTGGTCGAAACATTGTTCGTATGTTTCAGGCTTGTTTCTCACATATCCTTCGTATAGAGTGCCCGTGGTATATAGTTTGGTCGGATAGATGTCGAATGGGACGTTGATGTCCTCGATGATCTGAAAATGCTTGTATTTGGACATGGCTTTTTTTAAGGAAGTTATTTGGAGAAAACGGGAGTTAGCTGACAATAGTTGTTTACTCAAGCTAACTCCCAAATATCAGTATTATTTTTCCAAAGCTGCCTTCCAGCGCTTGTACGCCTCCTTGTAAGCAGCAGTATCAGCCTCTGGCTTCTCGGTGCCGAAATGCTTGAGTGTGGCGAATGCCTCATCGCTGTCCTTATAGATACCAGCGCCAATACCTGCACCCTTAGCTGCACCTACCGAACCGTCGGTTTCATAGAGTTCGATGGTAGCATCGGTAACATTGGCCAATGTGCGGCGGAAGAGAGGAGAGAGGAAGAGGTTGGCATGACCTGCCTTGATGGTCTTGATATCCATGCCCATGCCCTTCATGATTTCCATACCATAAGCAAACGAGAAAGCAATACCTTCCTGTGCAGCGCGGAGCATGTGAGCCTTGGTGTGGATGTTGAAGTTGATGCCATGTACGCTTGCGCCTGGGTTCTGGTTCTGGAGCACACGTTCGGCGCCATTGCCGAATGGGATGATGCTGAGGCCTTCAGCGCCTACAGGTGCAGTCTCAGCAAGGTCGTTCATTGCTGGATAGCTGATGCCCTCAGGAGCCACAGTACGCTTCATCCAAGCATTGAGGATACCTGTGCCATTGATGCAGAGAAGCACACCGAGACGAGTGTCTGGCTGGTTGTGGTTGACATGTGCGAAAGTGTTGACACGGCTCTTTGGGTCATAGTTCACCTCACCGAGCACACCATATACAACACCAGAAGTACCGCCAGTAGCAGCAATCTCACCTGGTTTCATCACGTTGAGTGAAAGTGCATTGTTTGGCTGGTCACCACCACGGTAAGCGATAGGACAACCCTCTGGCAGACCGAGTTCGGCAGCAACAGCTGCGCAGACCTTCGACTGAACAGCGAAAGTAGGAACGATGTCGGCAATGATATCCTGTGGGAAGCCGAAATAGTTCATCACGTCCTTGCTCACCTCATTGTTCTTGAAGTCCCAGAACATACCCTCAGAAAGACCTGATACAGTTGTGTTCATCACGCCACCGCTGAGTTTCATTGCGATATAGTCGCCTGGGAGCATGATCTTGTGGATCTTGGCAAAGAGCTCTGGCTCGTTGTCCTTTACCCACGCGAGCTTGGCAGCTGTGAAGTTGCCTGGAGAGTTGAGAAGATGGCTGAGGCAGTTCTCGCCACCGATTGCCTCAAAAGCAGCATTGCCGTAAGGTACGGCACGACCGTCACACCAGATGATTGATGGGCGAAGAGGCTTGCCTTCCTTATCTACGCAAACGAGGCCATGCATCTGGTAAGAGATACCGATGGCGCTGATCTCTTTCTTGACATCAGCAATAGCGAATACTCGTTTTGTAGCCTGCTTGAGTTCTTCCCACCACATCTCTGGTTCCTGCTCTGCCCAACCTGGCTGATTGGCAGTGATAGGAGCCTCTGCATCTGGATACTGTGCGCTTGCAACGCTCTGTCCTGTTGTCACATCAACGAGTGAAGCCTTCAC
>JAEDEY010000060.1 GCA_016293065.1 Bacteroidales bacterium
AATGGCGAGCCGACCTTGTTGAATTGTCTCAGCTCCTCGTATGTATCGAGTTTCTCTGCTGCACCTAAGTCGATGCTTCTGAGCGTAATCCTGTATTCCCTGGATGGCTTGACATAGACCTGAAGCGGAGGTTGTCCGTTGAGTTCGATGGCAATGTTCACCACGTTGCCACCCTCCATCAGACTGAAAGGAGGTGTATCGGTCCATCCACCGGCAAGGTCGATTCGTACAGGGCTGCGGCTCCACACTATCTGGTCGGCATAGACGGCAAGCCGTGGCTGCTGAGGTGTGCGTGCTGTGGCAGTAAGTCCCTCGCGCATCAGTGCAAAGGCCTCGTCTTCGTATTTCTGTTCGCCAGTCAGTCGGTTGCGGAACATAGCATCGCTGATGCGAGTCAGTCGGTCGGTCATTTCGTCCAAAGGCTCAGGGACGGGAATATCCGATTTCTTGAATTCCTCGGCAGCATCGTTGAGGTTCACCTGATAGAACACGCTCTTGTAGTGGTTTTTGGCAATCATTGGCCAGTTCATTGCGCGATAGGCCTTGCGCTGTGCCTCCAGTCGTCTCAGGTTGGCAAATGTCGATAGGTCTTCGGCACTGAGTTTCTGTGCGTTGTTCATAATCTCCTGTCCTCGGGCGTTGTCTTTGTTGCCCGTCATCCAGTCGAGTACATCTCCTAAGTCATCGATGTTTTCGACGATAGGGAAGAGGGGGGTCGATTGCAATTCGCCTTTGAATGTGTCATTGATCATATACTGTCGGGCAGCATATTTGTTTTCGCCTATAGGCACTACATCGACACATTGCTCAGGAGCGAGATGCAACTCCCAGTCGTTGGCTGGCACACCTGTCACTATGTTCTGTCGAGTGAGTGTCCACTTGCTGCCCACTGTGCTGTTCTCGATCCATATATCCGAATTGTCGGCAGTGAACTTGATCCTGACATCGGCATTCTGTACGAAGAGTGCAGGGTGAGGCTTGATGCCCTTGTGCATTATCACACGTTGGTCGATGACGCTGTTCTGCACGGCGAGTGTCGAACTGATCATCTCGCGGCTTGTGCCATAATGATGAAATTCGCCTCCAGGCAGAGGCAGGATAGCCACTTTCAGTGCATTCAGTTCCGGGTCTGCGATCTTTGGGTTCTTGCCCAAGGCGAGTCCGAAGTCCGAATAGAGGTCATAGAACTTGATGGCAGAAGGATCGACACCATCCATCACATCCTGCTTTTCGGCACAGAGGCTTCGGTTCATGAGCAGACGCAGTGCTTTGTCCGACAGTATCCATATACCGATGTCCATCAGGAAGAGATGCTTCTGCATGAGCTGACCGAGTGTCTCTACCGATGGTTTCTGCAGCATGTGGTCGAGCTGGTCGGGGTTGTCACGTCGCGACACGAAGACTCCGTGGTTCTTGGCAAGCGACGGATCGACCCACAGGCCGTAACACACCACATCGGCATCAGGAATGTCCTGAAGAGGTGCATTGGCACGTATATACACGTCGCCACTCACAATCATCGTCTTGAGCCGTTCGGGAGCTTTCTCCATAATCTGGTAGTAGAGAGGCAACTGCAGGTCGAGCAGGTTCTGCGACAATTTCTGTCCGCGTTTCCATCGGAATACGGGGATAGGAGTGAGTATCTTGCCCGAAGGCGCATAGCTCGGCAGCCGTCGGCTCTGTCCACCTGCGTGCAGAATGATGCATCGTTCGCCTTCGCTCATGAAGCCGCGTCGGCGAGCTTCCTCGACAGCCCATGTAGTGCCACCACCCGAACCGAGTTTCGAACCAATAGGGTCGTTGGTACAGAACCATTCGTCATGGCTCGTATTTGTTATTTCATGAAAACATTCCACAAGATTAGGTGGAAGAGAGAGTAGCTTTTTCATTATTTTTATGGTATTTTTGCGCAAAGGTAATAATTTATTTACGAGATACTTATTTTTTTCCAAAAAGATTTGTAAATTTGCAGCAATAAAGTTTGAAAAATCCCATTTCCTCACCACATAATTATTAAAAACTCATACATTATGAAGAAACCGATTCTTTTCTTTGCTGCATTCTCGATAGCATCGGCTGTGATGGCACAGACCGATATCAATGCCGATGTTCTGAAGACCATTCAGTCGTCACACACCGAGACCGTTGCCGACAAGGCAATCCGCAATGCTTTGGCTGGCAATAGTGTTGCTGCTCTCACAGCCAATGCCAATACCCTCACTGAGATTGGTACCGACTTCAGCGATGTCGTTCCTACCAAGGGGGTCACCAATCAGTTGTCGAGCGGTCGTTGCTGGCTCTTCACTGGTCTCAACGTGCTTCGTTCGAAGGCTATCATGCGCTGGAACCTCCCTTCTCTCGAACTCTCTCAGAACTATCTCTTCTTCTACGATCAGCTTGAGAAGGCCAATCTCTATCTTCAAGGTGTGATCGATACTCGCAAGCAGTCGTTCGACGACCGCATGGTCGATTGGCTCTTCCAGAACCCGCTTTCCGATGGTGGCACTTTCTGTGGTGTTGCCGACCTCGTTGCCAAGTATGGTGTCATGCCAAAGGAGGCTTTTCCTGAGACCTTCCAGAGCAATAACACCAGTGGCTTCACTTCTGTCATGAAGCAGCTTCTCCGTCAGCAGGGGCTCGAACTCCGTGCGATGGGCGAAAGCAAGAAGGTGACCGACAAGCAGCTGCAGGCCAAGAAGGTCGAGATGCTTGGCGAGATATACCGT
Source organism: Bacteroidales bacterium (assembly GCA_016293065.1). Lineage (GTDB taxonomy): Bacteria > Bacteroidota > Bacteroidia > Bacteroidales > UBA3663 > Liminaster. Next base: position 2,727 of record JAEDEY010000060.1, read on the forward strand.
ATGCTCACTCTCGCTTATGGCGTACCTCCAACCGAGTTCACATGGAGCCAGCGCGATGCCAAGGGCAAGGTGGTCAGTACCGAGACCTATACTCCTCAGTCGTTCTACCAGAAGTTCTGGGATGGCGAAAATCTCTACGACAACTACATCATGGTCATGAACGACCCTCTCCGCGAGTATAACAAGGTCTATCAGATCGAATACGACCGCCATACCTACGATGGACACGACTGGGTATATCTCAACCTCCCGGTTGAAGATATCAAGACCATGGCTATTGCCTCAATCAAGGACTCTACAGCCATGTATTTCTCATGCGATGTGGGTAAGTACTCTAACCGCAAGGACGGCACTCTCGCTCTCCAGAACTACGACTACGAGTCACTCTTCGGCATCGACCTCACTATGGACAAGAAGCAACGTGTTCAGACTCATGCTTCTGGTTCAAGCCATGCCATGACTCTCATTGCAGTCGATATCGACAAGGAGACAGGCAAGACCAAGAAGTGGATGGTCGAGAACTCATGGGGACCAACATCGGGTTATCGTGGCAATATGATCATGACCGATGAGTGGTTCGATGAATATATGTTCCGTCTCGTGGTCAACAAAAAATACGTTGATCAGAAGTTCCTCGATATGCTCAAGCAGAAGCCAGTCATGCTCCCTGCCTGGGATCCGATGTTCCTCGAAGAAGAGTAAAAAACTTAACGACAGGATAGCAACCCGCATTAGTGGTCTGTCCTGTCGTTATTTGTATCAATCAATGATAATAATATTAAAATATCTTTAATTAGCCTTAAAAGAATAGCCTGTTACTTGCAACTTATTGAAAAACAAACTACTTTTGCGTACGGAAAATTGAATTATTAACCCTAAAACACAGGAGAAAATGAAACGGATCTATTTCTTGGCATTGATCGGCCTATTGGCATTGACAATGCCTCAACAAGCAAAAGCTTGTACTGGTATTACACTTCACACGACAAAAGGCGAGGTGGTGACAGCTCGCACTATCGAATGGGCAGGCGAGGATCTCGAAAGCCGTTATTCCGTAGTGCCTCGTGGCTATCGCCAGCGATCTTATGTGCCCGATGGCACCAAGCGAGGTATGGAGTTTACAAGCCGATATGGCTATGTCGGTCTGGCTGTCCAGCAGGCCGAATTTGTGATGGAAGGTCTCAATGAGGCAGGACTGGCAGCTGGCTTGTTCTATTTTCCTGCCTATGGCGAATATGAGGCCTATGACGAGAGTCGTAAAGACAAGACTGTGAGTGACCTTCAGTTAGTGTCTTATATACTTGGTTCCTGCAAGACAATCGATGAGGTGATTTCGGCTGTCCGCGATGTGCATATCGTTACTGTCGATCCTCGTGGCTCGACTGTCCACTGGCGCTTTACCGATGGTAGCGGCCGACAGGTGGTGCTTGAAATTGTTGGTCAGAAGCCAGTCTTTCATGAGAATGTGTTGGGCGTGCTCACCAATTCTCCGTCGTTCGACTGGCACATCACTAATCTCAATAACTATGTCAATCTTGCCACAGGACCAGTGTCACAGAAGAAAATAGGCGACTTGCAGCTGACTGCTTTCGGTGGAGGAGGCGGAATGTATGGCATACCTGGCGACATGACGCCTCCATCAAGGTTTGTGCGTGCCGCCATCTATCAGTCTTCAGCACCAAAGTTCGACTGCTCGAAGAAGACCGTACTGCAAGCTTTCCACATCCTTAACAACTTCGACATTCCCACTGGCATACAGTTTGCCGAGGGTACTGTCATCCCCGATATCCCGAGTGCTACTCAGTGGACAGTGGCAAGCGATCTCAGTAAGCTCTGCATCTATTACCGCACGATGCACAACGCAAATATCCGATGCTTCGATCTTAATACAATCGACTTTGAGAAGGTGCAGTTCCAGTCTGAGCCTCTCGATGCCGAGAAGCATCAGCCTATCGAGATGGTCAACGTGAAATAAGCACTATGCTTCGTGCTTCCTCTTCATCGAACTGAGCATTCCACAGGCTGCGAAGATATCTTCTCCTCGCGAGGCCCTGATGGTGGCTGTGAGCCCATGTTTGTTCAGTATGTCGCGGAATGCCTCCATCTTTGTGATGTCGGTAGTCTGCAAATCGACATTAGGGATGGCATGGAAACGTATAAGGTTGACTTTGCAGTCGAGTCCCGACAGCAGTTTCAGCAGTGCGTGTGCATGACTGGCATCATCGTTCAGATCTTTGAAGACTATATATTCGAACGTGAGGTGACGCTGGTGACTGAAGTCATATTGACGTAGCAGGTCGAGGACCGTCTCTATAGGATAGGTCTTCTCGATAGGCATCAGTTTGGCTCGTTCCTGTGCGAACGGACTGTGTATGCTGATGGCAAGATGACACTGACTCTTGTCGAGAAAGTCTTTCAGGTGATGCATCTGTCCGATGGTCGAGACGGTGATGCGCTTCGGACTCCATGCCAAGCCCCAGGGAGAGGTGATGACTTCTATGGCCTTGAAGACTGCATCGGGATTGTCGAGCGGTTCGCCCATGCCCATAAATACGATGTTGGTCAGTTCCTGACTTTCTGGTATGGCAAATATCTGGTTGAGAATCTCAGTGGCTGTCAGATGTCCGTTGAAGCCTTGCTTGCCCGTCATGCAGAAGTAGCAGTTCATCTTGCAGCCCACTTGACTTGACACACAAAGTGTGGCACGCTCGTGATCGGGGATATAGACCGTCTCGACAAGCTTGTCGGTGTGTGTGCGGAAGAGGTATTTGATGGTGCCGTCTTTCGACACGGCAGCCTCTGCAGGAGCATAGACACCGACTTCATATTGCTGGGCAAGAAGGGCTCTGTGGGTTTTCGAGATGTTGGTCATCTCGTCGATGCTGCGCACACGCTTCTCGTATATCCACTGTGCTATCTGTTTGCCTGTGAACTTCGGCATACCCAGGGCAGTCACAATCTCTTGCAGTTCGGATAGCGTTTTCCCTAATAAACTTTCCATTATATATTAATAATGTGTGGAGACAAACAATAAATGGCGACATTATGCCGCCATTTATTGTTTATGTCTTGTATTCCTGATTAATAGAAATTAATACGGTTGTCCTCGATGTCGGCTGTGTTCTGAAGAGCAGAGAGTGCTGCACTGCCAAGATAGACATAGTCGCGTGAATTGGCAACAGCCTGCTTGCGAGCCTCAACGTCGTATTCAAGTTCCTTGTTGTTCTTGTTGATTACCTGAAGCATGACAGCCGCATTGCGACCTGCGATAGGGCCAACCAATGTGCCAGGAGCGGCCTTGGTAGCTGCTGCAATGACTGCAGGCTCTACGCCGAGACCAGAAACAGATGAGAGGTTGAAGTTGACGAAGCTTGCAGTGTCAACCTTTGCTTCAAATGCCGAAGCGAGACCGGCCAAGCTCTTGTCGGCCTTTGAGTTGATGTCGCCTACGAGCTTCTGAACCTTGGCTGCAGGAAGGGCATAAGCGCTGGCTACCTGCTTGTAGAATGTAGTGTCGTTGAGGTTTGAGTAGCCTTCCTGAACGTCGCCGGTGATGGCAACTACGAGGAGGTTATCGTCGCACTCGAAGATCTCTGATACGTCACCCTTCTCGTTCTGGAAGGCGAAGCGAACAGCTTGACGGGCATCAGTAACCTGACCGATGTTGTAGGCTGTAGCAGCAATAGTGGTAGGCATCATGAAGAAGCCTGCCTCGGTGGCATTGGCCTGCATGTCCTTGACGGTCTTGTTGTCGGTGAGGAACTGGTTGAGCTTGCCGAACTCGTCGCGACGGGTTGTGCTCGATGGAGTAACCTCGAGAGCATATACAGCCACCTTCGACTTGGCAACAGGAGCGGTAGCATCGTTGACCTTACCTACATAATAGATCGAGTTGCTGCCCTGAGTGAGAGTGTATGTGAAGATCTGGTTCTTGGCTGTGCCGAAGATCTTGTCCGAAAGCTCTTTGCCGAACTGCTGAACAGTGAATGCCTCGGTTACCCAACCGCTGAAAGCCTGCTGCTGTGAGAAGCCTGCAAGAGCTGTCTCAGGTGCAGTGGCAAACAGATTCTTGATGCTGTCTGCCTCAGCCTGTGTAGGAACGACTGCCATGGCAATGCTCAATGAGTCTGGAGCAACGGTCTTGTCCATGATGCGAGCCATCATATAGATTGTACCGTCCTGGAGGTTTGGCTCAAGGATATCAGAGGTGTTGCCGCCATCTACATAAGTCTTGAGGTCGCCAGTGAAGTTGTTGTTGTTGATGTAAGCATCGACATAAGAAGTAAGCGAGTTGCTGTTTACGAGGTCTGCAACATCGGCTGCAGTTGAGAACTCTTCACGTACTGCCTCCATGTCGGCCTTCACTGCGTCGAAGTCGGCCTGGCTTGGACGAAGCTTTACAGCGATGTAGTTGATGTCGCGGATCTGAGTGTTGAGCTTGTAGTTGCGCTTAGTTGCATTGTAGAACTTCTTAACATCGTCCGATGATACCTTCACGTCAGCATCTGCTACATTGAAAGCATTGAGCTTGACATATTCAAACGAACACTCTTCGTTGTCACCGTTGAAGTTGTCGAGAGCCTCAAGTTTGTTAGGCTTGACTGCAGCACTCACGAGACCCTGATACTTCTCGACCAGACGAGAAAGAGCAATCTCATTCTCGATCTCCATCCAGTTGTTGCGAGTGGCAAAAGGATACTGTGCTGCTGCCTCGTCAAATGAGTCGTTGACGATGAGAGTAGTGAAGAATTGTGCAATAGTAGGAGCCTGCTCACCGAAATACTGAGTGAGGATTGGAGAGATGTGCTCACCCTGTACAAGTTCGTTGATCTCGTCGGCTGTAACCGAGAGACCGAGTTTGCCGCAAATCTCATCCAAAAGCTTCTTGATGATAACCTCGTTATAGACTGTCTGTGTGAGCTGCTGAGTTGCGTTGTTGTCAAGGTCTTGTCCCATCATTGACTTGTAGAACTCCGACTTGCGCTGACGCATAGTCTCAAACTGCTCGTAAGTTACTTTGTCTCCATTGATTGTAACCACCTTGTCGCGAGCACTCTGCATGATAGAGCTGCTGCTTGTAAGAAGGTCTCCAATAATGAAGGCTGCCATTGCGAAACCAACGATAACCAAGAGGGCTACAGAGTGGTTTCTGATTCTTTGTAAAACTGCCATTTTTGTTTGTTATTTTAATTTAATAATTGATTTCCTGTCCGTGCTATGCGCGCTCATGTCACGCGCACGACATAAAAAGCGTGCAAAGATAAGCATTTTTTTTGAATATCTTCACACTATTGACCGAAAAATAATGATTTATCCGATTATTTCGACGTTTATCAGCTCAATTTTGGTAGCCGATGCTTTTTTTATGGTCATTTTTATGCGGTCATCATCGATGCTGACGACTTCTCCCTCATGCGGAAAACTCTGCATTTCGTGGAGTACGAGACCTGCGAGAGTGAGGTATTCCTCCGACTCCGGCAGGTCGAGGTCAAACTCTTCGTTGATCTTGGCAATCTCCAGTCTGCCCGACAACTCGTACTCGGTGTCTGAGATCTTTTTCTTGACGAGTTGCACATGATCGTGCTCGTCTTCGATGTCGCCAATGATCTCTTCAAAGAGGTCTTCCATCGTGATGACTCCTGCCGTTCCGCCAAACTCATCGACGACGGCAGCTATGCTCTTCTTCTGTTCCATCAGCATACGCAGCACCTTGTTGGCAGCCATTGTCTCTGGCACAAACGGGATAGGGATGATCTTCGAGGCCCATTGTTTCGGCTTCTTGAACATCTCCGACGAGTGGATATATCCAATGAGGTTGTCGATATCTTCTTTATAGACGGGCAGCTTGGAGTAACCCGTTTCGACAAACATACGGTTCAGGTTGGCAAACGACGTGTCAACCGATACGGCACTCAGTTCCGAACGGGGAATCATGCAGTCGCGCACCTTGACATTCGAGAAGTCGAGCGCATTCTGGAAGAGCTGCAGTTCCTGCTGGTCGTTGTTGTCGTCGTCTTCGTCGGCCGACTCCAGTCCTTTCTGCACGAAGAAGTCGAGGTCGGTCTTGGTGAGCACTCCTTTTTTCTCCTTTACTATCGGCACGCCTGCCAGTTTCAGTATGGTATGACTCAGCAACGTGGCAAACGACGAGATAGGGTAGAGGAGCCAGTATATGCCGTAGAGCGGTATGGCAAAGGCGCGTAGCATCATGTTAGGGTTGAGCTTGAAGAGTGTCTTTGGCAGATACTCGGCTGTGAAGAGGATGATGATGGTCGATAGCAGGGTCTGTATCAGCGCAACGAGCAATTCGTTGCTACAGAAAAACAGTATCCAGGGCTCTATCAACTTTGCCATCAGGATTCCATAAATGATCAGGGCTATGTTGTTGCCTACCAGCATCGTCGAGATGAATCGCTCGGTGTTGGAGTAGAAGAACTGTATGATGTGAGATGTGGTGCCTTCCTTGCGGTAGTCAAGTTCCAGGCGGACACGGTCGGCGCTGATGAACGCTATTTCCATGCCGCTGAAGAATGCGCTGAAAAGCAATGTGATAACTATCGAAATGAGTAATGAACTAATCATCTTGGCTGACTATCGTGTTTGAATTGTCAATACTGTCGGTCTGGGCTTTCACCGGTGCTTTGTCTTCATAAGGGAAAATGCCCGACGACTGACGTATCTCGTATTTGGTGAAGGCGTCATTGCTCGTAAAGCCATAACCCTCGATGATGGCATCGGGGCGCTCGATGTGGATGAACGAGTCGGAATATACCTTGTGGTTGCGCATGTCCCAATAGAGGTCGTTGGTCTCGAAGTATTCGCCTGCGGTGTTGTGTACCTTGACGTTTTTGATCAGGTGCCACAGTTGCTTAGTCTCGTAGTTATAGGCGGTGTCGGCCTTGATGCTGAACTCCGTGGCGAAGGTCGTGTCTATCTGGTCCAACTGTATGCCTTCTGGGAAATACCAATATTTGTTTCTTACGTCGTTTTCATAAACATACCAGACTGGGGTGATAGCCTTGTATTTGATCACACCCGAGTCTGAGATCAACATGTTGACGTCCGACGTGACCATGTTGGGCAATTCGATTGAATCGCCTGTCGGAGCATTCTCGTTCGAATTGGCCGAACACCCGAATAGAGCCGTTGCCAACAAATATGTGATAAAAATGTATATTAGCAGTCTCATTGTTCTCTGTTGAAATATGAGTTTTTTGCTGTAAAACTCATTTTTTGCGCAAATTTAATGTTTTTTGCCGTAATTAATGTGCAAAGTTAATGCTTTTTTATTAACTTTGCGTCAATCTATCAACTAAAATAGCTTTTGACAGTTAGAATTTTAATTTATCGACCTAAAATTGTAATATTCCCAATCAATGAAGCAATATTTAGACCTTTTACAGCGAATACTCAACGAAGGAACCCGCAAGGACGACCGTACCGGCACAGGTACTGTCAGTGTCTTCGGTCATCAGATGCGCTTTGACCTCAGCGAGGGCTTCCCTCTGCTTACTACCAAGAAGATGTTCACTCGTGGCATAATCGAGGAGCTGCTGTGGTTCATCAGTGGCGATACCAACAAGAAGACACTTCAAGCCAAGAATGTGCATATCTGGGACGCATGGGGCGACGACGAGACTGGCGAACTCGGTCCGATCTATGGACACCAGTGGCGTGCCTGGCAGGACTACGACGGTGGGTCGATCGACCAGCTGATGAATGCCATCGAGACCATCAAAACCAATCCCGACTCGCGCCGCATCATAGTCAGCTCATGGAATGTGGCTCAAATCGATCAGATGGGTCTTCCTCCATGCCATTGTTTCTTCCAGTTCTATGTGGCTGACGGCAAACTCTCGCTACAGCTCTATCAGCGCAGCGCCGACACCTTCCTCGGTGTGCCGTTCAACATCGCCTCCTACGCTCTGCTTGTCATGATGGTGGCACAGGTTACAGGCCTCCAGCCAGGCACGTTTGTCCATACTCTCGGCGATGCCCACATCTATCTCAACCATCTCGATCAGGTCAAGCTCCAGCTCTCGCGCGAGCCGCTGCCATTGCCTGCGATGGTGCTCAACCCCGACGTCAAGGACATACGCGACTTCCGCATCGAGGATTTCCGTCTCGAAGGCTATCAGTGCCACCCTGCAATCAAGGGAGAGGTGTCGGTGTAATTGTAAATCAAATTGCGCAAAAATACTCATTATCGAAAAATAAGGAGTATTGATGACAAATAATTTGAAAATACAGACTGATATACAAAAAGAAATTTTTATATTTGCAAAGTTATAACTTTACATAGTACTAACTACAAAATAGATTTTTTAGATTATGACAATCAATGAATTTGATTTCGCTGGCAAGAAAGCTATCGTACGTGTAGATTTCAATGTGCCATTGAAGGAAGGTAAGATCACCGACGATACTCGTATCCGTGGTGCAGTTCCAACTCTCAAGCTCATCCTCGAGAAGGGTGGTGCCCTCATCATCATGAGCCACATGGGCAAGCCAAAGGGAAAGGTTAAGCCAGAGCTCTCTCTCGGTCAGATCAAGGACGCAGTGGCTGCTGCTCTCGGTGTTCCTGAAGTTAAGTTCGCTCCTGATTGTGCTGCTGCTGATGCTGAGGCTGCTGCATTGAAGCCAGGTGAGGTGCTTCTTCTCGAGAACCTTCGTTACTATCCAGAAGAGGAGGGTAAGCCAGTAGGTATCGACAAGGAGGATCCTGCTTACGAGGCTGCCAAGAAGGAAATGAAGGGCAAGCAGAAGGACTTCGCTAAGAAGCTCGCTTCTTATGCCGACTGCTACGTGATGGACGCATTCGGTACTGCTCACCGCAAGCACGCTTCTACTGCTGTCATCGCCGACTACTTCGATGCCGACAACAAGATGCTCGGTCTCCTCATGGAGAAGGAAGTGACTGCTGTTGACAATGTGCTCAACAACATCAAGCGCCCATTCATCGCTATCATGGGTGGCTCAAAGGTTTCTTCTAAGATCGGTATCATCGAGAACCTCCTCGGCAAGGTTGACAAGCTCATCCTCTGCGGTGGTATGACATATACATTCGCTAAGGCTCACGGCGGCGAGATCGGCGATTCTATCGTTGAGATGGATAAGCTCGATGTTGCTCTCAACGTTGAGAAGCTCGCTAAGGAGAACGGCGTAGAGCTCGTCATGGCTCCAGATGCTACTTGCTGCGACGGTCTCGACTTCGGTACAATGACTGTCAAGGAAGGCGCAAAGATTGAGAATCACCCATCTAACGCTATTCCTGCTGGCATGGAGGGTCTCGATGCAGGTCCTGAGGCTCAGAAGCTCTTTGCCGAGGCTATTAAGGGTTGCAAGACTATCCTCTGGAACGGTCCTGCAGGTGTGTTCGAGTGCGACGACTTCACTGCTGGCTCACGTGCTATCGGCGATGCTATCGCTGAGGCTACTGCCGAGGGCGCATTCTCTCTCATCGGTGGCGGCGACTCTGTAGCTTGCTGCACTAAGTTCGGTCTCACCGACAAGGTTTCTTACATCTCTACTGGCGGTGGCGCTCTTCTCGAGGCTATCGAGGGTAAGGTGCTCCCAGGTGTAGCTGCTATCAAGGGCTAATCGAAATTCTACTATATGAAACAGGCAAAGGTGTTTCTTTGCCTGTTTTCGTTTTTGCATAAATTCCAAAGAAATGAGAGAATTCAAGGACTTGAAAATTGCAGTAGCGGGTACGGGCTATGTGGGCCTGTCGATTGCTACTCTTTTGGCACAGAACCATGAGGTGGTGGCTGTCGATGTGATACAGGAGAAGGTCGATAAGATCAACAGCCGTGTTTCGCCTATCCAGGACGAATATATCGAGAAGTATTTCGCCGAGAAGAACCTCAATCTTCGTGCTACGCTCGACGGACGCGAGGCTTACAAGGAAGCCGACTTCGTCGTGATCGCTGCTCCTACCAACTATGACCCTGTCAAGAACTACTTCGACACAAGTCATGTCGAGGAGGTCATCGACCTTGTGCTCGAGGTCAATCCCGATGCCGTGATGGTGATCAAGAGTACCATCCCTGTTGGCTA
>JAEDEY010000194.1 GCA_016293065.1 Bacteroidales bacterium
CAAATTGTCAAATCGTATCCATAAAGGTGCGTTCCTGACGATTGAATATGATAATGCCAAGGAATAGGATTACTATTGTGAAGACGGCACTATACAACAGTCCCCACCAATCCATCTCGCCTATACCCGTTAGCATATAGCGGAAGTCGGTGAATATTCCCTGAAGAGGATTGCCCTTGAGGAAAGCTGTCAGGGTACGGTCGCCCGAGATTGAGACAGGATAAATGACTGGCGTAGAATACATCCACAACTGAAGAGCGAAGGTGACAAGATTGTTCAAGTCGCGATACCTGACGGTAAGTGCCGAGATGATGAGTCCACAGCCAAGTCCCATCAAGGCAATGAGCACAAACAACACAGGAGTCAGCAGAAACTCCCATGTGAGATGGATAGGCTCCCCGTCTAATACATAATATATATATACGACTATGAGCGGGAGTGTCTGAATGAGAGCCTTGATAAAGCCAGAGGTAATGCCGGCGAGAGGTGCAACCAATCGAGGGAAATAGACCTTGCTGAAGACACTCTGATTGCCAGTAAACGTATTCTGACCTGTGGTAAAACAGGCATTGAAATAGTTCCAGAGCAAGGTACCGCTCATATAGAACAATGCCTGAGGAATTCCACCTGTGCTAATGCCTGCCAAAGTGGCAAAGACAAACATATACATAACTGTTGTGAAAACAGGCTGGAAGAAGAACCACAATGGTCCGAGGATAGTCTGCTTATAAACAGTGATGATGTCGCGCTTGACAAACATGCGAAACAGGTCGCGATATTGCCAAATGCCCTTAAAATCTATATCAAGAAGTTTTTTTCGTGGCTGGATAACCAGATCCCAGTCTTTTGTGTTAGCCATAGTCTATTTCTTGTTCTTTGTCTTGTCGGATTGTGATGTCGATTCGTTAGTTTCGTCATCGGTGTAGCCATAGCCGTAGCCATAGCCGTAACCATAGCCGTAACCGTAGCCATAACCAGCGCCATAACCATATCGCTTGACAATGATTGCACCATTGAGAAGGATGCACATATTGTTGAACTTACGCTGCTGGTAAAGCTTCTCGACTTCCGGGAGTACACGGCGATCGGTGACACCAGCACGCACGACATAGATAGTGAGGTCGGCAACACGGTTGCAGATGGTGGCATCGGCAACGACGGTAGCAGGGACGCTATCGAGGATGATGTATTCATAACGCTCGCGCAAGATCTTGATCATCTCGTCGAAACGCTCGCTCATGAAGAGCTGGACAGGGTTTGGTGGGATTGGACCTGCCACCATGATGTCAAGATGGTCGTTGTCGGCGCTCTCGATGATGCACTCGTCGAGTTCTGCCTTGCCAGCAAGATAGCTCGAAAGGCCTATGCGCTTGTTAGGAATGAGTTCCTTACGCATAAGATCGTTGTTCTTATGTCCCTTGCGGATATCAAGGTCGATCCAAATGCTGCGCTTGTTTTCGGTATTGGCAAGACACGAAGCAAGATTGATTGAGACGAAGCTCTTTCCCGCGCCTGGGGCAAACGAGGTGAGCATGATGGTCTGTGGACGACGGCCATGGTCGCCACACTCCATGAACGACAGATTACTCTGGACAATACGGAATGCCTCAGACACAATATTGCGACTGGTGTTGTTGATGACAACTCGGCTTCCGCTCTTGCGAGGATCTTTCTTCTTGAACGAGAGTTTCTTCTTGGCATCATCGTCGGTTTCAGGAATCTCGCCAAGGAACGGCATCGACACTGCATCCTCGACATCTTTGCGTCCACGGATTGTGCTTGTAAAGACGACTACGAGCAACAGGAAGAGTCCGGGGACAGCAAGACCTCCAAGAATGAACTTAATATAAATATCCTTTGGAACGGGATAAACAGGAGCAGAACTACCCATAGGATCCTCGACTACTCGAGTATCGGCATTAGCCACAGCAAGCTCAAGGCGGAGTTCCTCACGACGCTTGAGAAGGAATGAGAAATACTCCTGCTTGTACTCTTGCGAGATGACCAACGACTGAGCCTCGATAGCTGTAGAGTCGAACTGCTGGGTCTTTTTCGCCGAATTGGCATAGGCGGCAGCTCGGGCAAGACGGCCACTGGCAAGACGGGCTTCGGCTTCGAGAGTCTCGATATGCGCATCGAGGGTGCTGATGAGAGTCATCTCCTGCTGAGAGAGTGCAGCATCGATTTTGCGAACTGCAGGATTCTCGACCGAAGAATTCTCGACAAGTCGGTTGCGTTGCTGAATCTGATTGTTATAGGCTGTAATCTGACCCGACACTCCAGCTTCTGCAAGTCCTGGCAAAACGGGAATGTAGTCTTTGGCTGCTATAGCTTGCTGAACACGCGCACGAATGGAGCGTGCCATCTCAAGGTTAGAGTTGACAGCCGACACCTGATTGGCAGCCGAAGAACGTTCGCCAATAGATGCTGCCGCAACTGATGCCTGTGCCTCGGAGGTTGTCTTCTTCTGGACAGAAACGCCCGAAGCATTGAGCTTGTTGGCATTCTCTCCAAGTTCGCGTGCGGTCTCCTGAATACGTTCCTCGACGAAATTGACAGAATTGATGGTTCGGGCATTCTTCTCGCGCACCGCCTG
>JAEDEY010000195.1 GCA_016293065.1 Bacteroidales bacterium
CAGCGCTCGACCAGCGCAAACAAATCCGTAGAGGTAGCGTGGAGAAATGTTTGCGCTGGTCGAGTAAACTGTACAGTTGTCTGAGAATTGTCTGATAGTTTTACGAGAAGTTAGCACCATGAATGGCAACGGAGATACTCCTCGAACTCCTCGGCTGGCAAAGGCTTAGAGAAGTAGTAGCCCTGGATGCAGTCGATGCCGAAGTCGGCAATCATCCTGCGAGTCTCTTCGGTCTCGACACCTTCTGCCACCGACTCGAGGTTGAGACTCTTGAACAGAAAGACACAGCCCTTCATGAGCTGCTGTTCGCGAGGGTCGTCGAGCTTGCGCACAAACGACATATCGAGCTTCACTATGTCGATAGGCAACTCTACCAAAGCCTGAGGCGATGAGTAGCCTGTGCCGAAGTCGTCGAGTTCGATCTTGATGCCCTTGTCGCGTAACGAATGGAGAGTAGCGAGAGCCTCCTTGGTGAGTTCGGCAAGCAGGGACTCGGTAACCTCGATGTGCAGCAAATTGTTAGGCACGCCATGTCGGGCTATAGGCTCAAGCAGCTTCTCGTGGAAGTCTCCTACAGTGTAGTCGAATCGAGAGGTATTGACCGAGATAGGCACAACATTCAAGCCGTCGTCGGTCCATTTGCGCTGGCATCGGCACACCTCCTCCCAAGCGTAGATATCCACATCGACGATGAAACCTGTCTGCTCGAAGACAGGAATGAAGACCGCAGGCGAGATGAAGCCCAATTCTGGATGTATCCACCTCAGAAGTGCCTCGGCTCCGATGAGCATACCATCGTCTGAGCGATGCTTAGGCTGGAAATATATCTTAAACTGACCCTGCTTCAGCGCATTGTCCATTTCGCGCTCAATCTGATAGCGGTTCTCAAGCTGCTTAATCAAATCAGGCTCGACGAAACAGATGTCGGTATGATAGAGATCCTGAATGCTGTTGAGAGCAGCATTGGCTTGTTCGATGAGCGACGTGAGGTCTTTCTCGCGATCGACGTTTTCGAGCACTCCAATCTTGATTTTGGCATTGGTATTGGCCGATATTTTGCGTGACAGATCCTTGTATATCTCCATGCGGTCTTCCTTGCCATAAGGGAGCATTGGACTGAGCACGATGAAACGTTCGAGGAAGAAACGTCCGCACACCGAACCTGCAGGCATACAGTCGCGCAGGAAAGCAGCTTCTTTCTTGACGTACTCCATGGCCTCCTCGCCGAGCAGCGAACGCATACCCCTGAAGCCCTTGATATGGGTAATAGACAATGTATAGCTCGTGCGTGGGTTATTGCGCAGGAGTTCCTTGGCATAATACAAGAATGCGCTGAATGTATAGACATCGGTCTCAGCATCTATCTCGACTTTTGATAGAGTATCGACCGACTTCTGCATATTGATAAGGCTTTTGATGCGCAGTTTTGCCACTGTTGAGTTGAATGGCTTGCGTATGAAATCTCGTGCGCCGAGTTTGAGACAGCGCACCTCCTCCTCTATTGAGTCGTTGGCCGTGATGATAACAATAGGTATCCTGATGAGTTCAGGGTCAAGACGCACTGCCTTGAGCACGTCATAACCGTTCATTATAGGCATCTCCAAGTCGAGCAGAATCAATCCAATATCGGCACTATGCTGACGAAGAAGCCGCAACCCCTCCATACCGTTTTCAGCAAGAAAAAGGCGATATTCATTTTGTAGTATCTCCTTTAGTATGTCCCTGTTCAACTCATTGTCTTCGACTATCAGAAGAGATGGTTTAGTCTGTGTCATATCTTTTTCTATTGGTCATTTGACGTGTAAAATTAACTTCTTTTAATCAAACGACCAAAAAATAATGCAAAAATTTGTGTATTTAGGCAATATTTTGGTCAAAATAGCGCATAATTCTGAGCATTTCGAACAATTGAAACCTCTGCTTTCTTGTTTTTTTGTCAGTAAAGCACTAACTTTGCGCCATCATCATAATACTATTTTACTATGGACTTAATACCGAGTTTTGCAGTCGATCACACCAATCTCCAGCCAGGCATCTACGTCTCGCGACAGGATGAAGTGGGCGGAGAGATCGTGACCACCTATGACATACGCATGACAGCGCCCAATCAGGAGCCAGCACTTGCTCCATCTGCCATACACACGCTCGAGCATCTTGTTGCCACTTTCCTCCGCAACAACGACGAGTGGAAGCACAACATCATCTACTGGGGTCCGATGGGATGCCTGACGGGCAATTACCTTATCCTGAAGGGCAGTTACGAGCCTACCGTTGTGCGCGACCTCATGCTCCAGGCTTTCGGATTTGTGGCAGACTTCGACGGTGAGGTGCCTGGCACATCGGCCGACTGTTGCGGCAACTACCTGCTTCACGACCTGCCAATGGCAAAATACGAAGCAAAGCGATATATCAAGCGGCTCACCGAAGCCTTCTCGTGCGAATATCCGACACGACAGTAACCTATTTCACCTCCACTGGCAATTCCCTTCCTTTCCCTTATGCGAACTAAGGGAAACTAAGGTGATTTGAAGGTGTCAGTAAGGGAAAGACTCGGCCGCGTCGTTCTATTCTGACCTTATAGCTAATTG